>CAZZCF010000025.1:0-38147 GCA_964652955.1 uncultured Leptospirales bacterium
TCATCACCTCCCATCCGGCAAACCGTTTTGTCAATATATTTAATATGGTCTTCCCGTGTGGTTATGGAGTCGCCTTCCCTGAGACATTTGGTAAGCCTCTGCGCAACACTCTGTAATAAGACATCACCCATTTGATGTCCAAAGGTATCATTTATTTTCTTGAAATTATCCAGGTCGATAAAGACGAGTGCGAACATGTTGCCACTGCGTTTGGCATGTGATATTTCAAGCATAATGCGGTCTACGAAGTGCAGCCTGTTCGGGAGATTGGTTAACGGATCATGAAAGGCGAGGTGTTTGAGCTTCTCTTCACTTCGTTTAATTTCAGTCACATTGTGTGATACGACAACAGCATGTGAGATTTTACCCTCCAAATCATAGCACGGATAATATGTTATATTCATATAATTTACTTCAGATTCTTCAAATTCGAATATTGATTGATAATTGACAATTTCCCCTCGCAAGCACCTGTCTATCTTATCTTTAATAATATCATCAAAAACATCCTGTCCCCAGACATGAGCTACCGTATTCCCAACCACCTCTTCTCTTTTATAATTCCGTGCCTTCAGATATGCATCATTTGCAGCCTGATACGTATAATTTTTGTCAATGAGGGTAATGTAATCCTTTGAAGAATTTACCATCATCTTGTATTTAGCCAGGCTGTCTCTGATAAAATTGAGCTCTTTTAATTTGATGGTTCCGACGGCTTTTATCTTTTTTTTTGACATTGCTTTAACCAAAAAAGAAATTAACCAAAAATTTATCGCTGTCAAGATATATTCCCAGACCAAAAATAGACGCTTATTAAGATAACTTTCTTTTCAAAAACCTCCGAAGAACGGTCACTTTACACTGTAGACTCTTTTCGCTTATTGTTAAGAAAATATTGTAAGCTCAGTCCGAAAAAGAAGCCGCCTCAAACGAGGCGGCTTCTTTCGCCATTCACAATATAGAAGTCAAACCCTTTCGATTCAGGCTCTGACGAAGCGCCGTATCACGAAACGAGCTATCATCGCGACGATTCCCAGCACCACCAGAAATATCGCGAAGCCGATCCAGGTGAGACAGGTTCCTCGCGAGAGGAGGGATACCGGATTCCAGCTCGCCTGTTTCACGATTCTCCCGAGCTTCCCCTTGTATTTGTCCGGTATATCAGGGAGGCCATCGCCGTCGATATCCTCGAAGCTCTGCACGTATTCCATGAGGCCGATCCACTCCTTGAGCTCCTGTATGCCGGGCGTATCCTTATCCATATCGACCCTGACCTCTTTGAGATCCTTGATGGGATTCCCCTGCCGGTCTTTCGGCACGATGTCCAGGATATTCATGGTGAAGCTGCCGATCACCTTCAGGAATGTCGAGTTGTAGATGTTCGCGGCAATGCGGTAGAGCTGCTTGTTGGAATCGGAGTAGTCGAGCAGCTCGTAGCCGCTCTCCTCATCGCCCAGCCAGATCTCGGTGACCCGGTCGAATATCATCCGGTTCGGGTTATAGGTGAACTTTAAACCGGATAGCTGTATAAAATAGCTGGAGCCTTTGAGCGGGTAGACGCTCGTGAGGATCTCAAGCGCTTTCTTTATCTCCTGGCCGTAAACGTACATGGTCACGATGGGATAGCACATCGTGTCATCCATGCCGATACCGAGAGGTAAAGTCCTGAAGAGATCACAGACGGCGACATCTCCGGTTTTCCCCTTGAGGAGATCGTCCCGTATCAAGCCACGCGACTCAATGGCGATGACAACCTTCGTGACCGGATCCTTCTCATCGTAATCGTACCGGTTGACGTACCAGCGCATGGAATCGGCTATCATATTCCCCAGGTTGCATTCATCCTCCTCTATTCTCATATCGAACCTGGTCTTCGCGATAACCTGCTTGAAGCTCAGATTGTAGGCGTTCAACACCGTCTCATTGATGGTGTCTATTGCTGCCAGTATCATGTTGTTGATCTTCGCATCCCCCTTGATGGTATCATCGATTTCAACGATACGGTATTTCTTGATCTCGATGTTCCCCTTCTCAATGGTGAAATCCAGAACGCCGACATGCTTTCCGTACTCCCATGCCTGCACGATGATGGTGTCATTGACCACAATCGGCTCCATGACCTTCGTATGGGTGTGGCCGCTGATGATGATATCGATGCCATCGACCTCCTTCGCCATGATCTCGTCTTCGGATTTGGATTTATCATCCCAAAGTCCGCTGTGCGAGAGGCAGATGACCATATCAACCTTCTCCTTCTCCCTGAGGAGCTTCACCATCTTCTTCGACGTTTCGACAATATCATCGAACTTCATCGGTGAGGCGAAGGGTGCATCCTCGGCGGCTTCCTTGCCCAGAACGCCGTAAATCCCGAAGCGGACGCCATCGCGCTCGAGTATCGTATAGGGCTTGACAATGCCACGCTTGAAAACCGCTTCGAGGGTATCGTCCTTATCCTTCTCGGCGTCAAAGCGGGCATTGGCGAGGACGATCTGCGGCAATTCCCCGTTCTTATAGGCGGCATTGAGTATTCTTGCAAGCCCCGGCGGCATGAGATCGAACTCGTGATTTCCGAGACACGTTACGTCGAATTTCATTGCTCTCATCAGCTTCAGCTCGACCGCTTCCTCGCGGGTTATCATATGGAAGAGAGAACCCATGGTGAAATCACCGGCATCGAGCGTCAGGACCGGGTTGTCCCGCTCCTTCCGAATATCCCGGAACACTGTCTGGATCCGCGCCCACCCGCCAACGGTTTTATCGTCATTGATCCTGAAAGGGGTATAGTCGATATTCGGAGAGAATCCCAATAAATGGGAGTGCAGATCATTCGTATGTATAATGGTAAAAGTCTTCTTCTCAGCGTAAACAACAGATGCCATACACACCGTCAGCATCGCTACAACGAACAGCCTTACTTTTTGCATTGTACCCTCCTGTCGTCTTGTAGTTCATCACAGCCTGCCTCAACCGGACGTCATATGGTTTCCGGAGGTGTGCTGAACCGAAGAGCCGAGTGAAGTGCAAACGCATGGGCGCGATTCACGCTCTCCAATCAGCTCATCGCCCGATTGTAGTATGATATACCTGCAGCAGTCAAGCCCCTTTTGCCTCATCCGCTGCATGGTGATTCCGCATCAGCGCGAAGCGCCGAGCAGTTTCCCGACCTCATGCATGACCATGTCCGGAGTCACCGCCTCCATGCAGCGGTGAACGTCAAGGGGGCAGACCCGCCGCTCACACCGTATACAGGGAATATCCGCAACGAGCACCGGATTTCTCTCCCAATCGGGATCATTCCATACCAGGGGACTGGTCGGGCCGTATATCGTAATGGTCCGCACGCCGAGGGCATTGGCAATATGTTTGGTTCCGCTGCAGTTGGTGATCATGAGATCGGCATGTGAGATTATCGCGGCCATCCCGGTGAGATTCGTCAGCGGTATCATCTCGGCATCACCGCCGATGCCGTCGCGAATCCGCTTCGTGTACTCCTCCTCTCCCGGCCCCCAGGCGAGGAGCACCTTCGCGCCGTATTCTTGGACAAGCTGTTTCCCCACCGCCATGAACGATTCCGCCTTCCAGCGCCGTGCCGGCCGGGGGCTGTTCGGCGCGAGAAAGACAAGAGGTCTTGAATCATCTGTATCCAGAGAACTGACATAGCCCTTCGCGAACTTTTTATCGTGTTCGGAGAGATACAGCCGGGGCGGCCGATATGCAGATTCGATTCCCAGAGGTGCGAGATGATTGATGCGTTTCAAGACCGTATTCATCTGCTCCGGCGGCCGGGGCACCCTTCGATTATACGCCAGGCTCCGCAAACCGACCCTTCTCCCGACTCGCATTTTCGCTCTACTGAGGAATGTTATCTGTGCAGACCGGGGATTACCGATGAAATCGATGACAATATCAAATCGCGCTCTCCGCACTCTCAGCATCAATTGCATGGTCGCTGCAATATATCTCAAGAAATTGAGACCCCTTCGGGGAATCTTTCTGACTGGAATGATTGTATCGATGAGCGGAAAATGCTCGATGAGCTGTGACTCCTTCTCATTCACCAGAAAGTGTATTTCGGCATCCGGAACTGCTTCCTTCAGCAGCTCAACAACAGGAGTCAGCAGGAGTACATCACCGGCAGGACGAAACTGAATGATGAGTATCTTTACACCAGTGCCGTCAGTACTGTGATAATTCCTCTTTTCATTATTCTTCCCGGTGATCACCTTTTTTCCGATAGAGTACGGGATTGAGATCAGGATCATTGTACATCTTGAACTGTCGGTATCGGGCAAAACGCCGATTCCCTGCGCCAACGTCCTCGATGAATGTATCATAGGCGCTCATAAGATCGCTCTTCTGCTTCTCAATCAGCGCAACCGTGCCGGCGCACCGCTGTCGGTGCTCTTCAGGAGCATCTTCTCTGCTCGCCTCAAGGGACATGTGAAAGTGCTTGAGGCAGAGAATGGTGAGGCGGTCAACAACGCTTCCCGGCGTTTCGGTGTTCAGCGGAGCGCCCTCGTTCAGTGGCAGGTGACGAACGAATCCCTCATCGATCTCCTCGACGGTCGCTACCCGCCTGGCGTTCAGCCGGTCAATAACCCGCTTGATTGTCGCTATACCGGTATCGGTGGCATCGACATCCCGCGCTTTATCTTCTTCATGCCATTGCGTCGTATTCACAACAGCGAGTTGTTCAATAAGCTGAAGGAGATGATCATCGCTACGGGTGAGCAGCAGCCTCATCGCATCATCAATCGAGAAAATAGCACGCTCATGACGATGCCATCGTTCAATAACACCATCGGCTACATCAACTATCTCCTGCGAGCAGGGAAGCGAATCTATTCTGCGTTCTGTTCGGTGCTCCCTCTCCATGGAAGTCAAATGCCTCTCTCGGCAGCTTGTCACCCGACCGCTCCTCTTATGGGAGCCGTTATTATGATACGTCCACTTCTGAACGTACTCAGATTATCACGGGTACCTCTGGCCGATTGTCAATATTTTTTTATACATCGCTCTGCCCGAAAGCACTAATTTTACTTGACATCCAACATAACGGCGTTATGTTTTTCGAAAACCTGTACGCGATGTAAATATGCGAAAGAATAATAGAGAAAAGATACTGCAAACCGCTCGCAAGCTCTTCCTCAAATACGGCTATAACGGGATCTCGATACGTGCGATTGCCTCCAGGGCGCGGCTCACCACCGGCGCAATATACTTTCACTTTCACAACAAAAAGGACATTTACAAGACAATCTGCTTTGAAGCAATTGACATTCTGGTAAACAAGTTCAGGACAGCCATGAATGGGAAGGAGAATCCCCTTCAGAAGCTCGTATCGATATTCGATTCCTATATTGAATTCTTCTATGAGCATCGGGATTACTACAATATTCTGATGGAATTTAAAGCGGCATACGATTCCGAAAAGAACGCAACGAGAAGCGAGATTGCCCACCGTATGAACGAACTCACCGACATCACCTGTGAGCTCATCAACTCATGCATTGAGGAAGGCTATTTCAGAAATATCGATCCGAAGCTGCTCTCATTCCTCTTCGCCGCGGTCGGCGAGGGAATGCTGCAGTACAAGAAGCTCGGACTCATGGAATCGATGAAGATAGATTACAGCGAGTTCCGAAAATTCATGCTTGAAACCATCGGGACCGGTGTGCGAGAATAGTGCTATTCAATAACCAGGCGAAACCCGTAGTAAGCGCTCCGCGCGGTGGGACATCTCCGAAAACGGTACTCCCTTGTCCGCTGTGCGGGATGACTCAGCAGTGAGCCTCCCCGAAGAACCTTATACACTGAGCCAAACTCATCGTTGTGAACACCGCCAGGGTACCGGTCAAACCAGTCATCACACCACTCCCACACAATACCCGGCAACACTGCTCCATTCACCCTGAGGAGCTCAAGCATCCGGTGCATATATTCGAGAGAGCTGCCCGGCTTCTGTACCCCCTCCTCGAAGGTTTTCAGGCTCTCCACTCCGCACTTGCCGGCAAAGACCTCCCATTCAAACTCGGTCGGGAGTCTCGCTCGCATCGACGAAAGGGAAGAAACCCAGGCACAGTAGGCGACACAGTCGTTCCAGGTTACCTGCAGTACCGGAACTATCCCCTTATACTCCCCGTACTCCGTATCGACGGCGTCCCCGAAGGGCTTTCGCCAGCTGACATTATCACGCTTCACCCAGGCGTTATCCCATATCCAGCCCCACCCTTCACGTTCGGCTTCAGTGCGATAACCGGTAGCAGCAACGAATCTCTCAAATTCCTCAAGGGTCACGAGCCTCTTCCCAATAGATACGCCCGCAAGCGAAACAGAATGCACAGGAAATGAATGATAGAGATAGTCAGCGATTATTGCACGATCGGTTATTCGACTCATCGCATCGCGAATAGCGGGCTCGGACACACCGATGTTATAGACCCCCTCCTCTATCCGAAGGAAGGAGTCTCTCCCTGCTTTCACGGCATCATTCATCGGTCTCGTTTCCAGCTATCGATTATTTTCTGCGCCTCATTCATAAGAGCCGTAACCGCCTCCCCGGCACTGACCCTTCTCAGCTTCTTTCCCCGTGCAAAGAGCAGGAGCTTCCCTTCTCTCGCCCCCGCGAGGCCGAGATCGGCATGAGCGGCTTCCCCGGGGCCATTCACCTCACAACCCATGACGGCGATAGTCATCGTCCTGCCGAGTGCTTGCAGCTGCTCGATGAATCTGATCATCTCCGAATCCACTTCCTGAGCGAGGGCAAGTATGTCCAATGCGGGATCGGTTCTTCCGCAGGTTGGACAGGAGATGATCCGGTATGCAGATGTTCTCAAACCGATGGATTCAAGCAGAAACCGCGCAACGCGAACCTCCTCGACGGGATCACCGGTCATAGAAATCCGAACGGTATCGCCGATCCCTTCAATGAGCAGGTGCCCGACAACAACGGAGCTCTGTATCACGCAGTTCATCCCGAAACCCGCTTCGGTCAATCCGATATGCAGGGGGTAATTGCTTGAACGAGCAAATAATCTATTCGCTTCAATCGTTTGAAAAACATCGGAGGATTTTATCGATATGACCATCTCCCGAAAGTCATTCTCCTCAAGAATTCGAATATGGTCCATCGCCGATTGAACGAGCGTTTCCGGAGTAACTGCACCGTATTTTTTCAGATCAACTGAACCGCTGTTGACACCAATCCTGATGGGAACCCCGTGATCCCGTGCCGCCCGCACAACCTCCATGACCTCTTCAGGATTCCCGAGCGTTCCGGGATTAATACGTATCTTGTCAATACCCAGAAGAATTGCAGCGAGAGCAATACGATAATTGAAGTGCACATCAGCACAGAGAGGGATATCAACAGCGGAACGAATTTCCCTGAGAAAGGGAATCGACTTCTCCGTTCTCACCGCAACCCTGACCAGTTCTGCACCCTCCCCCACAAGGCGCTCTATCTGATTGAGTGTTCCATCAACATCTTCAAGCGGAACACTTGTCATTGACTGTATTGACACAGGAGCGCTCCCTCCAATCATCAGATTGCGCACCCTGACCGGTTTCGTTTCTCTCCGTTTGATCATCTCATAAACCGTTAAAATTTTGTATGGCGATACCAAGAATCCTCACAAGAGGAATGTCAAGAAGATACCATATCCCCACACACTGTTCAAGCATTTTGATATCTGCTCAGCCCTCTTTTCCGACTCGTACCGCAACCGGTCTTTTCCGGAAATACGGAATACACCTTCATATTCCGTGTGAAATAAACAACAAAAAAACGAGCGGGAATAATAGCATAAATAAAATGTTAAAATACTTGTAAAAATATCCCCCCTCTCTAATATGCAGCAGAAGCCAGCATGAGTAAATACTCGTAACAATTTTACAATCGAATACACGTTTATAGATAGAGAAGAGAGCTACATACAGAGCAGGTGAAGGAGCGAAAAGGGCTTTCGACCGAAGACAGATACTTGCAATACATAGATAGTGAGCAGTCGCCCTTACTGAATCCTCTCTATGTTCTGTCACGGTGTTGTTGTGTTATCTCTGTGTTTTAAAGTCGCGGAATTGCGAAGCATCTTTGCTATTCCTCACATTCTGTATACTGTCGGGTTGCGATTTTCACATCGGCAGCACAAGGTAATCATTACGATTGAGAACAATGTTCAAGATCGATTTTCACATAGGACTGATCCTGATCGCACTTGTATGTTCCTGGACATCGTGTGATACCTGTTACCGCTCTCCGATTGCACGGAACGGCATCCTCAACTTATCTCAGCGCGATATTCTTCTGAACGGTCCTCTCACTCTGAATGGCGAGTGGGAATTGTACTGGGAAATGTTTCTCGATCCGGAGGACTTTCAAGTCCTTAATCCATCAAAGAGCAGCCTCATCGATCTCCCGCGCGCCTGGAATGGCTACAGGATCAACGGGAGATCTCTCTCCGTATACGGATACGCGACATTCAGATTGACTGTAGAGGCACCCGATGTTAAAAAGCAGCAACTCGGCATTCGTATCCCGATCATCGGAAGTGCATATAAAATCTTTGTAAATGGCACACCCCTCCTCAACTGCGGAACAATCGGCAAATACCGGGGAGACATGACGCCCAGGGCACAGCCTCAATCAGCTTATTTTCAGCCCGATGAGGATCGCATAGAGATTATCCTGCAGGTATCAAATTATCATCATAACAGGGGGGGTGTGCTTTCGCCTCTCATGCTCGGCACCAGAGAGCAGATAATGAATTATCGAGAAAGACATATCGCCTTCGATCTGTTTTTTTTCAGTGCTCTCTTCATGCTGGGCATATTTCATCTCCTCCTCTTTATTCCGAGAAGGAAGGAACTTTTCATTCGCACCTTCGGAATCATCTGCCTTCTCGCTGCGCTGAGCATCACACTCACCAGTGAGGTACTCTTTCTAAAGCTCGTTCCCGGCTTCCCCTATGGATGGCAGTTAAAGATACAGCACCTTATCCTCTATCTGCTCTTGATCTTTTTCCCCCTCTTTTTCCTTGAACGCTATCCCCGTGAGATCTCGAAAACGGTGGTCCGATTTCTTCAGATATATGGAGTCGTTATCAGTATTGTTGTGCTTTTCACACCGGTCCTCTGGTTCAGCCAACTGCTTATCATATCTCTGATCATCGCAATAATTTCAATATTCTACGGCATCTTCGTTTTATCTCAAGCATACAGGCATCAACAGGGAGGCGCTGGTATCCTCCTTATAGGATTCTCCCTCCTCGGTATAACAGCCCTCAATGATATCCTGGTGAATATTGGCATCATTCACACCGGCATGTATACCTCGTTCGGCCTGTTGGCATTCACGCTTTCGCACACTTGTGCTCTCTCCTCTACCTTTTCAACAGCTCTCACGGCGGTCGAGGAAATGAGCGTACAAATCAGATCACAGAACAAGCTCCAGGACGAGTTCCTGACAACAATCTCCCAGCAGATACGCGTTCCCCTGAACAATCTCATCGGAATCGCCGAATCGCTGGTGGAGGGCGTTTCCGGCACACTCCCGCGCAAGGTCACGCGTGATCTTCACCTCATGGTAGCCAGCGCCAAGCGGCTCTCCCACTTCGTGAATAATATTCTCGATTTCTCAAAAATCAAGAATCGGGATATCGAACTTAATCTCAAATCAATGGACATAAAATCGGTTACCGATGTTATTATCGAGCTTTCACAACCCCTCGTCGGAGACAAAGATTTAGAGATAGACAATCGCATCCCGATCGACACTCCTCTCGTCATCGCTGATGAACGCCGGCTCCAGCAGATTCTGTTCAATCTCATCGGCAATGCGATAACCTTCACCGAATCAGGAAGGGTAGAAATATCAGCAGCGGTTCTTACAGGTGTTCCTCCCGACTCCCTTGAGATTTCGGTAGCGGATACCGGAAACGGTATCCCTCGACACCGGATGAACAGCATCTTCGACGCCTTCGAAGAATCTGAAAGCCCACCCCTGCGTATTTACAGCGAGACCGGAATCGGGCTGACCATCACTAAACAGCTTGTAGAGCTTCTCGGAGGGAGGATAACAGTCGAATCAGAAGTCGGGAAAGGATCCCGCTTCTCCTTCACACTGCCACTTTCCCATGATACGATTCACACCGAGACTCCTGAAAGAGGAGAGCACCGAGCACGTGTAAAGCAGGATCTCCTCAAGGGAGATCAACAGGAAATTCGGGATTTCACGTCGCTGAGCCGCTACGAGGCGAGATCAGCAGGTGAAACATATACCATCATGGTGGTTGATGATGATCCGGTCACCCTCCAATTCCTGTCTAACACGCTGGTTGTTCAAAAATATGCAGTTCTGAAATCACAGAGCGGCACTGAGGCGGTTTCCATGATCGAGAGCGGCAGTACCCCCGATCTGATACTGCTCGATATTATGATGCCCCACCTTTCCGGATTTGAAGTGTGCAGAAGGATCCGCCACGTCTACCCCGCTTCGGAGCTGCCGATTGTTCTCCTCACCGAGCGAGATCAGGTCACCGATCTCATCGAAGGCTTTCGCGTTGGTGCGAACGACTATCTCGTCAAACCCTTCTCAAAATATGAGCTGCTTGCACGAATACGTTTACACCTCAAGCTTGCCAGTGTCAATATAGACGCGGTGACCGGTATCTCAAATCGCCGCTATTTCGATTCCCTGCTCGCCATCGAATGGAATAGAGCCTCGCGTAACAGCACCAGCATGTCGCTGATAATGATCGATATCGACTTCTTTAAAAACTATAACGACACGTACGGCCATCAGGCAGGAGACACCTGTCTCAGGAGAGTGGCCAGCACATTGAACAGTACCGTCAAGCGTGCTGGCGACATCACCGCTCGCTATGGCGGTGAGGAGTTCGCGATAATTCTCCCCGATACCGGCAGAGAGGATGCAGCAATGATCTCGGAAAAGCTCCGCAGGAATGTTGAAGATCTCAACATCCCGCATGAGAGCTCCGCCGTTTCCGAGAATATAACCATCAGCCTGGGATATGCCTCTCTCATTCCCAATCGTGAATCATCCCCGGCATATCTCATCGCGATGGCAGACAAAGCCCTCTATGACGCCAAGAGGGGTGGGAGAAACCGGACCTGTGCCAGCGATATTCCGGTTGAGTGATACTGGCAATCCCTCCCCTCAGTTGAAGAGATTTCGGAAAAAGGGAAAGAAGGACAGGTCATTAAAGATAACGAAGATGCCGAGCATAATCAGGAGAATAATGCCGACGAACTGTATTTTCTCCATTACCTTCTGATTGATGGGAGAACCCTTGATCGCTTCAAAGAGAAAAAACAGAATAAAGCTGCCATCAACCACCGGAATGGGAAGGAGATTCATCACCATCAGGATAATGGAGATCTTCGCCATGAGAACAATGAAAGCTGAAACTCCCCGATAATGAGCGGTGTCGCCGGCTATCTTTGCAATCCTGATCGGACCTGAGAGATTCTGCCGCACATCGAGCTCACCGGAGATCAGCATCCCGAGCCCCCGCAGGTTGACGAGAATAAACTCAAAGGGTTCGACAATCGCTCGTGCAAATCCATTGATCAATCCACTCCGGAGAAAAACCATCTCAGGTGCAATCGCTGTTTCTACGCCAATAAACCCATACCGCCGGTAGGCAACGGTGCCATAAAAGGTACCTGCGGAATTTTCCAGTTTAATGGTTTGATTCCGATGCTCACGTATCACGCGAATAAAGTCCGCATAGGATGTAACAATCCGATTGTTAACCCTGACCTTCCCTTTGCCGATTGCATTCTTCATCAAGGTAATCGTATCAGGGTTGTTGATTCGTATATCGAATTTCTCACCTCTGAATCGTCCATCCTCAAAATGCTCTATCTCGATCTCTTCTCTGAATCGGGGGGTAACCTTCCGAACAATCTCCTCTCCCCTCCTCACTATGGTCAGTGCGATCTCCGAGCCCCCCCGTTTTCGTATGTAGTCGGTAAATTCTGCCGGTGTGGTGATAATACGTCCATCCACCGCTTTTATCTCATCGAACTGCTCGACTCCTCCCTTCGCAGCAACATCACCCTTGAGTGTCCCGATAACCAGAATCCGCTCGCCGTAGGGCATCACACCGATGGTGTAGTATCCGGTATCGGTATATTTTTCCGGCGTCACTTCAACAGTCTTCTCACTATCACCCCGGCGAACGGTAATACTCAGTGTCTCCCCCCCGGAGAAGATGATACCTGTCTGAATGTCGGAGAAGCTCTCAATACGCTCGTCATCAATCCGAACAATTTGATCTCCCGTTCGGATTCCCGCTTGATATGCCGGTGAAACATATTCACCCGATTTGAAGAAGTCGGGGATGAACACCTTGTTGGTCTCTACCGAATAGCCAATCAGGTTCATCATAAAGAAGAGCAGAATACCGAAGAAGAGGTTAAAGAGGGGTCCCATGGCAACGACGACGATACGCTTCAACGGAGGAGCGGAAAGAAATTCATGCGATTCCCCTTTCCTCTCTTCTGAAGGGTCCTCTCCGTAGAATTTACAATATCCCCCGAAAGGGATAAGAGTTATCTGATAGGTGGTGTCTCCGATTTTTTTCTTGAGAATGCCCTTGCCATACCCTATTGAAAAAACTTCAGCTTTGATGCCGACCATCTTTCCACCGAGGAGATGCCCGAGCTCATGGACGAATATGCAGAGCCCCAGGAGCACCACTGTTGCGAGAATATATGTGACCGTAACCATTATAAACCCCTTATTACTTTTTGTGCTTTTTCCCGGGCCCAGCTATCTGCATTCAATATAGCCGTCAGATCCGGATTAACAACTTTCTCATGAACCGAGGTGGTTTTTTCAACCACTTTTACGATATCGGTGAATACGAGCCGCTTCTCGAGAAAGGCATCAACAGCTATCTCGTTCGCAGCGTTCAACACTGTCGGCATGGTACCCCCCGCCTTGCCGGCATCGATACAGAGCTGAAGTGCCGGATACCTGTGATCGTCGAAAGGAACAAACTGCAGTTGCCGCACCTTCTCAAGCTCAAGCCTTCCGAAGGGATTCACCCGCCGTTCAGGATAGAGGAGCGCGTAGAGGATCGGATGCGCCATATCGGTAACACCCATATGGGCAAAGAGTGCTCCATCCCGTGTCTCCACCATCGAATGGACAATGCTCTCAGGGTGTATGATAACATCGATCCGGTCGTAGTCAATTCCAAAGAGATGATGCGCTTCTATAACTTCGAATCCCTTGTTCATCATGGTGGCCGAGTCAATGGTTATTTTATCCCCCATCTCCCAGTTCGGATGTGCCAGTGCTTCCTCCGGCGTGACTGCAGCAAGCTCCTCAACCGACCTGTCTCGCAGGCTCCCTCCCGATGCCGTAAGGATTAACCTGGCGATATCTGCCCGATTGATATTCCCGATAAGTGAAAAGAGCGCGCTATGTTCGCTATCCACCGGCATGAGCTCGACATGGTGCTCACGCACCCGTTCGATGAAGGCAGACCCCGCCATGACCAGCGTCTCCTTATTCGCCAGGGCAATTCTTCGCACATGTGGCACCGCAGCAACAGTGGGCTTCAATCCAGCTGCTCCAACAATAGCGGAGACAAGAATATCAACCTGGCGGCCGGCGAGCTCTTCGATGCCCTGCTCGCCGACGAGAAACTCGATGCGGGAAAATCGCTTTTTAAGATCTTCGAAGTGTTCCGACCGAACGGCCTCGCGCGATTCAACAGCAACAGCCCGGGGAGAGAACTCCTCAATCTGTTTCTCCAGGAGCGCCAGATTCCTCCGGCAGGATAATCCATAAACGCGAAATTCCCCCTTCAGCATGCGCAACACCTTGAGTGTTGTAATGCCAATAGATCCGGTTGAACCGAGAACTGTCGTGAAAATGGACATCACCTGCTGACTGTATTAGATAAAGTATTGATATACGTTTAAAAACCCGTTCTCATCACCGAACATTGTTTCAATGCCGTGCCGCAGGATATCCGTTTCGCATGACGGGACATTTTTACTGTACACCCTTCATCACCAGATAATAGTAAAATATCGGGAAGGCGAGTATCAGTGCGTCGAAAACATCCCACATGCCTCCGTGACCGGGAATAATCGAGCCAGAATCTTTGATAGAACCATCACGCTTGATAGCTGACTCAACGAGATCACCCGCGTGACCGAGAATGCTGAGGACGATACCGAGAACCGCAGCTTCTATCATGGTGAAGAGATCCTTTCCGAAGAAGGCATGATATACCTGAGAGGTAATGATCATGGAGAGTATGCTGAAGAGCATTCCTGAGAAATACCCTTCCCAGGATTTATTGGGTGATGCAGGAAAGCCGCTCTTGTGTTTCCCGAAAAATACACCGCCGAAATAAGCTCCAACATCATTGAGCATGACCACAATATTCAGTAACAGAATATAGTAAAAACCGTCTTTCAACGCTTTCATTAAAATAATATGCGAAAAAGCAAAAACGATATAAATAATTCCGAAGACCGTCACCGCAAGAGAATAAATACCACCACGCAAGGGCCGGGTGAAAAGCTGCACAAATACAATCACCGCGATAAAGAGGGCGATGAGCGCAAAGATTACTCTCGCATCAAATGGCATGATATATCGATGATATCCATAAACCTTTCCGAAGGCATACATATACATAACGATATTCACGAGAATACCACAGGCAATCCCGAAACCGATCAACGGTCGCCCCTCATCGCCACGATCAGAAATCTGATAATATTCGTAGAGACAGATGATGCTTACAATCAGCGAAACAATAAGCACCGGAATTGAGTATACTGCATCGGTATACAATAAGAAAAGGTATACAGGCAGGGCGATGACAGCGGTTAGTATCCTCACGAGCGTCTCTCTTGTCCTGTCTCTCATATACTTCCGAATCTCCTTTCTCTTTGCTGATACTCATAGACCGACTTATAGAGATGATACGGTTTAAAATCGGGCCACAACACCTTGAGAAAAATGAACTCTGCATAGGCTGATTGCCAGAGCAGGAAATTGCTAATCCTGTATTCACCGCTTGTACGTATCAACAGATCGACGTCCGGCAAGTCAGCAGTATAGAGATGTGCGCTCAGCTTTTTGAGCGTGACCTTTTCGCTCGAACGCCTCTTCTCGAGCCAGCGGTTTACTGCATGAACAATCTCCTGACGGCCACCGTAGTTCAGACAGAAGTTCAAAACAATCTTTTTGTTGTGTTTCGTCTCTTCAATAGCATTGGTTACGTTTCGTTGTGATGACGCCGGCAGGTCCTTCAAGCTCCCCGAATGTTTGATTCGTATGCCTCGTTCTTTTATCTTCTCAATCTTCGATGTGAAAAACGACTCCATGAGATTCCACAGCCCCTGTATCTCGGCTCGGGGTCGTGCCCAGTTTTCCGTGGAGAAGGCATAAAGAGAGATAACCTTAATTCCGAGGGAGAGCGCAGCATCCATGAGCGGTTCAATGACCTCGGACCCCATGCGATGTCCCTCTATTCGCGGCAGGGATCTGCTTTTCGCCCATCGTCCGTTTCCATCCATGATAATCGCCACATGGTCCGGAATTTTTTTCGGGTCAATTAAACGCTTATAGTCCTTCATTGCCATTGCTGCCGAGACACCTTGAGATACTACCCGTCGTTCATCCCCGCCAGAAGAGCGCCCCTTAAATGCTGAGTATCTCCCTTTCCTTATTGTCGGTGAGCTTCTGTACCTCATCGATATGCGCATCCGTTATCTTCTGGATCTGAGCAATTACCGTTTTGGATTCATCCTCCGATATCTCCTTCTCCTTTTCCAGATCCTTTACCATATCATTCCCATCCCGACGGACATTCCTGATAGCGATCCTGCACTCTTCAGCCTTCTGCTTTGCAAGTTTTACATACTCCTTTCGCCGCTCTTCAGTCAGGTCAGGAATAGGTATCCGTATGAGATTGCCGTCATTGTTCGGATTCAACGATAAATCTGACTTCAGGATTGCCTTTTCTATATCGGCGAGATTGCTCCTATCCCAGGGCTGTATGACAACCAGGCGCGGCTCGGGACAGGATATCGTGGCCAGCTGATTCAAGGGCATTTGCGTGTCATATACGTCAACCCTGATTCCCTCAAAGAGTGCGGGATTGGCTCGGCCGGTTCGTATCAGAGCAAACTCTCTCTCGAGATTCTTAATACTCTTCTGCATCCTCTCTTCGACATCCTCGACAATATCCTCGACCATACTACCCATGCTACCCCCTTCCTCATATGCAGACCGATGGCCTACGGCACTGCGACAACTGTTCAACCCAATCAATGAATTATCGTTCCGATGCGTTCACCGGAGATGATCTTTAGAATGGAATCTTTCTCGAAAAGATTAAAGACAATAATCGGCAATCCGTTATCCATGCAGAGTGTAATTGCCGTCAGGTCCATAATCCGGAGCTCCCGTTTTACCACGTCAATATAACGGATGTCGTCGATTTTATTGGCTTTATCATTTTTCTCGGGATCCTCGTCATACACACCATCCACTCTCGTCGCCTTAAGCAACACATCTGCATCAATCTCAACGGCACGAAGGCTCGCAGCGGTATCTGTCGTGAAATAGGGATTCCCGGTTCCCCCTGACAGAATAACCACTCTGCCCTTCTCGAGGTGCCGCACCGCTCTCCTCCGGATGTAGGGCTCAGCAACGGCGCTCATCTCGAGAGCAGTCATTACTCTTGTCGGGACACCGCTTTTCTCGAGAGAATCCTGAATTGCCAGCGCATTTATTACCGTCGCGAGCATTCCCATATAGTCACCGGTACCTCTGTCCATGCCGAGCTTCTCGCCGATGGACCCCCGGAATATATTCCCTCCCCCGACAACGAGCGCTGTCTCAACGCCTCTATCGTGGACCTCCTTTACCTCCTCGGCGATACTCTTCACCACTGCCGGATTAATACCTGACTTATCATTGCCTGAGAGCGCTTCTCCGCTCATCTTAATCAGAATTCTCTTAAACCGGGATCCTTCCGTTTCGCTCATCGCTATTCGCCGATCTGGTATCGGATAAATCGCCCCACGGTGATGTTCTCGCCATAGGTAGCAATTTTATTCTTTATGAGATCCTGAACAGTAAGGGATGAATCCTTTATATACTGCTGTTCAAGAAGACATACTTCAGCATAATATTTTTTCAGTTTTCCCTCAATAATTTTTTCGATCACATTATCCGGCTTGCCAGAATCTTTCAGCTGCTCCCGATAGATCTCCTTCTCCTTGTCAATCTCCTCTTGAGGAACATTATCAATATCGATATACAGGGGATTTGAAGCTGCTATCTGCATACAGATATCCTTGGAGAGCTCTCTGAAATCCTCGTTCTTGGCAACAAAATCGGTTTCACAGTTGAGCTCCAGCAAAACTCCTATTTTTGCGTTACTGTGAATATATGATGCAATTACCCCTTCGGACGCCGTTCTCCCCGATTTTTTGCTGGCTGCAGCGAGGCCCCTTTTTCTCAAGAGCTCAGCAGACTTGTCAAGATCCCCTTTGCACTCAACCAGCGCCTTCTTGCAATCGAGCACCCCAGCTTGTGTTCTCTCTCTCAATTCCTTGATTAATTCAGTTGAAACTTCCAATTTTCACCTCTCATAAAGAAATTGTATCAAAAGCGAACGGTACGTCGCCTTCTCTGCCTCCCACAACGAAACAACTGAGTATTATGAGAATCGCTTTCTGTGTCCTGATGAAGTATCACCAGGTATCCTTCTCATCGATATCACCATACTCTTCTTCATATTTATTCTTGTCTTCAGGAGCATCAGCATCCTCGGAAGGAGTCTCATCGGCGGTCTGTGCTTCCTGACTCTCTTTTTCGGAAATCTCCGCAGTGTCCGTGCCGGTCACCGCAGCGGTCTCCACCTCACTGTCATCACCGTCAGGCGCAGATATAGCAACTGCTCCCTCCTCTTCCTTAACCGCTTCAACGGTTTCTGCTCCTTCCTCTTCCAGTTCATCTCCACCGGCTGCTTCTTCCAGCGCCTCCTCTTCGATCTCCTCAACCTGCCCGGCTGATTGCCCTTCAAGAACTGCATTTGCCATAAGCTCGAGAAAGAGTGCTATCGCCCGAATAGCGTCATCATTTCCAGGTATAGGATAATCAATCTCATCGGGATTACAATTGGTATCGACAACAGCGAATATTGGTATCCTGAGTTTCCGCGCTTCCCTGACAGCAATTGCCTCCCGCTTCGGATCGATAATGAAGAGGGCATCAGGAAGTTTCGTCATCTCTTTTATGCCGACGAGAACCCGTTCTTTCTTCGCAAGCTCCCTGCTCAACTCGAGAATCTCCTTCTTCGTTTCGGCATCCCACTGATTGGTCTCCCGCATGTTCTCAAGTTCCTTCAAACGCTGTATGGATTTACTCACCGTATCGAAGTTGGTCATAAGACCTCCGAGCCATCGCTCAGCAACATAGAACATGCCACATCTCGTTGCGTGCTCGACCACGGCAGTCTGTGCCTGCTTTTTCGTACCGACAAAGAGGATCTTGCCACCATTCTCGGCGATCTCCTTCACCATGTTATAGGCAACTCTCAAGCGCTGCATGGTCTTCTGCAGATCAATAATGTGAATCCCATTACGTGAAGTGAATATAAACTGTGCCATTTTGGGATTCCATCTTCTCGTTTGATGCCCAAAATGAACACCTGATTCAAGGAGAGATTTCATTGATACTACTGACAATTATGGTACCCCCTCACCTATTGAAAATATTCAGGGAACTTCAAAAGCATCATCAGACGAAGTTGCCCCTCTTTTATAATCAAGCAAACTGAATAAATTTCATCCGTTTTTAAACCCATTCAGCTTTCTCGAATCGCTCATTAAGATACATTTTTCCAGCAGAACCGCACGGGAAGTGAAGATTCGAACACAGAACGCACCCTCACGGGAATGTGATAGTATTCATCTGTTCCACTTATTACACCACAACACGGAAGGCGTCAATCGGCTCTGCCGATTTAGCTCTCTGTACACGCGTTCCACTTTCTTCCCGCGGGGAAACACTGTGTACGTGATAGTCGCAGGTGCGACCTTTTCCGCAACTACGGAAATTTATACCCTCTTAAAAACAATGATTCCGGCAACAATACCCAGTATTGCGGCGATGTTCAACCTGATGCTGAAACTTATAATCTCAAGGCTGAATCCCAGAGGTGCAGTTAAATTTGCTTTAATGATTGAGAGCGAAGGAAATATCTTTGCAATCAGGGTGCCAAATGCTGAACCCAGGATGCCGCCGACAATCATGAAGGCTAAAAAATAGCCGATATTTCCTCTTTCAAAATCCATAAAGCATAGCACGCGTCCTCAGTGAGTACAACACGGAATTGCTACCAGTCTCCTGAAGATTCATCATATTTCATATCACGCCGCTTTTTGTCAAGGGTTTTTACAGAATACGCATCCTGCCGCCCGGCGTACATCCCGGTCTTAAGAACATGCTGTCAACAACCATCTATCGCTTATCCTTCTTGAGGTGATCTATAAGCTCCTCTCGAAACTTCTTCCGCTGTTCCGGTGCGAGCCGACGCATATGACGATCGATGCTTTCTCTGATTCTTCTCTCCGCTCTCTCCCTCTCACCGGGATCATCGTACGGTTCTGAATGCCGTTTCACTGACATATCTTTCTGTGCCAGATCACAGTCATCAGGGGCAAATCCCAGCTTCGCAAAAATACTCCTCAGAACCGCTCTCTCATCCGAAACGAAATCGATGTACAGGGCGCGAGTCACATTATCCGTTTTAAGCATCAGCTTATACCGAATCCCCGAAAAAGAGAGATCTGCATCGAGTACTACCCGGTATTCGAGCTCCACCGTGTTCCGCTGCGGGTCTTCACTTTTCCAGCTAAATTCCTCATTCGAGAGAATGCCGAAGACTGCTATCTGCGAGCAATCCCCTGACGAGGTGAAGTTTTCGAACTCAGAACAGTCAATGGTAAGAGCATAGCGGCGGGCAAGGCCCTTCAATATCGGTGCCACAGGAAAGCGTTTGATAAAGGCACATGCCTGCTCTCGCTGACCCCCCTTTTCATAATAGGTGAACTGCTGAAAGGAGAATTGCCTGTCCCGTAACCGCCCCCAATCCTTTGCATTCCAGATGGTGCACGACTCAATCAGAAAGAGGAACAGTATCGCGGGGAGAAAATATATAATTCGCATACTCATCAAATTGTTTTTACTGGCAATAGTAGATGATATACAGTATACCCAGCGGGAACACCCTGTCTACAAAAAAAGATCACCCCTCTCGGGAGAAAGGGGTAATGCACCTCGACCGGTAAACTCCCGCCGGCGGGAGTTTACCGCTCTTCTATGGAGAATCGATATTCTTCTTGCTCCTCTCCAGGTAAGCCCCAAAGGCTTCACGTCCCTCTTCATCCCAGAACCTGCGGTACTGCGCACCGTTCTTCCGCGCTTCTTCCGGTAACCCTTCTGTCGCTCCTGATCTATGCCAGGGCAATCTTCCGCTGTGCGGAAAGCGCTGATCTCCGTGTTTCCATCCGAATCCACCGAAGAGTATCTTTGCCAGGACCACGATTGCAACCGCCTGCCAGAAGGTTATAGCAGTGATACCAAAGAGTGCAGGCATCAACCAGTTCCAGAGCAGCTGCACAATCAACCCGAAGAGGAGCGCAAAGAGAAAAAGAAGCGACAGGCCTCCGATAACTCTCGCGAGTGCTCCAGTAACAGTATGACTGCATTTCGAATGGGGTCTCTTTTTTGTTGATTGAGTCATGGGAATACCTCCTTACCTGTTAACTGAGTTCGGAGAGAGCAGCTCGCAACTTCTTCATCGCCCTCGATTTTCTCGCCAGAAGGGTACCCAGGGGAACTCCCCATCGCTCGGATATCTGGCGAAATGTTCTGCCCTCAAGCTCTGTCATGATAACAATCGCCCGCTGTTCATCGGTCAGATTATCGATCGCATCGAAAATCCTCTGCCGAATCTCCCGCTTCTCAACCTCCGAGGACGCATCATAGCGAACATCGGAGAGAAGATCATAAAGAGAAAGATCATCAGAGAGGGGAGCATCGAGTGACACAATCCCTCTGCGCTTTCTCAGGAGATCGACAACCTTATTGCGAAGGGATCGGTAAACATATGCAGAAATGTCTTCAAGTATCTCCACATCAACGAGATCGAACACATTCAGTATAACATCCTGAACCACATCCTCGGCATCGCGCTCGGCAACATCATCAATGAGCCTGCGGACATACCCGACCATTCTGCCGTATTCGGCTTTAAAAAAGTCAGCAATTCGCTTCCTGCTCATCTCCGCTTTCATAGTTCTCCAGACGAGGAGACGTCGGTATTATTGCTTCAGAATCTGCATTTATTCTGATGCACTTTTCCATAAGCGATTAATTTCATGCTCCCGCTTCCTCTCCATCCGTATCAGACAAAAGGGGGTATACCCGCTCATCGATAAACTCGAAGAGCTTCTTTCCCGTCCGTTTGATATTAATAACGATATCGACGATTTCGGAATCCTCAACGGTGTCGGTGACGACCTTGAAGAGATAGCATCGGGCACCGAAGCGTTTGCAGGCCTGTACCACTGAAGCTCCCTCCATGTCGGCCAGATCGGCAATGAGCGACATCCGCCCCCTCCGATCCGCATCGAGAACCGCCCGATCCTGTGTTGCAAGCGTTGCCGTAACAAATCCGGGGAGCAGCGCAGGAATCACTACTCGCTTTCTGCCAAAGGGTATCGCGGGGCGATCATATTCGATAACCCGTTTTATGTGAAAGATATCACCGACCTCCATCTTCCCCATGGCACCAGCCGCTCCTGCGTTGAGGATACAGCGAGCACCGTGTTTCCAGATCAGATAAGCGGTTGCCATTGCCGCATTGGCCTTCCCCACTCCGGAGAGGATAAGCGCGATATGATCACGCTTATAGAGACGGAAGGGGCTTTTCTCAGTTCTCCTGAGTTCCCATCCCTTCACGAACGGCTTCGCTTCGAGATAGGTTGCCATAACAATGCCAAGGCGAGTGTCATCTGCCATTTTCAAAAATTCCTGCATGCATCAAAGTGAACGCCTGTTTCCCGAAAAAGATATTGCACTACCCGAAAACAGGCTTCTCGCACGTTCAGAGACCGTCATGAGCCGCCCACGATCCCACGGAATTATCATAATAGCAATGACTATTTTAAGTGTTTATCAGTTTTCACTCCACCGCCAGGAGGGAAAACTTTCACCTCCAATTCCACAGATGTATAGGGATTCGCAAGAGGGATTACCGGTTCTGCTCTTTCTTTTTCACGCAGGCACAGGGGGAATTGTCGAGCCTTCCGGATGAGTCTCTTCTCAGTATGGTATAGGTGCCCATGAGCATTTTGTCGTGCATCTCCCGCGCCCACTGTTCACAACCGACTTCACTCATACGCTTTAAATTCTCAATGGCTATATGTCGAAAATGAGCAAAACTCTTGCCGGGATTGAAATTGACGAATTCCCACAACCGCTCACAGGGAAAGTACTCACACTCATAACAGAACTTCATTCCCCCCATGACCACACAGCAGTCATATATATCACAGTTATCATGCCGGGAATCCAATCTGCATCCACGACAGGAAAACATATCCTTACGCTGCGGACATGCGCCGCAGAAGATACCACAGGGTGCGGAATAGTTTTTAAAATCGCCTTCCATCATAATACCGTACTATCGCATGGTCATGTACACGACGGATCCCCGAAAAAGAGGGATACTCATTATACTTCGCCACGCTATACTATACCATAGTATCATAAGAATAAAAGGAGACTAAAAAAAACAGCATCGGCAAACTTTTTTTCCTTTCCCTCCATGTACCGTGTCAGGACAATGGAATGGATACTAATAACTGTGGAATGAAAAAAAATGATATACTATTAATCCAAGCGCTTGACAGAAGTACGGTTTTTAATAATTTATAAAATACTGACGGCCCTGTTACCCTACTGACTTATTACAATCAGGTGCAATCAAATGAACAAGGAGAACAAGAAAACTATTGCAATACGTGATGCCATCCTACAATGTCTCATAGATAACAGCATCCTCATTGGAGGGGATTCCGATGACAGTAAGCGAAAAAGCGCAGAAGAGTACCTTGCCGAGTCCTTTTTTATCGTCGGAGGGGATTATCATAATCCAGACTACGAAACCATGCTCAAGGTGTTAAAGGTACTTGCCACAAAGGAGATGAAAACCGGTAAAGATCGGAGCATCATCTCGAAGAATTATGTGATGCTCGCAAACGAGATTAAATCCGCACAGACTCATGAGAAGAGCGGATAATTGAGGAGATACTGATGAAGCGAATGACTGGACTGATGCTTGTTTTACTCATGTATGTGATATTCCCTGCTGAAAAGCTCTCTTCTCAACCGAGAATCAGGTGGTATGATTTTAATTCGGGTATCACACTCGCGATGAAACAGAAGAAACCCATGGTCATCAGTTTCTTCTCCAATTCCTGTCACTGGTGCAGTGTCATGGATGATGAAACCTTTTCAAACAGCACGGTGGTTCAGAGGATGAAAAAGTACTATATCGCCGTCAAGGTGAATTTAGACTCCAGTGATAGCATCATTCTTCAGGGGCAACGATTCTCAGCGAGTGAGTTTGCTACCCTGCTCGGTATCGACGGACTCCCTGCCACCATTTTCATGGACAAGAACGGGAAATTCATAACCAACATTCCGGGATTCATTAAAACAAATACTTTCCTCCCCCTCCTGAGATATGTGAGGAATGAATGCTACAAAAAAAAGATTTCTTTTCAGGATTATCTGAACGGGAAGGACTGTAACTAGCTGCAGCTTACTGCTTTAGCACGGGCATATTCCAGACTCCCGGCATGCTTCGAAGGAGTACATATTCTCAGCTCTGCGGATCATCACGCTATCCAGCCTCAGGATGTAACCTGCGCTCGGAGAAGGCACCGCTATCCGCCGGATTATTCGCTTGATGCTGCTTGAAGCACAGAGCATCACCCATAATGCCGATGATCACAATCTCTCCGCTCTCATGAAGCATAACGAACCTGAATCTCTTCCCGTGACCATCCAGCACGGCTCTCGCTCATACACTATTGTTTTCACTGAGTCTTTCCATAGTAGTACTGCTTTTTATATGATACTTTTTTTATCTATAATCGTACTACTGGTATATTTATTGTAGCGGAGAGCACTTCTCGCAAGGATCTTGACAGAAGGCACATACAATAGTAAAACAGTGAAATAAGAGATTGCTCTTGATTGAATAATCGCTCGAATGAGATATCACCATTCACGAATGACGAGCGAGACGAATATGAACATATGAGAGGCCCTCATTTGAGAGCAGTGCTTAAATTACCGGTATGAACGATGCTCATCGCAGGTGAACCAGTACGGCGATGCCATTGCACGGACGGGGTAGAACCATGTGCGGACGGTTTACGCTTACAGCACAACTCGACGATATAGGAAAGCTCGTTGAGGGATTACGGGGAACCATTCAGTTCGGACCGCGGTATAATATCGCACCGACACAGCAGATATTGACCCTCCTGAATGACAATCGCCATGAACTCACCTATACCCGCTGGGGGCTCATCCCCTCATGGGCAAAAGATCCGACAATCGGCAACCGACTTATCAACGCACGAGCCGAAACCCTCCATCAGAAGCCCTCTTTTAAGACATCGCTGAGAAAATTGCGCTGTCTTATATTTGCCGATGGCTTTTATGAATGGCAGAGTCGGAAGAACGGACCGAAAATACCGTGGTACGTTCACCTGAAATCGAGAAATCCCTTTGCCTTTGCGGGACTCTGGAGCAGGTGGATCGATAAAACAACGAAAGAGGAAATTATCACCTCGACGATTATCACCACGAACGCGAACACGGCTGTTGAACCGATTCACAATCGCATGCCGGTTATCCTGAAACCGGAAGCATATGCTATCTGGCTTTCGCCCGATGAGCAACCACCAGAACGTCTTCTCCCTCTGCTAACACCCTATCCGGGAGATGAGATGGCCGCATATCAGATTTCAACGCTGGTGAATAATCCCGCAAACGACAGCGAAGCGTGTATCATTGCCGCAGAAGGAGAGCGGTAATCCAACCGGACCTCGAAGAGACATGTCCCCGCAACTACCGTTCGCCGAGCAATACGTTAGACCAGTACACTCTCCGGAAGATTATTCGGCAGGATACGTGAGATAGAGCGCGTGCATCAGCCCATAGTGATCTGAAATCTCAGGCGTCCCCGTTTGTGTATCGCACCCCTCTGGCATGAGTGTACTGCCACTGTCTGAAGGAGCACCATCACCGAGAGGCGATAATCAGCTGCCAAGATTTATCTGAGAGCGGGGTAATCACCATCCCGGAAAATCCTGCCTCGTCAAGCCACCCTCGATACTCCTCCCGGGTATAGACATTCCCCCGGGGGCTCTGCGTGATCATATGAAGGGCAAGCCGCGCTCCGAGATAACTCTCCCCTCTGATATTTTCAAAAATTACGACTATCCCACCCTCCCGAAGACGGCTGTGAGACTGCTGTAGTATTTTCACGTTATCTTCAGGAGACTGACCGTGACAGAGATTGCCGAGAAAGACGATATCGTACACTCCTGCCGGCAGCTCCTCAGTCGCATCCCCACTGAGAACATCAATATTCGCTACAGAAGAGAGCTCTTCAGCGGTGACCGAAACCGATTCAGGGAGATCGTATATGACGACCTGAATCCCCCGATTCGCAAACTCACGAGCAATGGTGCCCGGAGCGCCACCAACATCCATCACACGCTCGACCCGATCAATTGAACGCAAACAAATATCAACAATCTCAGGAGTGAGCCTCTTCTTCCAGGGAGAATCCATCGCCCTGATAAAATCCTCAATGGAAAACTTCTCATAGCTCGATTCATCCGGCGTTCCGTGTTGCAATACATGGGAAAGGGTTCGCCAGGGATCCAGAAGGTAGTATAAAAATTGCCAGAAATCCCCCTCGTAGTAAGCACCCCCTCTTTCAACGAGACGCTGATACACATCGTCCGGTACCACATAGGTATCATCCCGCTTCACCAGGTAGTGCATCTCAACCAGCGCTTCCAGCAGCACCCAGGTGCATCTCTGATCAAACCGCATCCGCTTTGACAGACCAGGAGCGGTATCGATCTTCCTGTGCAACTCCTGAAAGATTCCGAGTTCATGCGCCTGCCCGACGAAGATGAACTCTTCGAGCGCCTGTTGTAATTCACGCACATCCACGCAGCTTGTTCCTCCGAGAGATGCAATATGAAAGCGTGCAGTGAAGAGCTCGGCAATAAAACGCCATCATCTCTTTATAGCATACAGAACCAGACTCTTCGGAAAAAAGTAATCAAAGAAATCCTCTATCCTGCCCAACAGCTTCGATTTCATCGCGTAGGTGAGAAAGGTGTGATACATCCGGGTAAAGGGATGAGCATCAAGATGGAGACCGACAACGCAGCGAATCATCCAGTACAGGGTATGAAAGGAATGCTTGAATCCGATATCATATATATCCAAACCGTTTTCTCTCATTATCTGTGAGATCTTTTTCGGAAAGTATATCCTGACATGCCCTCCCGGAGAGGTAAAGTATTCGTAGGTAATCGCGCCATAGATACATTCACTGATAGTGGTGGGTATGGTGATCGCAATGGTACCACCCGTCTTGAGAACCCGTGTCAATTCTCCACAGGCTCGATAATCATCGTCAACATGCTCCATAACTTCAGAACAGATGACATGATCAAATGTTTCATTTCGGAAGGGCAGATTCAGCGTATCGCCAATATGTGTCAGATAACCACCGTCTTCGGGTGCCTGTTTACTCCGCAGCATATAGGCGAGCGTATACCGCGCTTTTCGCACTGACTCCATATCCATATCGAGGCTATAAACCCGTGCCCCTCGCGCGAAGCACTCAAACGAGTGCCTCCCTTCACCGCAGCCAGCATCGAGCACCAGGTCATTCGCCCCGACTCCCAGTCGATCAAAATCGACAGTTAGCATCAATGACCTCCTCGTACACCCCGACCATCTTCTCCGCCGCATTCCGCCAGGTGAATTCTTCCAGCACGCGCCTGCGCGCGGCCTTTCCCATTTTTATGCGAATATCGGGATTCTCAATAAGAAAGTCAATCCCCTTGGCCAGTTCACCGGGATTGCGCGGCGGAACCAGGTAGGATGTCTTTAAATGCTCACCAACCACCTCGGGAAGTGCTCCTCCCGTAGAAGCGATAACAGGAAGTTCACATGCCATCGCTTCAGCTGCCGGAAATCCGAATCCCTCGTAGAGGGAAGGGCAGACCGAAATTTCCGTCTGCGAATAGAGCTTCACCAGCTTGTCAAGGGTGATCTTGCCGGTAAAGGTAACGCGGTCATTGATATTAAACTTATCAATCCAGCGCGGAACAAATTTTCGGTTTGGAGCACCGCCATCAACAATGGTGAGATGAACTTTGTTTCTCGTCATGGTGAGCGCCTGCAGGAGGTATGAGATACCCTTTTTCCGATCCTCCACATTTCCAACAAAGATCAGGCTGTTCTTCTTTTTCTGCACCCCGCGAATCGGATAGAAGAGATCCGCATCCATGCCATTGTATACCACCCGTTGTTTCTCGAGAGGGATGCCAAAAGCCCTGTTAATCTCGCGGGCTGAATCCTCCGAAACGGTAATGATTCGATCCATTTTATTGGAAATCAAGCGTTGCATGATGAGCGGATAATAGAGCACCCGTGCCATCTGCAGCGCAAAATTGGATGGGTACTCGAACCAGGTGCTTCGGTCAATCGTCAGGGGGTGATGAAGCGTTGCAATAACCGGTATGTTAAAATGCTTGATGAGGAGAAAGCCGTATCCGAGACACTGATTATCATGAATGATATCAAACCGGTTGTTTTTCAGCAGCTCCTTCAATTTGTAATACGCCCTGATGGAGAAGGTTTCCATCTCGGGGAAAATACCAATACGTGACGCAACGAATTCATAGAAGTTCAATGGAGAGAACGTCGCAAAGGGTTTATGCGGCTTGATAAAATTCTCACGAATGTTGAAATAGTTATGATTGCTGACATGATGCAGAACAACCCCATCAACATCAAAGGGATAGGGAGGCCCCACAATTACATGAACCTCATGCCCGAGCGTTGCCAATTCACGAGCGAGATACATCAGGTATATGCCTTGGCCACCACAGTACGGATTCCCCCGATAACTGAGCAGACAGATCTTCATAGTGTCCTCTCCTCCGCTCCGATTACATCCTCATACACCGCGAGAACCTTCTCTGCAGCAACCGGCCAGGAGAAGTTTTCCTCGGCTCTCTTTCTTCCTATTTCACCCATTTTACGCTGCAGATCCTTATCATTAAAGACGGTAAGGAGCGCATCCCGAAGAGCACGCGAATCCCTTGCCGGCACCAGAATACCTGCCCCATCATTGCCAACCACCTCTTTAAGGGCACCTGCCGTTGTTGAAACAACCGGCGTCTCACAGGCCATTGCCTCGGCTGCCGGCAAGCCGAATCCCTCGTAGAGTGAAGACATCACTAACACCGTTTTCGTGCTGTAGAGGTGAACCAGCTCTTCCTGATCAATATTCCCGGTGAAGGTTACCCGATGCTCAAGCCCCATCTTTTGTATCAACGTATAAGCCGTTAAGCGCTTCGGCGGCCCTTCGTCTACAATTGTGAGTTCGATATCATCCGGCAGGAGAGTGAGGGCCTCAAAGAGATAGAGTAAACCCTTCTTGTGATCCTCGGTGTTGCCAACAAAAAGGATGGAACGCTCTTCACGCTCCTCACCGGTATTCCTGAATACCTCGACATCGATACCCTCGTATACGACGGCGACTTTCTCCTCTTTGACGCCGAAAGCCCTGACCAGCTCGCCAACTCCCACAAGTGATGAGGTTATCACCCGTTCCATTCTCTTAATGACGTATCGCTGCATAGTCAGAGGATAGAAGAGGACTGTTGTCGCCTTATCCCATAGTGACTTTTCAACAAGGAGATCAGCATCACGGTCTATCGAGAGTGGATGATGAACAGTGGTGATAATGGGAATGCCGTACGCCTTCATCGGCAAAAGACCCCATCCGAGGCACTGAACGTCGTGAATCAGATCATACCGCCGCTCCCGAAGAGCCCTCCAAAGGGAAAAAAACGCCTTTACGCTAAAAGTTTCCATCTCTGGGAATATATGTAACCTCGTAAGAATATACTCGATAAAGTTCCACGGTCTCAAAATCTTCACCAGCTTCTCGTAGGGCAATTTCCTCGTTTTCGCCATAAAAAGGTTGAGCCCTTCGATCTGCTGAACACGAGCCCAACTCATCTCAAGCGGATATGGTGGTCCGACCAGTATATCAATCTCAACACCACGTTTCGACAGTTCTCTGGTGAGGTGATAGAGATATATACCCTGACCCCCGCAATAGGGATTTCCCCTATAGCATAAAAAAAGCACTCTCATTGGTATGCTTACTTTTTATCTGGCAATGTTGACCTGGTCGTTATTATAGCAATGCCAACCCAGAATATCATCCCCAGAATAACGAGCGTAATGAATGCTGATGGAATTGCGAGGGCAAGATAACTCCTCTTCAGAATTCCATAAATGAACAAAATAGCAAGTGCCAGGGTTATACAACAGAGGAAAAAAGCTTTTACTCGCGCATAATCCTTCTTTTCAACGATTTCAGGCATGGGAGGCGCCACCTTTATTGTTAATATGGTCCATCCAACCCAGAATCCCGTCATGAGCAATGCTAACGAGACAACGGCAATGGGTATTGATATTGAGTAATATGCAACAGGGTTCAATGCAATCAGATCGCTGTTCAAGAGATTTACATTGTTAAAGAACGCATAATAGAAAAATAATAAACCCAGCGCTATTGAAACAATCAGCGCAATAAATCCATATATTTTTGCTCTTGGCATATTTCGTTCCTCTAATGATACCTTACTGCGAGATCGGTTTCACTCTCTTATGCGGGATAATGGCACCCTGCAGAGGTGACAGGAAAACCGATCAGCATTTTCTCAAGCTTTTAGAACTGCAGCACGACCTTAATGGCATTATCTGTGCGATTAGTAAATATTTCGAAGCCCTTTTGTATCTCTTCAAAAGGGATAACATGCGTTACTATCGGTTTCACATCGACCGCCCCCTGCAGAATCATGTCCAGCGCATAGGGATAATCAATCTCGAGATCGGGGCCCACGGAAGCTATCATCCTCAATTCTTTTCGGAAAAAGGTATTAAAATTCAGCCGCGGCGACTCCTCCAGGCAGATACCGAAAAATGCAACCTGTCCGTTATGGCCGGCGAGCTCAAAACACTGGTTTATAACTGCAGAATCCTGCCCATAGGCATCTATGACGATATCAGCCATGCTGTTTCCGGTAACCGTTGAAACAAAGGATATGGGATCATCCCGCTTCGGATTAATGATATAGTCCGCACCCATCTTCTGGGCAACTGTTAATCGATAATCGCAGAGATCAACCGCGATAATTTCCCTGGCACCGAAGTTCTTCATCAGTGCGGTGAAGAGCAATCCCACAGGTCCCTGCCCCATAATAACAACTGTCTTGCTGTGTGCTCGATCAATTCGAAAAGCGCAGTGTGCGACAGCGCCCAGCAGCTGTGTCATAATCAACACATCCACGTCTTCCCCATCGGGGATCTTCTGGAGCCGGGATGCATCGGTGACATGGTACTCCCTGTAGCCATCAAGCGATCGCGGATAGTACATAACCCGCTCGCCGGGCATCAGCCGCTCGTCATTCGATTCATCGACAACACCAAGACACTCGTGTCCCGGATAACCGGATGGCAGGGGGTATGATGAAGGATCAAAACTCCTGGCAAAATAGGGGATATCAGATCCACAAATTGCCGTTCGCAGGAGTCTCACCCGAACCTCTCCATCATTGACTGAGGGCAGCTCCTCGGTGACAACCTCAAACTTCATCGGTGAGACTATTTTTGCCGCCCGCATTTACACTCCTCCTTCTTGCGGAAACAAGGTTAGTTTCTCTGGTATAATTGTCAACATATTTTAATAAACAGTATCATTCAAATCATACAGAGCAAAAAACCTCTCATTCATCAGACAAAATTATCTTGACGAATGGCGCAATGATCATTATGTGAAGAGCGCCTCATGACTACCGCATGTCGACACCATGGGCAAGTGACATTCTTCATGAGAGGAGCTGCTCCCCGGAGATGGAGATGAAAATAGTGGCCTGTCTTGGCAATCCCGGCAGGAAGTATGCACAGAACAGGCATAATGTTGGCGCCCGTGTAGGAAAACTGCTCGCAAAAGCATATGCACTCTCCATCAACAGAAAAGGATTTTCTTCGCAGTGGGGGAAGGGAATCATCGAAAATATCGAAACAGTGCTCCTCTTTCCCCAAACGTACATGAACAACAGCGGGAGAGCCGTTCAGAGTGCGCTCACACACTTTCACCTCGACAGCGAACACTTGATCGTCATTCACGACGAAATTGAACTGCCCTTTGGAGACTTCCGCGTGAAGTTCTCCGGAGGTCATAAGGGACACAACGGATTGCGGTCGATTATTCAGCACCTCAATACGGCAGATTTTTATCGAATCCGGATTGGCATTGGGCGACCACTTTCCGATACTCCTGTGGCTGACTATGTCCTCTCCAATTTCAGCAAAGTAGAGGTAAACTTTCTGTCAACCATCTATCCGGAAATCGAAAAAAAAATTATTTCAATTTTACATGGCCTCTCCTAAAATTGAATGGATGAGGATACATAAGCTGTATTGAGAAACCCTCCATGCGGACGCGGAATCTCATCCGATGTCTCATGGGGGGATATCGTTACGCTCCGGGACCATATCAGAAATGGATATAAAAAGACTGCGCATCTCCTTTTCACTTCTCTTTGCAACAATGGCATTCGGAACATGCGGTTATTACTTCATTGAGGGGATGTCGATCTTCGATGCATTCTATATGACCATTATAACGATAAGCACCGTTGGATTCGCAGAGCTCAAGCCGCTGACACCTGCCGGAAGGATTATTACTATTATCATCATCATCAGCGGTATTACGAACGGCGCCTATACCATCGGAAGCATCGTCAGAATGCTGATTGAGGGTGAGATTCAAAAGGTTTTCGGGAGAAGAAAATTGGAAAAGCAGATCACTGATTTATCGGATCACTACATCGTTTGTGGCTATGGGAGAATCGGAAGCCTTATCTGTAAGGAGCTGCAGTATCACCGCATCCCCTTCGTTGTGCTTGACAATGATCCGGCAAATATCGAAAAGCTGGAGAGTGACAAGGTGCTGTACCTCACGATGGACGCAACAACCGAGGAAGCGCTCATGAAAGCGGGCATTATGAAGGCAAAGGGTATCGTCACTGCTGTCCGATCAGACGCCGATAACATCTTCATCACACTCACCGCCAAGGGGTTACGTCCCGATGTGTTCGTCCTCGCACGATCCTCCCACGAAAAAAACGAGCTCAAGCTGAAGCGAGCCGGTGCAAATCGGGTGGTTTCCCCCTATCTGATAGGCGGCAAAAGAATGGCACAGATTATCATCCGCCCCACCGTGGTCGATTTCATAGACATTGCCATGATGAATGAGCATCTTAACCTCGTCATGGAGGAATGCCGAATCAGGGAGGGCTCCGATGTAATCGGGAAAACGCTGAAAGAGAGCAATCTCAGAAGGGATTTCGGCATTATCATCGTCGCTATAAAAAAGAAATCAGAGGAGATGATATATAATCCGCAACCCGATGAAAAGCTTGATGGCAATGATGTACTCGTCGTCCTGGGGAAACGAACCGATCTGGAAAGAATGCAATCGATACTCTGAAGCCGCACATTCAGTCATTTTTCGATTTGAGCAGACGGGAGATCCCCCTGATGAGATCCTCGAGCTTAAACGGTTTCTGAACAAAGAGATCCACAACCGTGCGGTACACCTCACGCTCATTAACAATCCAACCTGTCAGGAGCACCGTCACCACATGTTCGTCAATCTCCTTAATTCGCGCCAGGAGCTCTAATCCGGTGATCCCCGAAAGGCCATCATCGGTTATGAACACATCACAGCGATCCTTGCGAAAATCGGTGAGTGCCTCCTCCCTCCCCCCAAAAACCGATACGCGGTTTCCGAGTCGATCGAACAACTCATAGAGAATCTCACGCAACTCACGCTCATCCTCGACGATCATAATATCGAGATTTCTCATCTTATAATCAACTCGTTCGCTCCGATCACGCTTCTTCTTGATAACGATCTTTGACGGGAGAATGGCTTTCATTGTATAGGCATTCGGTGATTCTTCCTCAATAATCTTGATATTCATTCTCTCTGCGATACGTCTGATATCAACGTCGGAGAGAAGAATGTTCCCTGCGGCGTCATCATCACTGTCGAGCAGCTCACTTGATGATCCATCAACTCCCACCGAAAGTATCAGGCCGTTGTTCTCACGCAATATGACATTGATAATGCCCTTTTGCCGGATAGAGGAAGCAACCTTGAAAATCATCGAAATGAATATCTCCCGCAAAACCTGACAATTCGCTTTCACATTATGGAGGGCGAAGTACTTCCGCTCAACCGTGATGTTCCGTCTCTTCTCTTTCTCGTCAACCTTAAACTGCAGTTTTGCAAATTCAATGGCGTCCTCGATAACCTCAACGATATTCTCTTCTTCGGTTACCTCCGTACGCTCTCCCTCCCGGATAAAATTCTGCACCCGTCGTATTTGCTTCACGCTTTCCATAGCAGTGCGTTCTATAATCTGCAATCCCTCCAGAACCGACTCCCTATCCGTTAACTGGAGGAGGAGCTGTGTCCTGCTCAGGATAACGTGTATGATATTGTTAAAAGAATGGAAGAGACCTTTGGCCAGATCGCCAATAATCTGCAACCTGTTCATGTAGCTGAGTCTGTTCTCCAGCCTCTTTATCTTTGTGATATCTTCAATGATGAGCTCTACTGCTGTCACCCTGTTTTCCTTCACAACAGGATACAGTATGACATTTACCCAGTTAATTTCATTCTCCTTTGTAGAGATTCTCACCTCCCCGATGCGCTTGAAGGAGACCGTACCATCCCAGACGCTCATTATCGATTTTCTCAGTCTGCTGAAATCATAGCGTGAAACAGATTTGAAGAGAAGGCTCCTTTTTTTCTTTATCTCATCTGCACCGTATCCGAGGAGACCACCAATTGAGGAACTCGCTTTAATTATTTCACCTGCGTGATCCAGACGAACGATCGGAAATGGCGAAAATTCAAAGATGTTGGAATCACCCCCATTCTCTTCTCCATCGTACAGGCTCAAAGCATTTCTGTCAAAGGAGAACATCCTCTCTTCAACCACTTTCAAAAACACCAGGATTGAAGAAACGTGATTGTTATCGAAAAGGGGGAAGAGATATATCTCAATTGGTATCTTCACCCCTTCTGAAGATCTCATAACCGCAAAGCAGTGACGCTCCTGGCCCTTAAGCGCGCTGGTATAGGCAATCGCAATTCTCCTCCGATACTCCGGAGAGAAGGGGTGGGACCAATCGAGAGAGACGACGTCATCATCGGTGTTGAAAAGTCTCCGAAACTCACTGTTGCTATAAATGAGCTCTCCTCGTTTACCGATGATGCAGACAGGAAATCTCAGTGATTCGAAGGTGCTCTTGTTATCCTGCACACGAGTAATTTGATGCTCTTCTGTCTTTTTGTCTTCAGACTTGGATTTCATGAAATAACTGCTTTTCGAGTATACCGACAATCTGGGTACATCTGGAAACAGAGGGTGGAAAAATTCAATGATTTTATTGCTATAAATATTAATTAAAAGGGGCTGCCGGAATTACACCTGACAGCCCCACGGTAGTACCAGATTTTGGGAAACGCCACTTTAATAGAGTGTTCTGAAGTTAAAGAACGTCTTTTCCCCCTTCTTTATCTCTATCATATGGTCGGTAGTCCGCTGAACCCTGCCGTATCGGTCAATGAACTTAATCTTGACATTATATACACCGGGCGAGATATAGAGCCTGCTCAACTGCAGGTTTGCCGGAAGGGTGTGCCAGCAGCGAAGGTCTGGCTTGATATTTGCTAAAAGTGCAGCACCGGTTCCCGTTCCCGCAATGGTCCCGATGAGCCCGGCAAACTGCCTTGTCTGTTTGAACTGCTCGGCGAGTTTCTTGGCGGCATACCCTGCAGCAAGCGAAGAAACTGCTTTTACCACAATGCCGGCCGCGACCTTGGTAACCAGCCGGTTGTAGTCATCCTCAAGATTCTTCACGGCGGTATTCTCAATATCCGTAAGCATATAGGTGCGACCAAGATCCCGCCCGTTGACATTAATAACGAGATATTCTATCAAATTCTTCCGCCGCTGGAAACGCGGAATCGGATTCTCGGCAACCCGCAGAGCGGCAAGAACAGCCGTTGTGGTGACTCCTGCCTTCATGGTCATCCCACGCAGCGCAACATTGATTCCCGTTTTCATGGACGATTCGGAGAGAAGGGGGCCCCGGGATACCTTCACCGCGCTCCGTCCCGCCTGGTATATCATAACCAGCTCGCCGTAATTGGCAGGGAGCCTATCCTGCTTCCCGAACCTCCCGATCCATTTGCCATAGTCCTCGTTGTCATCGAGCTGCTTTGCCAGCCTCTGCAGATCCGTATAAACCATGGCGAGACGCGGATCCAATTCGTATATCTGCTTATACTCGACATAAGCAAACTCACGATCGTTTTCATCATTCTCTTTGTCAGCAATTAACTCAAAAGCTATGGCGGTAAGATACTTTGCCATGATATTCTGCTTGTAGTCTCTTCCGGTAGTAACATTGATGTCCCGCAGGAGATCGTTGACCTTCTTGAACTCAACACGGGCCTCCTCCGGCTGATTCATGAAAAGATAATTGATTCCCAGGTACATGTGAACGAGCACTCGCTCGAAGTCCTCACCCTTATAGTTGGTCACCGTTTCATTGAGAAAGAGCGATGCTGCCTGTTTGCTCACACTGGTTGTGATCTCATCGGCGAGTTCACCCGCCTCGAGAAGCACTTTAGTGCTGTTTTCAAAATCACCGGCAGCCTGAAGCATCAGACCCGCCTCCATCAGAAAGAGGAGCCTGTCTCTGCTCCCTATCTCGTTCACATAAGGGATCAGCATTCGCGAGGCTTCTTTATATTGCCCCTTATAGAACAGATCCTCCGGCTCTTTCATTACCTTATTGTAATTTGCTGAAGCACAGGCAATGGTAAAAGCCATCAACACCGAGAGAACTATTGGTAGCTCAAACCTCTTCTTCATAAATGCCCCTTTTTCTTTTTTAAAAAAATGTAAACGCTCTCCCCGCTGCATGCGGGGAGAGGTAACGATATTAGGTTCGGATAGTATATATCACTACCAGCCCATCTTCGTTTTACTGGTCGCCTTGAGAAATTGCTTCTGCTCCTGCCATTCAGTGATGCCGGTACCCAACCGCACCAGCTTCAGAGTAACAACGAGATACTGTAGCCGCTTGCCACCCACTGTTCGCACGTTATCCCGAATATCACCGGTAAGATAGAAATTAGGCGATTTTAGATTTCCCGGCGAAATGGCGCTTTCCGGGTCTATGAGACCGGTCATACCCATCTCCATCTCTTTGATAGCATCCTGCGTAAGAGAGCGATCGATGAACCGTATGCGCTTCTTAATGAGGTTTGTGGAAAGCTCATCACTGACCATCTTGGTATCGATATGCTCCGAGGTCTTGTTCCTGAACTTCTTTACCTCGATAAAGGCAGGTTTTTTCCAATCCTCCTTTAGAAATTGGTACATGGAGGTAACCATAACCGCAACCGTATCTTTAACCTCTTTGGGACCCCACTCCATTGATCCTTCATCCTTGGATACATCCCTATACTCGGTGCCAGCACATCCCATTACTATAAATGCTGCTATTACGAAAAACGTTGATACTCTCTTCATTGCTATCTCCTTTTTTATTCCCTTTTTTGCTCTTTCATAAATTGGAAAAGTGTTTCCCCCTCAATCAATGATAAAGAAGGTGGATTTACCGAATTTTAGTGAAGGTTTCCGAGTTCCTTATTGATACACGTGAAAGGTTTCTCATCAACCCCTTTTCATAAAAAAATATATTATCGCACCTTAAATGTCAATAATGTAAAGTATAATTTTCTAAAAATATCCTAAACGAACTGACAATCATCACCGGAGAACGGTATGTCGAAATATTACGAGACGCACGGAACATCACATACGCAAGAAAGTCATGTACTGGTATTAGAGGATTACTGAAGAAATCCCTCCATGCATGATACCGGCTATCATCATCTATGCATTATAATGCGTTTTTATTGCCATAGTGCAATTAAGGGGACTTCTAAAAACTATTAATCTGATGTCCCCTTGGCCAGCTTTCCTCGCACATCCTGTCAAGATGCGCTTTTTTAAAGCATTTATAAATTAATCAAAAAAAAACAAAATGTTATTGAAATTTTTTTAGCCTCATTACACTCTTCATCAACTATTATAACTGTTCCCCCTTCATGCACCAGAAGCTGGTAAAAGAAAGAGAGTTCCACATTTACCAGAGGCACGTACCACATATATGCCTGAGAGCCGCATGTGTGCATAAGGAGGAGGAGAGCTTTCGATACGCAACTCCATTCTAAGGTAACGAGGCCCCATAACTATGGGAAAGATTCTAGATTCTCTATTTGGCAAGAAAATTGACAATACGCGTGTTTTCCCGGTAACTGTAAAGATCATCATCATCTTCACCCTCTTTATCCTGGTCTCCAACTTCTCTTCGAACTATATCAACCTGATATTCAACCGGAGCGAGCACATCTCGCTGATGAAGCAACTGCTCGCAAAAGATCTCAAGGATGCCTATACCTTCTGCGATAATCAGTTCGAAATCTACCAATACACTGAAAACCTGGATGAATCCGTTGAAGCAATGGAGAGCAAGGGCCTGAAAGAGTTTACCAAAAAAAAGT
>CAZZCF010000026.1:0-37617 GCA_964652955.1 uncultured Leptospirales bacterium
GATGGAGATGAGCTTCAGGTACTCACCCTTGCTCGCCTCGAGGTTGTTGATATGATAAAAGGCATTTCCGAGCGCATACATGAGCTCCGGACGAAGGGCAAAATCCTCATAGAGATGAAGCCAGTATTCGATGGCCTTCTCGTAATTCTCATAGAGGCCTTTCATATAATAGATGCGCCCGAGATTGTAAAACAGCTCCGGTGATTGATAGCCCTCTTCCAGCGCCTGCTCGTATTTCTCCCGTGCTATCTTGTAATTGGCAAGCTTTTCAATCTCCTGATCAACTTCTTCATCTTCCAGCTCATCTCCGAAGCGATACTTCACCTTATCGAAAAAGTAATAGAAGATATTACCGATGTAGGCATAGCTCTTCCCGACGCTCTCGGTCTCATAGTAAAAATCGTCGTAGGTGAACTCCGGTGGCGAAGAGGATACGGCAATCGCTTTCTTAAAAGAGCGATAGGCCTGCACCGGTTCCTTCACCAGATAATAGTACTCGCCAAGGAGCTGCAAGGCAGCAAAGTAACCGGGTTCCTTCCGAATCGCCGTATTGAGATACTCTTCCATGAGCTTGAGGTTTCCCATCGCACGGGCGAGCCGCGCGTGATGGAAATAGAGGGGCGGATACTCGGGATCCTTCTCCATCAACGCATCGAGCGCCGAGCGGACTGCGGGATACGGATTGTCATTTATATCTTTTATCTTTGTCGACTGTATGCCGTAATCAACCCGTATGTTCGTCGTTTCGGTTTTCTTCTTCCCAAGATAGTAGGCGGCCAGTTTTGCAAGCAGTGAAGAGGGAAGCTCGGGAAGCATCTCCTTGTAACGAAGATCGGAATGCACCGACAGCACCTCGGGAAAATCATCCCGCTCAATAAACAGATTTAAGAGCCCCGCATATCCGACCACCGAATCCTTATCAACCTTGAGTATATTCTCGTAGTACTGTCGTGCCTTGAAGTACTGTCCCTGGAACATATAGGTATTGCCGATTCCGTAGAGGGCGGTCACATTATCGGGCTTGAGATTGAGCACCCGGCGGTAGAAATCAATCGCAATATCCAGCTGCGAGGGCTCCTCCCGGGGCGGTTTGACCTTCTGATAGAATATTTTCTGCACCCGCCCCTCAATTCTCCTGAAATAGTTTTCAGGGACTCGAGAGAAGAAGTAACCCAGGTTGTTCAGGGTATCGATGTGATTCTTATCAATCTCATAGGCGCCCGTCAGTTTTTGGAAAGCGCTTTCGAATTCCCTTTTGTCAAAATAGGCTCTCCCGTAGGAATTGTATCCATACAGATAGTCCCGGGCATAATTTTCCTCAACATATTGAAAGAGATCCTCCGCTTTCTTGTAATCCCGGGCCTTCTTGATCACCGGTTCTCCCGAAGAACGGATAAGCGAAACCCCTTCATTGATATACCGCCTGGCCATGATCGGCTTATACATGAACTGATAGGAGAGAATGGTAACAACGAATGCGACCAGGGCGGCGATTCCAAAAACTCTGGTCATCTTGAGGAGGCGCTTCTGTCGCTCAATGCCCTCTCTCGTATACTCTGGACGTGCAGCGATCACCCGCCGCCGGGGGGCAATCTCCTCGCCCGAAATATCGATGGTCCTCTTTAACTTCTTTTCAAGAAATCGGTGTACATTGGATTCGGGTTTTCCACTCAGGATCATATCGACAAGCTGCTGCGTATCCTGAGCAGGGAGCAGATCTTCCAGTATCGCCTCGCGGATGGCCTTTCTCAGGTTGGCATGAAAGAGCAGAATCGCCTTCTTGAGTTTTTTCAGATCTCTGTCGGAGAGTTCAATCTCCTCCTCTCCGACGGGCGCTTCAACCGCCTCTCCCCGATCCTCTTCGGGTTCAGGGAGCTCACTCGGAATCTCAATCTCGTCAATCGATGGGATCTCAGCAGGTGCCTCAAAGGGTTCCTCTTCCTCAAAATCCTCAACAGCATCCTCAATCCCTTCAATCTTTTCGAGGCCCTCCAGCGCTGTCGGAATTTCCGCTCGCTCCTCTTCTTCCTCCAGTGCAGGTGCGATCTCTGAAATCGCCTCTTCTCTGCCGATATCGGTGATGTCTCCGAGATCGATCTCCGGAATATCCTCGTCCCTCGCCTCGGGGATTTCCGACACCTCGTCAAGTGAGATATCGGAAAGATCCGGGATATCGGTTTCCATCTCATCGGTAATGCTGACAGCCGGCGGAATCTCCTCAGCTTCAATGTCACCAATCTCTTCCATCTCTGGTGCCGGCGGTGCGAGATCCTCTCCCTCTTCAACATACCTGTCCCGGGTGATATCCTGCAGATCAATCGAGTCCGGCTCCTCCGAAGTCAGCGCGTCAAGCTCATCGAGAGTTGTCGCGAATTCAGCCTCTTCGGAAACCGCCTCCTCGGGTTCTACCCGATCCTCCGCGAGCTCATCAATCTCCTCAACTGCGAACTCGGGCATCTCTGCGAGCTCATCAACCTCCTCAGCCGCGAATTCTGGCATCTCCTCGAGCTCATCAGTAGCAAGCTCATCGATCTCACCCACCGGAGAGATCTCCTCCTCTTCCGACAGCCCGGGAATCTCCTCAAGCTCGCCTAATTCGGCAGATGGAGGTATCTCACCGAGATCATCAAGTCCACCGAGATCATCAAGCTCACCGAGATCGGGAATCTCTTCAAGCTCACCGAGCTCTCCAGCTTCGGGGATCTCCACGCCGGGCATCTCTTCTTCTTCGGATATGCCCTCGAAAGCGGGCTCACCGGGTGCTTCCCCGAGAGCCTCGGTATCAAGGGGAGAAAGCAATTCATCCAGCGGTTCCGGTTCCTCGACCTCTTCGATGAGATCGGAGATGTCCTCCACCTCCTCGATATCGCCGATCTCGTCGGAGACCTCGGGAACTCCCGTATCCAGCACATCCTCCATAACCATGGTGGCCGTTGCCGGAACAGGCTCCCGCATATCCAGACTGATGATCTTCTCCTCCGGAAGAACATTCAGTATGCGATCAATCTCCTCTTGCTCCCGGGGAGAATACTGACGTATCTCTTCACCCTCGCCCATTCAAGACCTCTCGAGAATAAGAATTGCTCCTCATGAAAAAAAGTATATATGTTTTCCGCTCAATCAAATTTTTTTCCGCATATGAGGCTCCGCGCCATAGTGATACTCATCATCGTATAAAAAAGTCAATTACTTATCGCCTGCGATTATCCTTCTCCGCGAACAGGCATCCATTCCCCGACAGGAGATACCGCACGCTTCCTCATCAGTCGGCGGGGGGAGATGCGAAAAGGGTCATTCAGCCTACACCGACTGCTGATAATAATACCTCTCTATAGTTATCGACACTATTAAATCATGACTGAAACCCATTTATCGCTATCCAACATTCTGCAGGAGTTCCGAAAATTTTTTATTTCAGAACTTTTGCCCCTTATATCGAAATTATTAATATATGCCCGGAGGAGGAAGGAACCCATTTGCCACGAGCGAATTCGAACATGCAGCCCGGAATAAGCACTGAAGAGGAATGGGTGCCCCTTCAAAGCCTGGAACGCTCCTCGCTACGGAACGGGAAAGGTGAAGTACAATTCCTCCCCCCTCTTCACATACTGTGAGAGGTGATGAGATTCCTACTAAGCGGAGAATATCCATGTTGAGGAGAGTAAAGAGCATAATCGTTGTCATCCCACTCCTGCTCGCATTCTCGCCGGTGAAGAACAACTCAGTTACCGAATACTATTACAATCTGAGATTTCTCAAACAATCCGACGAGCCAAAAGAGATGACCATAATTCGGATCGACAATGTTGGCCGCCAGAAAAGCATACTGGAACGGGGAATCCTCATAACCTATAAAAACAGAAATGCCCGCGATGTCAGAATCGCGTCAGATAGTACTCAGTGGAAACCGACGAGAATGCAGAGGGGGAAACACGGTGTCTGGTATTACTTCATGACGGAATCCACTTCTATGCGTATCCGCTACAAATTTCTCGTTGATGGCATCTGGATAGCCGATCCGAAAAACCCCGATCGGGAAGACGATCTGAGCGGCTCATACCTGTCACTGATAACCCCGGGGGCCGGTATTGAGCATCGCACGGCATCATATCGATTCATCAACAGCAGAACGGTCGAATTCAGAGTCTACCGGCCATCAGCACAGTTCGTTTCGCTCGTTGGCGACTTCAACGGCTGGAATCCCGAAAACGATATTCTCAGAAAGGACGATTCCGGATTCTGGAGACTGCAGAAGAGGCTGCCAAGGGGGCTGTATCGCTATAAATACATCATTGACGGCGAATGGGTACCGGACCTCTACAATGCCCGGTCGGCTTCAGACAATATGAACGGCGTCTGTTCCCTTATTGAAATCAAATAACTCCCCTTCGGACCGGAAGCGCTATTTTCGGTTCCTCCTCCACTCCGCACACGCGAAACATGTTATGCTCCCGGGAGAAGGATGGAGCCCACCGGGGTATTCCTTCATGGCGTCACCGGCAGCCGTTTCGATCCCGGCTGTTCCACAAAAATTTCTCCGTCCTCCTTGTATTTTTTCAGGAGAAAATGTGTAACCGTCGATTGCACATTATCAAGCGTGGCGAGCTTTTCCGAAACGAAGAGGGAAACCTCTTTGAGATTCGGCCCCTCAACCTGAACGAGGAGATCATAGCTCCCCGAGAGAAGGTACACCGACGAGACCTCGGGGAATCGATAAATTGACTCAGCGACCGAATCGAAGCCAATCCCCCGCATCGGAGTAACCTTCACCTCTATGAGCGCACGCACCTCATATTCTTTTATCCGTTCCCAGTTAATGAGCGTTTTATACTTGAGAATTATCCTGTCCCGCTCCAGTGTCTCAATATAGTGCTGAACCTTTTTTTTCGAAACATTAAGCTGTCTGGCGATATCCTCAACCGATATCTTCGCATCCCCGGTGAGTATCTCCAGCATTCTCTCGCCAAGCCCATCGATCTTATATGGTTTCATAAATGCCCTCGCTCTCCGTTTTCACTCTCAGAAGAACCCCTTTCGGGGAAAATAGTCAATATTAATTTTCTTCACTGAAATCCACCACGTCTTCATCTCCGGCACGTTATACAACAGACCGCGCATATCAGCACCCCTACTCGTTCGTTATCACCACTCAAATAATAAACGACGCCGCAGCAGGTCTCGAGATAGCACGCCTGATAATAAATGCTTGCAAGGATATTTTAATTCACCTATGGTTTACCTGTCTGAACCGGGATACTTATGGGCACGAAGCTACCACTCCTCATCATTATACCGCACGGGGGACTTCAGATCCCCGGCGAGCTCGACGAATACATCACGATCGATACGTTTGATATCCTCTTCAGCTCGGATATATGCGCAAATGAGATATTCTCACCGGGGCATGATATGCTTACGGCAATCGACACGAACATTGCGCGGATCTTCGTGGATCTCGACCGCCCTCCCCTCATCGAAGGAACGGGAAGCGATCCGGACGGTGTTATCAAGCGCGAAACCCGCAACGGCAAAACAATCTTCAGCGAGGGTACGTTCCCCGATGAGCTTGCGGTAAAAAATATTCTGAAGAGGCATTACAGTCCCTTTCACCAGACGATTGAAAAGATAATCCGAACAGGTGAAATCAGGCTCATCGTCGAGTGTCACACCATGACGGCGGTGGGTGATAAGTACGCTCCCGATCCCGGGAAGCCGCGGCCGATCGGTACTGTCTGCAATGAGTACCGTGAAGATAACCGGGTAAAGAAGAGCTGCGATGAACGCGTCGCGCACCTTTTTCTTGACAGCATGAAGCGGGCATTCTCCGGTGAGCGAGTTACGGTCGCGGAACGATTTTCGCTCAACAAGCCCCCCTTCAACGGCTATATTCTTCGAACATACGGCGCCGGAAAGATACCGATGCTCCGCTTTTCACTCTCCCGGGCCCTCTTTTTCAATGAAGAGCACTTCAACTACGATTATCTGAAGGTGGATGAGCTCAGGATTGAACAGCTCAAGAATAAGTTCAGGGAGGGGATTGAACGATTGTGCCAGAAGCTGTTTTAGTGACGTTCAGCTCTCATTGGGATATTTTTTATTGACAAAACAATAAAAATATTTATGAGGAACTCATCATGCAAACGCACCGCTGTCGAGAATGTTATAATCGGCAGCGGGACGGAGGCGAGAGAGCAGATCAATCACTGTTGCCTGCCCCGGGGGAGACTGAACACGATGAGGAGAGAATCATCAGCATAATCGTACGTTCTTATTGAAAAATATCTGATTCCCCCGATAGTAAGAAGATGAATAAAAAGAATACCTCAAACAAAGGACCGCTCGCCAACAAGGTGAGGATTACCCTTGACGAAATAAAACAGAACTATACCGACATTCTGAAGAGCGGTGTTCCTATCGAACGCCTCAACAGGGAGGGGCAGCTCGTCATCATTCCTCCAAAGAAGCTCGAACAGTACATAGGCGACCAAGCGCTCCCTAAAATCGTTTTTTACATTGAAAAAAACTGGCGGGATCGCATCAAGGAAACACTGAAGCTGAAGATTGAAGAGCCCGCCCCCGATGCGGACACGGCTCCACCCGCCGGCGACAATGTTTTTTCAAAGCAGATCAAGCGATTCGATAATCTGTCATTCGATGAGCGTGAAGAGGTTCTCGATTCCGATCTCGAGCGGATCCACAGGACCATTGAGCTCTTTCAGAAATTCGATGTCCCCACCATAACGAATATGGTTTCGGTGATATCGAACGCCTGGCACGTGAACAAGATCACGCTGCAGGAAAACCGGGAGACGGAAGTCCCCCGGTCTGTTCTGGAGCGGCTCATCGAAAAAACCAATGCGCTGGTCGACTCCATCGTAACGCTTTTGAGCCAGGAATCGATGACGTACCGGGATCTCAACCTGATAGAGAATATATCAACCGGTTCAAACACCATCGATCACATGAACAAGGTCCTGCTCCGCTTCATACCGGTATGCATCTATTACAATGAGTACTTCACCCGGGGCAGGATCGGCAAAATCCGGGCTCATTTCAAGGATTACTACGGGAAGTACTATCAACGACTCCTCGCCGCCGACAGGGAAATATCCCTCGAAGTCGTCTATAAAGGAGGTATGCGGCGCATAACGAGTGAAGAGATGCATATCTACTCGCTCGGCGCTCTCCTCCACGACGTCGGCAAATTACCCGACATAGAGTACCACGAAGATACGCAACCGGCTGACAGAAAAAAGATCATGCGCTACGCCCCCTACAGTTATAATATGATCATAAAAGCGAAGTTGTTTCCCTGGAGCGTTGCCTATATGGCGCTCTTGCATCATGAATATTACGGCGATCCTGCCGGGTATAATTTCGCCAGAAAGCTCTTCGCGGAAAGCTGGGGAGGAATAGAGGAAACGCATTCTTTCAATTATTTTATATCCTACGACCATGAGGACATGAAAAACGGCGTATCCCTCTCTTATTTCCCCATTAAGATTCTCGAAATGATAGATGTTTTCGATGATCTCACCATCAGAGAGAGGGGGAGCGGGCATAAATCCCATTCCCTCAGAGCGGCATTGCGCATAATGAAAGAGGAATATATCGAGAAAAGTCTTAAACTCGATCCGATCCTCTTCACCATTTTCGAAGATTTCATTGAGGAATACGCCCCCGGGGAGTGAGCTCCCCGCTGCCCTCTCACCTCCTGAAGAGACAGTAATCGAAAAAACCTCGCTCATTCCCGGAAAAGACAAACCGCTCTTTTCCCCCCTCTCTCCAAGCTCACTGCGGGCTCCCGCTTCACTCGAAAAGACATACAATGGCAACAGTAAAATCGAAGTATGACAACCACACCCGGAGGGCAACCCGCAGAAGGAAATCCCGAACGTCAGCGATGCTCACGATTCGAAATAATCATGGAGATTGGCGGGAATCTGTGATATATCAACCTCGAAGAGCTCCACCAGTATATCATCGGGAGCCGGCACCATGATGTACTTCATATAGCCCAGATCGGTAATTCCCTTACTGAAGGGAACGCCGCGCGATCTCATCTTCTCGACATCGAGCTCGAGAGAATCTGTCTGAACGCCGAAGTGATGAATGCTCCCCCGTCCCGAATATTTCGGCGGTTGATCATAGAAGTGAATTCTCCCCGTCCCGATTTTCATGAAGACATTCCGTGCGCCGGCAACCTCTACGTCCATGACAATCTCACCGTTGAACATCTCCTCGTAGAATCGCAGGCTCCGATCAATGTCAGAAGCAAAAATATGAACGTGGTGAAGATGCTGTGCCATAATCTCCTCCCTGACGAGAATGCAAAAGAGTGGCGTCTTCCCGTTATCGGCTATCGGGTGATCTACTTTTCCATCCCGGTGATATATTCATAAGAGCTTATTGCCGCTATTGCGCCATCAGCCGCAGCAGTCACGACCTGTCTGACTGAGTGCTCACGCAGATCACCTGCGGCGAAAAGGCCCTCAAGAGGTGTCCTCATCCTCATGTCAACACGCACCTGACCCCGATCATTGAGTATCTCTTTCGGCAGAAAACCGGAGTTTGGCTCATAACCGATAAAGAGAAAAACACCATCGACCTCAATGGTGCTCTCCTTCTCTGTTTTCCTGTTTCTGACCTGCACCGCGGAAACCTTCTCATTACCGACGACTTCCGTCACGATAGAATCCATCACCGGTTCAATCTTCTCATTCTTGAAAATGCGATCCTGTAGAATGCGGGTTCCCCTGAACTGATCCCGCCGATGAATGAGATATACCGTGCTGGCAAATCGGGTCAGAAAGAGCGCCTCTTCCAGTGCGGCATCACCGCCCCCGATCACCGCGGTTTTTTTGTCCCGATAAAATGCACCGTCGCAGGTTGCACAGTAGGATACGCCCTTCCCGATGAACTCGCTCTCCCCGGGAACACCGAGCTTTTTGAGCGAGGTACCCGTTGCGATAATGACGGCCCGCGCATCCAGGGTCTCTCCATCAACCTTCGTGAGCCGCAAGGAGCCAGTGGCATCGTCCTTCTCCACTCTCTGAATCTCACCGGTAGTGATCTCGGCACCAAGGCGCCGTGCCTGATTCTCCATTGCCGAAACCAGCTCCCATCCCGGAACAGGCTCGACAAAGCCGGGATAGTTCTCGATTTCGTAGGTATTGATCACCTGCCCACCCGGAGAAAGCTTCTCAAGGACGAGGAGATCAAGTCCTGCTCGAATGCCGTATATGGCAGCAGACAGGCCGGCGGGACCGGCACCGATAATAAGTAAATCCTTCATGCTATACGCCTTTCAAATGTTATGGATGTTGATACGAACACAATTAGATTGTGTTTTGTGCCGTGTATATACCTGTATTCACAAGCAACTCTTTTATGCTGAAAGCCGTGAAATACCCTTTTCAAGTCATTTTTAAAAATTTTTTTCTTGTTTTCAATTACAATTTGTTCAATGTATACACCAATCCTATCATCAAATTAAGTGATACGTATGAAAATCACGATGGGAAGATGAAGGCGCTGTGCCACCGTTATACAAAAAGGCAAACCAGCGTGTAAATACAATTATGATCCGCATGAAGGTGTGATAAACTATGGGTGTTGCGAGGATAGAATATGAGAAGGGAAAGCTTACCGTGCCCGATCACCCCGCTCTTCTCTATATCGAAGGAGACGGGATAGGACCCGATATCTGGAGAGCGGCGAGAACCGTTTTCGATGCAGCGGTTGAAAAGGCATATGGGAAGAGGCGACAGGTCGAGTGGATTGAGGTCCTGGCCGGTGAAAAGGCATACCATAAAACCGGCGAATGGCTTCCGGAGAAAACCATCGAGCAGATAGGCGAATATCGGATCGCCATCAAGGGACCGCTAACCACACCGGTCGGTGGCGGCATCAGAAGCATCAACGTCACCCTCAGACAAGCCTTACAGCTCTATGCCTGCGTGCGGCCGGTACGATACCTCACGGGCGTCCCGGCGCCGGTAAAACATCCGGAAAAGGTCGATATGGTCATTTTCCGGGAGAACATGGAGGATGTCTATGCCGGCATCGAATGGCGCGAGGGAACTCCCGACGCCAGACAGATTATCGGATTTCTGAACCGTGAGATGGGGACGGTGATACCCGATGATGCAGGAATCGGCATCAAACCCATCAGCATCAGAAATACCAAGAACCTCGTCAGAAGAGCTCTCCGCTATGCCATTGAGAACAGGAGGCAGAGTGTCACCATTGTCCACAAGGGGAATATCATGAAGTTCACCGAGGGGGCCTTTCGTGACTGGGCCTACGAGGTTGCAGGTGAGGAATTTACCGACTACTGCATCACCGAGGAGGAGCTCTGGCGCACCTTCAACGGAACCCCTCCCGCGGGAAAGGTTGTTGTGAAAGACAGAATTGCCGATGCCATGTTTCAGCAGGTCCTGCTCAGGCCATCCGAATACGATGTGATTGCCACTGCCAATCTCAACGGCGATTACCTCTCCGATGCCCTTGCTGCTCAGGTGGGCGGGCTCGGCATGGCACCCGGCGCAAATATAGGCGACACCGCGGCGATTTTCGAAGCGACGCATGGAACGGCCCCAAAGTATGCCGGCCTTGATAAGGTCAATCCGAGCTCGCTGATTCTCTCAGGCGAGATGATGTTCCGATTCCTCGGCTGGACCGAGGTTGCCGATGGCATTATGAGCGGCCTCGGGAAAACTATACTGCAGAAGCGGGTAACCTATGACCTTGAACGGCAGATGGAGAATGCGGTGCTTCTGTCGTGCTCCGAATTCGCCGGAGCGGTGGCAGAAAATATCTGACACAATGTGCCATTGGAAGGCGGGGGCTAAAAGATGAACTCACGGCGTGCCCTCTCTTCCGTCAAAAGGAATACCAGCAGGAGCTCGATACCGTTGAGGGCGGTTCTGAAAAGAATAACGAGGTAATCCAGCGGGTACGTTCGGTATCCGAGTATCAGGCCGATGAGGAGAGGAAAGGAGTAGGCGATATGCAGCTCCATAAAAACGAGCTGAATGATGCGGGCAATCCTCTTTTTGAAATAGATCATCACTATCTGAGTGGCAAGAAACACTCCCAGGCAGAAGCCGGTGATAAATGAGACCATGCTTCCGAAGAGAATGTTGAGCACGATCATGATGTACAGTATTTCCATAAAATAGAGGACATCGAAGTAGGCGACAAAGACATTCACTCGCTCCACAATGGCGCGCTGCGAACAGTCATACAATCGCAATGCTCTTTCCCATGCCGTATTCATATAAACAGAGTTGACGTACAGGAGCGTATTAATCAACTTATTTTTGAGAGCTGAAACGATATCTGAATATATTGCAACAGGATACAGCATCAGAGAGCAATGCCAGCTGAAAAGTACCATATTTGCGTACCGGAAGAAAACTACCTCGAGCGCATCGATACCTTCGTAACGGGTGCGCTGGAGATGGATTTCTCGAGAAGCTTCATACAGAAGCTGATCACAAAGGGGATGATCCGTGTAAACGGGAAATCGATAAAACAGAATTATCGTGTTAAAACCGATGATGCAATAGAGATCAGGATACCGGAACCGGAAGACCTTTCCCTCGTTCCCGAGAACATCCCGCTCGATATCGTATATGAAGATGAATCGATTGCAATCATAAACAAATCGCCGGGGCTGGTGGTGCACCCGGGTCCCGGCAACTGGAACCGGACACTGGTCAATGCACTCCTCTTCCATCTCAAGGATCTTTCGTCCATTGGCGGTACTGCCCGCCCGGGAATTATTCACCGCCTGGATAAGGATACGAGCGGCCTGATGATTATCGCAAAAAACGATTATGCCCACCGCTTTCTCTCGAAGAAGTTCGCACAACGGGAAATCTCCAAGCGGTATGCCGCCGTTATCGTGGGGAAACCCCGGAAGGAGCATGACATCATCGACGAGCCTATCGGCAGGCACCCGAAATATCGACACAAGATGACTATCAGAGAAGACGGGAGGCCGGCAATAACTGAGTTTTCAATTAAACGGGTATTGAACAGCAGACTCGGCACCTTCTCTCTTCTCGACGTGATTCTCCATACCGGGAGAACGCATCAGATTCGGGTGCACCTCTCGTCTCTGGGGAATCCCATCGTGGGAGATTACATATACTCGAAGCGGGCGCATAAATATCACGTCTCCCATCTCCTGCTGGGCGCAACATACCTCGAATTCGAACACCCGGCTGATGGGAGGATCGTGCAATTTGAAACAGCGCTCCCCGAGAATATTGCAAGCTTCATAAAAAAGCTTGAACGAACAGGATAAGTGAGCCAGGCTTGCATCCTCCGCATGGGGGGAATTTCAAGACGTCACGGGAGAAGCTATCAGGACGACGGTGACACAACGGATGAGAGAGGAATTCACGACCCGATCTGAGAGCGAAACCCTTTTAATCGCAGAGAAACTTGGCCAGGCCGCCAGGAAAGGGGATGTCTTTGCCCTTATCGGAGAACTGGGTGCCGGAAAAACGATCATCGCAAAGGGAATAGCAAAAGGGCTCGGTATTGAGGAAGATATCACCAGTCCAACCTTCACCCTCCTGGAGGTTTATCAGCACCACATCTCCCTCTATCATTTTGATCTCTTCAGAATCGAAAGCACCCTTGAATTCGATCAGCTTGCTTTTGAGGAATACTGGGACGATGATGGCATTTCCATCATCGAATGGGCAGAACGGGCGGAGTCGAGATTGCCCGAGAACACTATTACCGTTCACATCGACTATCTCGACGAGACCACGAGGAGGATCATCGTTGAATATCCTGACAATTGACACAGCGACCGAGGTCGAGCTCGTGGCGGTGACATCGAATACCGGGAGCGCCGATAAAACACGGACAGTCCCCGTCTCTCATTCGACGACGCTCTTCTCCTCCATCGACAGTGCCCTCAGAGATGTCAATCTCAGCATTACTGAAATAGAACTCATCGGTGTCGGCATCGGACCGGGCTCCTTCACCGGAATCAGAATAGCAGTAAGCACAGCGCGAATGCTCGCGCAGCTCCTCAAGACACCCCTGGTCGGGATTAAAACACCACTGCTTTACGCCGCTTCAGTGAACGCGCTCACTGGCGAATATATCCTCATCGCATTCGATGCTAAAAAGGGGAGAGTGTTCGGCGCGCTGTATCGGAAAGGCGATTCCCTCGTTCCCGATGAGATAATCTCTCCGGGTGATTATGCGGTCGATTACCTCATCGAGGGCATCGAAGGCGGGAATACACACCTCATTGGCAACGGGGTGAAGAAATATCATGATGAGTTTGCGCAGCGTTTGCCGAACAACACGATATATCCGGATTTCATTCCCTCAGGAGAGAGAGCAGGCGTTCTCACCAGCGAGATCTACAAACAATCACCGGATCGCTGTACGGTCACTCAGGTAAGACCTTTTTACGCACGGAAATCTGATGCTGAAATAATGAAATATCGGGAAGGAAAACGATAGCTCTCAGTGGGCCATTTTCTTTCTTTTCATCTCTTTCACGAGCTTGTTCTTGTATTCAATTTCCATCGGCTTGATGAATGCATAGTATCTTTTCATCTCATTTTTCCTCGAGGAGTTTCCCGCAAAATCAACGCCGATATAGAGATCACCACCCACATCGTAACTGGTGAACCTGATCTCGCCATAGATAGTTATCGGTGCCTGGAGCCGAAAGACAATATCAAAAATGAATCCCTTCGAAGCGGAGAGGTATTTCTTGAGCTCATTATCGGTAATCTTCAGCTTTGCGCCCCCCCGACTGATATCTATGATCTGCTGATTGACCGAAATGAGTACCGTATTTGCATCCCGTATTCGCTCAACAAGCCGCTCGGACAGCTTGCGTAATGCTTCAACTTTCTCCATCTCATAGTATTCGCTCTTTGAAATCACCAGAATATACGCAAAGGGTATCACCCGGCCATTATCCGCTTCGTAGAGCAGTGGCGAGAGTATCATCGATTTATATCCGCGGTTTACATTTTCATTGATATACCCCCTGAGATCATCGCCGAGACTCACCGAGACATCAAGGAATTCATCATCGAGGGCATAATAGGACATCTCATCGGCAACATCCCGTATATAGATCGTTTTTCCGGTTTTTCGAACCAGATTCTGCATGAGATCTCCCTGCTCAAACACATTGACCTTAACGATATCGCCAAGAGAGGAGTTATTCGAATGAAACTGCTCGAGGAGCACCTTGATGCTCGTTGGTATACTAAAGCCCGAAATATCGATTGTGTGTTTTGAGACCTTGAAATTGGTTGCGACAGCCTCATCGGGAGCTATCTTGAAGCGCAGATCCCGCCGCCCCGACTTCGCCTTGCGAACGCTTTTTATCTTGCATCGGAAATATCCCGGGCCCCTTATTTCTTCAATGGAGAGATCGATCTCAATATATTTATCCAGCAACCCGTATGCGATAAGTGTGTTGTCGGTCGGTTTGAAGTCGGGGTCGGTCACAATCATGATGCTCTTATCGTCGCGATATTCATTGATACTTACCTCGGCTCCATTCAGATCGTACTTAAGACGGAGCTTGCGGTCCCTGAATTTTGTCTGTAAGAGTTTTAAAACATCATTGAGGGATTCGAACTGTTCAAAATCCCTTTCGCTTTTCTGCTTATCCTTTAACAATAAACACTCTCCACAGATGGAATGCCGAAGTAACGACGGCGGGGGTAGATTCAATTGCGAACACGGCAGCAATGTTACCCTATGATATTATTGTCGAAATATCAACAACAAAAAAAAATATTTTTTTGCGAAAGTTGCCGGACTCATTCACAACAGCAAAAAAAAGGGGAGCATATCTCCCCTTTGTATTGCTATCGGACTGTGAGATCGAATTATTTCTTCTTCGGTGCGGCTTTCTTCTTCGGTGCGGCTTTCTTCTTCGGTGCGACTTTCTTCTTCGGTGCGACTTTCTTCTTTAACGCGGCTTTCTTCTTCGCATCTTCGGCCTTTTTCGCTGCAGCAATCTGAGTTGTCATCTTGCTCAGTGATGCTTGCTCTTTCTTCAGCTCACCATCAAGTTTTTTAATCTTTGCTTTTTTCCTCTTTTCATCGGCAAGGAGTTGCTTTAATGTTTTAGCCATTTATAACACCGCCTTATAAAAAGTTTTTAAACGAAAAGAAGCCTCCGCACATTCACGCGTATCTGCACGCAAACAAATACAGATAACAGCATGATGTGCTGCCGGAGAGTATAAACATATAGAATATAAGTGCAAGCAAAAAATTAATATAACAATCACAAAAATGTTTCAACCCGATCAACAATTCTTCTTGCAAAAATACACAGGCGTATGTTTATTATAACATTCATCTGCACATGCCATGACACATAAATTATCAATCGTCACCATTGTGGGGAGACAGAACGTTGGCAAGTCGACGCTCTTCAATGCGCTTATAAGAAGCAGGAAAGCCATCGTCGATCCCCGCCCCGGTCTCACCAGAGACATTCTCTCCTGTAGCATTTCTCACCGCGGTTTGCAATTTTCCCTTGTGGATACACCGGGACTGGACATACGCGATACCTCGGAACTCTCACGTGCAATCCTCGACAACGCGAACAGACAGCTCGGCACGTCGACTATTATCATCCTCCTCATGGAGAAACCATCACCCTCCCCCTTCGACCTGGACCTCATCGATATCATCAGGAAACAGGCGAAGCCGACCATTATCGCAGTGAATAAAATGGATACTGTTGCAGATCTCGAGCACATAGTCAACTTCTACGAGATGGGATTCAACGACATCCTTCCCCTCTCCGCAATGAGAAGGATAAACCTTGACCTCCTCCTCGACAAGATAGCCGATCTCCTCCCCGCCCGGGAACACGTTCTCCAGGAGCCGGACATACGAATAGCCATCATCGGGAGACCCAATTCGGGAAAGTCAACACTCCTCAATGCCTTTATGGGTTATGACCGATCGGTGGTCTCTGCCATTCCGGGAACGACGCGGGATGCGGTGGATGATGAATTTAACTACTACGGAAAGCGAATACAGATTATCGATACGGCGGGCATGAGGAAGAAGAGCCGAATCCAGGATTCCATTGATTTCTACTCGGTCACCCGAACGAAAAATGCAATACGGAATGCAGACATAGCGATTCACCTCATCGATGCGACGATGGGACTCACCGACACAGACAAGAAGATCTCCGATGAAATTGTTCGGCAGCGAGCACCGACGATTATTGCTATCAACAAGTGGGATCTAATCCCCAAGAATAACAAGACCTTCGAGGAATTTCGGGAAAAACTCATATTCAGGTTCTACAAAGCCGCAGACTTTCCCATTATCTCCATATCTGCCCAGAAGAGAGTCAGAATTCATAAACTCATTCACACCGCTCTGGAGCTGAAGGAGCGGTCTTCTCAGCGAATTGAGACCGGAAAGCTCAACAAACTATTCGAAAATGTTCAGAAAAAAAATCGCCCACCCGTTCTCGGCAACCGATTAAAGATACTCTACGGAACGCAGATAGGGATATCCCCCCCCGTTTTCAAGATATGGGTTAACAATCCATCTCTGTGCACTGACAGTGTAAAGCGATTCCTTGAGAAGCACCTGCAGGAAATGCTTAATCTCAAGGGAGTCCCGATCGTATTAAAGATTGGCAAACGGTAGCCGGTGCGGTGTAACGGTCATCACTGGGCTGAGATCTCTTCGACGCAGACCTATATCTTAACCCTGTCTTTCAGGGACTGTGCGATGGTGGCGCTATCAGCAAATTCAATATCAGCACCAACGGGCAATCCATGGGCGATGCGCATCAGAGTCACGCCGTAGGGCTTGAGCTCCCGTGACAAGTAGAGGCTTGTCGCATCACCCTCGACCGTTGGATTGGTCGCAATAATTACCTCCTTGATAACACCGTCCTTGCACCTGTCGACAAGCGATCTGATATTCAGATCTTCGGGACCGATGCCATCGAGAGGCGATATCAATCCTCCGAGCACATGATACAGCCCCCTGAACGCTCCCGTCTTCTCTATTGAAAGCACATCACTCTGCTCCTCAACAACACAGATAACCTGTTGTTCCCGCTCGGGATCGGAACAGAGAGAGCACACTTCGCCATCTGAAATGCCGCCACAGATAGTGCATGAACGAATATTCTTCTTGAGCATGATTAGTGCTTGCGATAGTGATTCGACCTGTTCGTAGGGCATCTTCAGCAGGTGGAACGCAATCCGCGAGGCGCTCTTCGGGCCGATACCCGGAAGCCGGGAGAGCTCCCTGATCAGCAACTCGAGATAGCGTGAAGGATTCTTCATCGATTCATGACCCTACTTAAGAAAATCATCGAGACCGGGGATATTCAGCCCGCCGGTGAGCTTTTGCATCTCCTCTGCAGCGAATTCCTTATTCCGCGCAACGGCATCATTTACGGCGGTGACAATCGATTGCTCAAGCTGTCCCGTATCTGCATTTTTCACGAATTCGGAATCGAGGTGAATGCTCACGAGCCTGAAATCGCCATTCACCACAGCGGTCACTGCCCCGTCGCTGCTCGTCCCTTTCGTCTCCATTTTCTTCAACCGCTTCTGAATACCTTTCATCTCCTTCTGCAATTTCATTATATTCCCGAGATCACCCAATCCCTTTAACATCACTCATCTCCTTTTTGTATAATCTGACCGTGAAAAATGTCCTTTACCTTCTCAACTGACGGATTAACCGTTTTCATCTCATCAACTTCAGGATTTCTCATCATCTGCGCATCCGCCGGAGGTGCTTCCTCGCCTCCTGCCGCATCAGCAGGCGGCGGCGACACGAAATCAACCGCGATGCGGATATGCTTTCCCGTTTTCTGATACAGCAATTTCTTCAGATAATCCAGATCCTCGGCATTGATATTTCCCCGATAAAAGTTGTCGGCATCACCGTTAAAGCGCACGTGCAGGACTCCCTTGACATATTCGGCCCGGGCTACTCTCAGCTTCTCGTGGAGAAAGGCCTTCTCCTGCTCCCTGATATCCTCGAGAAGTGCATTCCAGAGCTGCTGTGTTTTTTCGGGATCGAGCTTCTGAACAGAAACGTCTTCCTTTTTCTCCTGCCGCACTTCCTTCTGCTTACCATCCTGAGCGGAGGATGGCGCGCTCACCTCCGCATCACCGACCTCCCCGCCCTCAAGCCGCTTGAGAATCGATGAGATTGAAGGATTCTTCCTGACGGAAATCATATCAAGGATCGCCATTTCGAGATTCACCCGATCATTCGACGAATAGCGCAGATCCCGAATCAGATCGACTGATATCTGGAAAATGACGCTCAGATCCTCATCGAAGAAAAGGCTGGCACACTCGCCGAAAAGTCCCACCTCATCATCAGACAGCTCGAGAATCTCCTGCACCGACACCCGATTCAGAATGAGCCGCAGCGCTCGAACGACATCCTGCAGTCCCGCAGCATACCGTGGTATATCCACACCGAGGGAAATCACCCGATCCACCTCGCCCATGGCACCCTTGACATCCATTTCGCCGATGAAACGCATGAGCGTTACATAGCTCGCAAAGGGCACAACCCCTAAAATCGCCAGCGTGTCCTCTTCCCGTATCTCACCTTCGGAGAATGATACAACCTGTTCCAGAAGCGACTGCGCATCCCGCATCGAGCCATCAGACGATCGCGCGATGGGGTAGAGCGAACGCTCATCGATACTGTACTGCTCCTGCCCGACAATGTATCGGAGATGCTCAACAATGGCAGCGGTAGATATTTTCTTGAAAAAGTATTTCTGGCATCGCGAGAGGATGGTATCGGGCACCTGATGAATCGCTGTTGTTGCAAAGATGAAGACGATATGATCGGGTGGTTCCTCAAGGGTTTTCAGCAGCGCGTTGAATGCCTCCCTCGTGAGCATATGAACTTCATCGATTATATATATCTTGTACCTCGATTTCAGGGGAGCGAATTTCACATTCTCCCGCAGCTCCCGTATGTTCTCAATGCCCCGATTTGAGGCACCATCAATCTCAATAACATCGAAGGAATTCCCCGCACGAATCTCAACACAGTGCTCACAGACGCCGCAGGGAGTATCGGTCGGCCCGTGTACGCAGTTCAAGGCTTTCGCAACAATTCGTGCCATGGTAGTTTTCCCGACACCTCGCGGACCGGCGAAGAGGTAGGCATGGAAGATGCGGTTGTTCTTGATGCTGTTCTTGATGGTTTTCGAGACGTGATCCTGGAAAACGACCTCATCGAAGTTCTGGGGACGCCACTTCCTGGCAAGCACTTGATATGCCATCGTGATTCCTTGCAGTGAGAAATTGGGAGCGCTTCACCGCTCCGGGAGGGTGAAGCGCACAGAAGCTCTTCGGAGAAGGAGGGATTCGAACCCTCGGTAGCTTTCGCTACACACAGTTTCCAACCGTGCTCCTTCGGCCTCTCGGACACTTCTCCATCGCATGTAACACCCTCATACGAAAGCGGAACCCCTTTGTCAACAAACAATTCGGCGCTCGATGTGCCCCGCCGGCACGTGCAATCAGCACCGTTCAACAAATTCCCGCACGGGGTATCGAGAGGAATGGATATTGATTCGGAGAGAGAGGGATTCGAACCCTCGGAGGGTAAACCCTCAACGGTTTTCGAGACCGCCCCTTTCGACCACTCAGGCATCTCTCCGGGGTGAAACCTTTTCGACAATTGCGTTGAATACCGGTTCGGCATACAGCGCCGGTACCGAGAGAAATCCGCTCTCATCACTATAATAATCTATTAATGGCGCCGTCTTCTCCTCATAGGTGGCGAGCCGCCTTCTGATAACCGCTTCGGTCTCATCATCGCGCTGCACCGTGGGACTGCCGCAGCGATCGCAGATTCCCTCCTGCTTCGAAGGCATCGTATAGATGTTATATATCGCCTGGCAGTCGGGATTGGAACAGGTTCTCCGGCTCGTCAATCGCCGGATGAGCACCTCCTCGGGAACCTCGAGATTCACCACGGCATCGAGCCGTATCCCCAATCGGGAGAGCAGCCGGTTAAGTTGGGCCGCCTGATCCATGGTTCGGGGAAATCCATCGAGAACAAAACCCTGCTTGCAGTCATCGCGCTGCAGGCGCTCCTCAATCAACTTCATGATGATCTCATCGGGCACCAGATCGCCGTTCTTCATATACTCCTCTGCACGCTTGCCCACGGAAGTACCCTCCTTGACAGCGCTCCGAAGCATATCTCCCGTTGAAATCTGAACAACACCAAAGGCATCAACCATCATATCAGCGATAGTTCCCTTACCGGCACCGGGAGCGCCCAGCAGTATTATTCTCATGCCGCTTTTTTCTCCTCTCTTCATCGAGGGCGTGACTTCTACGCCCAGACTTCCACCTTCACATTTTTCAAAACCTTTTCCGCCGTCGGATATATCTCTTCCACGATCTCATGAGGCTGAAACCAGAGCTTTATCTCCATCTCGGCATCTTCAACGCTTGAAGAGGCGTGTACCACGTTTTCAAAGACTCCCGATGTCGTTATCCGACCATAGGCCCCCCGGATGCTGACCGGGTTCGCAATCTCCGGATTGGTATCGCCAACAATATCGCGAATCTTCTTGATGGCATCCTCACCCTGATAGACGAAGGCGGCAACTCGTCGCGAACCGTGCAGATTGCCCATAATATACTGTATCAGCTCCTCGTAGAAGGGCTGGTCATGGAGATGAGCATAGTGTTTCTCGGCAAGCTCCCGGGGAACGCGCACGACCTTCGCTCCTATTATTATCAGCTTTGCCTCTGACAGTCGCGAGAGTATATTGCCCGTAAGTGATTTTACGAGCCCGTCAGGCTTGATAAGTATCAGGGTCTGTTCAATCGTCATAGTGTCTTTTCCCGCCTCTGTTTATCGGAATAGGTCTTCTTTCTCTGCCGATAGCTATCGGCAGTTCAACTGCATATTACAACGGACGTAATGATACTGTAAACTCGAAATTTCAAATTGTGTACCGATCCATAGTCAAACAAAAAAAGACTCCACACAGAGTCCACTGAAAATTATAAGATCACCTTCAAAAGAAGGTGCTCTTCAAGAAATAATCAAGAACTTTTTATCTAAAAGCTGTCCGGGCTCTTCCAGTCACACTTTGAGCACTTTAAATCCCGGTACTTGTAGAACTCGCCTTCCAGGGTACGCACCACCTGAGCGAGTACCAGCGATTCGCATTTCGGACAGTGCTTCGCGATAAGCTCATAATCGCTTTTCATGTCGTACTCAATCATGGCCCTCTCCATTCATAACAAAATCCCTGTGATGTCGATGTAAGTGACAATAGTGACATAATATTACTATAATCGGCACTTTTTATCTTTTTTATAAGTCCAATGTCCGCTTCATTATCATTCAAAATAGACGAATACTGTCGAAGAAGGAGAGATAAATTATTCACTCATTAGTGAAAAGATTTATCCACTGTCAACAAAAAATGTACAGCCTTCCCTCTTTTTTTCGTACATATAAATAAAATAGGTTAAAAAAAACTCAAAATTATGATAGTGCAGGGCATATCGACATCCTCGCTTACTCCGCCGCAAATATCACATCCTGTGATTGCGCCTCCGGCGGCCACCCTGGCCGCCTGTTCGCCAAGCATATTGATATGCCCTGTAACGTTTAATAAAGTCATTTACGTAACATATGCGCAAGTCGCTCGGTTTCTTGCCTCACGTATTGCCAATACCGATAACTATTGTTCATTACACCAATGCACCTGCTCACTGTTATAATTCATCGGCATCTATCTGCGGTTCCATCTTTGTTTACTAAAACTTCATACCCAGAACACGGTAATAGATATCACCGTCCAGCTCAACCCGCTTGTAGAGAAACTTCAGTATCGAAAGCTCCTTGTACTTCGTCTCGCTCTCGGTTTCGTACTCCCAGAGAAGGCCCCAGAACATCCCGATGGATGTATATCCCCGCTCGGGCCGATGCACCTCATTCCAGAGGGTTCCCAGAAGCCACATCCGCCGGTCGTATTGTCCGGGAATATCGTTATTGCGGTAATAGACGACCCCCAGCACGCCGAGATCGAAGTCGCCCGTGCGGTCTCTGCTCAGATAGGTGAGCGTGATGGGGCTCAGCAGGTACCACTCCTCGCCATCTGTTTTATAGTACCAGAAGGGGAGGATGCTGTTCTGATAGACATCACCCCGCCTCTTCCATGTGGCAAGAATCCAGAGGAGGTGAAAATCGTAATCATCGGAGCGCCGGTAATCGGTATATCCCATGAGTATATTGAATAAGACTCGAAACTGTTTTATCTCGGGAGATACCTGATAGTCGAATATTCCGAAGATGAAACCGTATCGATCGTACTCCCTTTCAGGATATTCCTGATGATCGAAGAGGTAGAGGAAGTTCTGCCGCTGATAGCTCGCCGAGTCGTGCAGATAGAGCCCCAGCACGAATCTCGTTTCCTCCTGAGGGCTCTCCCAGGAGAAGTAGAGGGGGATGATATGGTTCGATTCTTCACGGGTGGTTTTATTCCGGCTCCGCCACCAGATAATATCGAGCTTGCTCTCCGAATCCTTCTCCCATGAGCGGTAGAAGAGGGGAAATATATACCGGTACCCTTCATCCTTTTCACTGCCATCGAGATAGAAGGGAAGCACCCAGGTCCTGCTGTACTGCTCCTCCGAATCGCTCTTCACATCGATGAAGCCGAGCACGTTGTAATGGCTACCATCTTCGGTGACATTCCGGTAGAAGAGGGGGACAACGGGAACCCAGAGGGTCGCATCGTACTCATTTTCGCTCTCCGATGATTCGCGATGCGAATACCAGAGGAGGCACAGATGCGTTGTGACTGTATCATCATAATCCTTCTCGATGCTCCTCTCACCGCTGTAATAGTAGAGGGGAATCAGCCACCGGGTCCGCTCCTCCGTTTTGTAGGGGGTTTCCACCGCATCGACATACCGGCATCGCCGATTATGCTCACGGGAGGTGTAGAAGAGCCCGTAGAGGAGCCGAAAATCGGAATCGCCGCCGGAAAATTCCCTGTCGCGGTAGAGGCCGAAGAGCACGCTGAACTCCCATCGCTCGGGCGAGCGGTGATAGGAGTAGAAGGGGATGAAGCGGGACTCGCTCAGATCATCCGTGCCGGAAACCCTGAAGAGGCCGTAGAGAAGATTGAGCTCGGAGGAGCCTTCTTCGGGATGCTCGCTCTTTCCATAGAGCCCGAAGAGAAAGCTGGTCTTATCCAGCTCCTCCGACTTATGGGAATAATATCCCAGGAGGAAGAAGGTGCGCTCCTCCTTTTCACCCTCCTTTTTATTATAATAGAGGAAGGGGAGCCCGTAGAGGGTAAAATCCTTTATCTTTTCCCCCTTCCCTTTCTCCGATTTTTCAGTCTCCGTCCAGTAATAGAAGGGGAAGAGACAGGATCTCCTTTCGGTGATGCTGTGCTCTACCGGTGGAAGCATCTCAATCCCGCTCAGCGGAAGGGGCGGCTGCTCGGTCCGGTAGGTTCTCCGCTCCTCCGAATAATAGTAGAGGGGGATTATCGGATAAAAGCTGGTCTTCTCGAAGCGGTCTTCCTTCGATTCTTCCCGATAGTAGTGAACCGGGCTCAGGGAGAAGTCGGAGAGGGTTTTTCCGTCCTCTATCCCGGTCCGCTCCTTCCCGTAGTAGAGAAGGGATATAGTTCGGCTCGTGTGAATCTTCTCATCGTTCCACTCCCTGTGCCAGATGAGGGGGAAGAAGCGCCAGCCGCTCCTCTCCGGCGAACGATACCAGTTGACGAAGGGCCAGAGCACCGTCCGCTCCCGGAGATCCTCCTCGGCATCGTATTCGCTCCAGTAGGCGATGAGCAGATAGCCCTTTTTGTAGGACTCGCCGATGACCTGCCTGCCGTAGAGGGGGAAAAAGACCAGGTACTCCCTGTCATCGAATTTGTAGGAGAAATAGTTTATTATCCAGGTAATCTCATCTTCGGATTTTTCATCCCAGGTGATCCAGCAGAGGGGGAGGAGCCGGAAGTGATTCCTGCTGTCGGATTCAGCTATATCGAAGAGGCCGAAGAGGATTGTGAGCTCCCAGAAGGAAACCGATTCCTCGCGGGAAAAGCCCTTCTTTTCGTGGATGGAGACGCCCGAATCTTCACCCTTTTTTGCAACCGGTTCATTATCCTTGACAATTACTTCACTATCATTCTCTGCAGATTCATCAACAATGATATCATCCGCTTTTTCTTTCTCGTACTCTTTCTTTTCCCAGGGGAAGCGGAGCGTATCGCGCGTGGAGAAGCTGACCACATCGTAGAGCCAGGAGACCTCTGTGTCGAGGTACCATCCCTCCCTCCCCTTCCCGATGCCCACCGAGACATTGGGGTTGGGCCCCGAGGCGACGCTCTTCGAAAGGCCAAGAATATTGATGGCGAGGCTGCTCCGCCGGCTCTCGTACTCGAAATAGAGGGGAAAGACGAGCTCTGCTCCCCACTTCCGGTACTGCCAGCTGAAATAGACCGGCATCCAGTGATAGACATCCACCTTCTCTTCGGAGTCGAAATGCCTGTAGTGAATGAGCCATGACCACTCCACCTCGCTATCCGGCGACCATCGGTGATACTGAACCGGGAATATGCCGAAGGAGAGCCCCCGCTCCTCGGTCCATCCTCCCGGCCTGAAGTAGAAGGGGAGATAGTAGCGGTACCCCGAATCGCCGTACTCGTGAAAGACGAGGGGCAGCAGCCAGAAGCGGGTCCACTCCCCGCCAGCATCGGTTTTCCAGTCGAAGAGGAGCACCCTGCGGTTCGACTCCTCCCTGTTGATATGCGACGAGTAGAGTATCGGTATCAGCGGAATCCAGAGGAGGCTCTCCCCGTCGGCTTCATCTTCGCCGGAAATCTTTTTCTCGGTACAGGACATCCAGAGGGGATTTATCACCAGCCGAACCCGCCACGATGAATTCTCCTCCTCGAAGGAGTACCAGAAGGGGATGAACAGCCTTTTCTCGGATCTGCCGTCGGGAATCCTTTCATCCCAGCTGTAGTAGAAGGGAAAGACATGAAAGGATCGCTCGCCGTACTCCCAGCTCTCATAGGTATAATAGAGAAGGATGAGCCTCGTCGAGAAGCCGGCCGCCGCCTTCCGATAATAGAGGGGCCCCATAAAAGAAACCGTCTCCTCTTCGCGGTCGTGCCAGCTCAGATAGAAGGGGGGCATTACATGATGATAAGAATCCTTCTTCCAAAAGTAAAAGGGAATGAACCAGCGGCGCGCCACCTCCCCCCTCTCGTCGATGAAGGTATCGTAGAGCCAGAGCACATTCCGGTGCTCCCCTTCGCTCTTACGGTGATAGTAGTAGAGGGGAAGCAACAACCCCCACCACCGCGTCTGCTCGAAGGGCTCCCCCGCCCATTTATCGTCGCGATAGCCCGCCGATGAATAGTATACCGGTGTGACGAGATTGTCGCAATAAGCGTTTCCCCATTTGCGCTCTGCCGCGAAGTATCGATACTCGATGCTCCGCCAGGTTATGAAGAAGGGGAGGAGATGCCGGTAATTGTCGCCGGTGGTGCTCCGGTTCTCAATATAGAGGGGGGTTATCAAGTGATAGCCGTCTGGACCCCCCTTCCATGCATACAGAAGCGGAGGAAGGAGCCAGAAGCGCTTCATTGTATCGATATCGCCGTCCCGCATCCAGCTGTAATCGAGGAGAAGCCAGAGAAAGTTCCGATGCCCCCCCTCCGGCGAAACATGATGATAGGTGAGCGGAATGATGGGGGCCCACCAGGTGCTCACCGATTTTTCATCTTCATCGCTGATCACCGAGTGATAGAAGTGAAGCGGGGAGAGATTCCTTCGCTTTGTATCACTTTTTTCTCCCATACGGCTTCGGGAGAAATCCGAATAGTAGAGGAGGACCCAGGTGGTTGTGCTCTCATTGGATTCCCAGTGCTTTTCGCTCCGGTAGAAAAGTGGAGAGAAAACATAGGAGCTGCTGTATTCCCCCGTGATTTCCCCCCACCAGAAGAGATAGAGTATTGAGCGGTCCCATTCACTTTTCTCTTTATCGGAATAGTAGAGAGGTGTGATGGTGATATCGGTATCGCCGTCAATCCGGTTATAGTAGAAGGGGAGAATGAGCTTCTCCTTACGGTTGTCAATCTTGCTCCCCCTGCTGTACCAGAAGGGAAGAATACGCAGCGATTGATACTTCGGGTAGTCGGTATATCTGAACAGCCAGAAAGCCATGAAGGAGTAGTGATTCTCCCACTCCTCCTTCTCGACGATGAATGCATCGATGGGGAATTTCTTCTCCTTCTCGCTCCCGTAGACTTTCTTCTCCCCCTCGTCGAGATCCGACCAGTCCCACCGGGATCGCCCGGCAAAGAGCGAGCAGGGAAGCATGAGAATCAGCGCGATGATAAATATCGTTTTTCTGGTCATTGTTAAACATACCGCATAAACCGACTACAGCACTCCCTTCTATCGCTGAAGAGCGAGTTGGTAATTATAATTTTTATATACTGAATGTCACCAAAAAAACGCTCATTGCCGCTTAAAAGGCGGCTGAAGCGCTACTCCTTCCCGTATGAAAAATTGTTTCTTCTCTTAAAAAATGAGGGTAAAATTCCAGTTCACAAAACCGGAACGGTGCCGGTTTTTTTCATCGCCCAAACCGGCGGTGAAAAATGCCGGCCACGGAGGGCCGAATGTGCCAAACAAGGATGTTTCAATGAGTGGCGTACACGGATGTACTCAGCCACTGCCCGCGAAGCCATGGACGGCAAGGAGCGGCGCGCGCCCCTGCGGGGAGCCAATATTATTAGTCGAATCATTCTCTGTGCATCTCCGGAGCGTCCTCCGTTACAGTCTGACCGAAAGGATGCCGGGAATTTCGATTGTGACACGGATGTCGAAAAAATCGACCTCGGTGCAGCCAATAACGCTCGGAACCCGGACTCGCTCAGTATCCGTCCCGGAAACGCTTGGGCGTCTTATGCATTATTTTCAAAAAGGAACGGTTAAAGGTTCGCAGGCTCTCAAAACCGACCGAAAATGCAATGTCGATAATATTTTCTTCTGTTTCGTTCAATTTCCTCGCCGCTTCTCTTATGCGAAGCTCGGTAATGTAGGCGCCTATCTTTTTACCCGTGTATATCCTGAAGAGTCTGCTCAGGGTATCATGATGCATCCCGACACTTGCTGCAAGTCCCTCTCGCGAAATATCATCCATATAATTTTCATCAATATAGGATAACGCCTGTTTGATTTTCTCCTCAGTACCGGGGGTAATTGATATCTTCTTTACCTCTGCCCTATCTTTTAACTGCTCATTCAGCAGGGCATTCTCCAGCGACATAGCAATCTGAGAAAAAAAGGACATGAGAACGAGCACATCCTTTTTAACAAAGACCTCCGACACGCTGTGCTCGAGATAGCAGACACCGATGATATGCTCCTTTCCCCTTATCGGAATACACAATATCGATGGCGAACCGGAAACCTGTACCGATTGAAGGCTGCAATCCTCCGCTTCATCATCATCTGCCGGCACTATACTGGTCCCCTCACGGAACACTGTCTCAGCGATGCTTCGTGCATTTTGTATCACATCGATATTCTCTTCAATGCAGAATCGATCTTCCCGGGGATTTCCCTCCGAAGAGATGCTATAATCAACCACGGCTTTTAATGTAAGATCACTGTTCCCGCTGACGGTAAAGAGAAATCCCCGCTGCGCACCGGTAAGCTCCGCCGCGCGTGAAATTATCTCATCCAGCATCAGATTGAGATCGGGGATGCGACAGATCTCGCCGCTGAGCCGAAGTATCAATGCGAATCGCTCACGGTCGATTGATCGCTGTATGGAGGTACTCTCCGCTTCCTCTTCTTTTATTCCCAGGAGATCACGCAATCGCCCGATATAGCGTTTCGCACCGATCTCCGAGAAAATACCATAGGCCGACTCGAGATTCCTTCTCGCGCCAACCGGATCGTTCATCTGATAACGATACTGACCGTATTCATATAATCCCCGCGCGTGATCATATCTGCTGCCGATCTTCCGAAACTGTTCAATCGCTCGTCTGAAATACCGGTCGGCCTTTCGCTTTCCGGATAACAAGTAGTACCGCGCACAAGCAAGCAGGGCGACTCCGCGATGGGATTGCCAGAATCGCGTTTTCCGTAGAGCATCTTTGCAGTATCCTCGTATACGCCTGAGAAGGGCACGCTGCTCTTTGGGGGAAAGCTCGCCTATTCTATTCAGGTAGTCGGCGAGAGCGGCTTCTGCCAGAAGATTGTAGAGCTTAACAGTATACTGCTTTATGAAATTATTTTTCCTGCAGAGGAGCTTCGCCTCATTCAGGTGCTGTATTGCTGCATTATACTCATCGCGTTCGGTTTCCAAAGCACCATAATAAATAGAGCTGCAGCAGATAGCGTAGAGCATCTCCTCCTTCCTGCCCAGCGCCAATGATTGCTCCCCCCATGACTCGGCCTCCGCCAACTCTCCCTTTTCAACCGCGCACCACTGAAGAATTCCCATGGCAATGGCAGTGCCGAAGCTGTCCCCAATCCTCTGGCTGATTGCCAGGTAGGCATTTACATGCTTCACGCAGTTGGCAAAATCACCCTTATAGAGATAACTCATGCCGATACATTCTTCAATCATGCCGATAGACCAGCTATCCCCGATCCGCACAAAGAGGTCACGGCTTCTATTTGCACAGTCCAGACTCAAATCGTATTCCCCCTGCCACTGATAGCAAAACGCCATCCACTGCAGCATCTGTGCCAGATGCAATTCCTCATTGAGCTCTTCGCACAGAGCGAGGGCTCTCTTGAAGTACTTCATCGAACGCGAAAAAAGCGGCACGGCCATGAGCAGGCCGGCATAGTTTCCGAGACTTGCCGTGAGCTCCTTCGAGATACCTATCTTTCTCTCCGCACTATTCAACATCCGTATGGTCGAGCGAAAGAGTTTCACCACATCGGTCATCAGGTACGACCAGTTCAGCACCGTATAAAGCCCAACAATCAATGCGAACCGCTCGCTCTCTTCATCACGGAATTTTTTCATAAAGAGATCGGGAAACAGATTGTGCAGGAGACGTATCAGCAACTCTTTAGCGATGCTGAAGAGCAAACCGAATCTGCCAGCGGGAAGTTTCTCTCCCAGCAGCATCAATCCCCGTTTCACGAATTCCTCACAGGTGGCCCATTCCCCCTTCTTCAAGTATGCGTGACCGATCTGGTTATAGATGCGTCCCTGATCGGAGAGTGAATCCAGAAAAGGCGTTATTCGATTGAAGAGATCTATCGCCTCATCAATTCTGCCAACGGTCACGAAAACATCGCCCATCCCCTCCAGGTATTGTATCCAGATCTTTCTGATGTGAATCTCCTGCGGCACACGCTCTTTGCCCCCCAGCAGGCTGAGCCCGACTTCAAAATACCTGATTGCATCCTCATTCGCATAATTTTCCGCAGCCTTCACCCCGGCGGGATAGGCATAGGTAATGATTTTATCCCGGACACCCCCCGCTACGAAATGATGAACCAGCTCGAATACTCGCTTATCACTGCCGTCTTCCCCTCTCCTCTCAAGGGCTTCGGCTATCGACAGGTGCAGCTCCCGCCGCTTCCGCTCGCTGAGATCATCGTACAGGACCTCTCGAATCCCGTTATGGGCGAAATAAACAGCTCCCCCGTTTCGGGGATCGGCCTCGAGTATCTTCAGCGCAATCCCCCGGTCGACGATGCTCATCACCTCATTCGTATTGAGCATACCGAGGGCGAGGAGCAGCTCCAGCTCAACTCGCTCACCGATAACCGCCGCAGCCGAGAGAATACGCTTCTCCTCTCTATTGAGATGCCCGATTCTCCGGATGATAATATCCATAATCGACGGGGAAATCAGTATTTCATCCAGGGCATCCCGGTCGACATCCCATCCATCGTCACTGCACAGAACCTTCTCCGCAATCAACAGCTTCAATATCTCGATGGTGAAAAAGGGATTGCCCCTGCTCTTATAAAAGATGAGCCGTGAGATCGCTGCGATGCGCTCATCATCTTCGGAAACCAGATCGGCAATCAATCTTTTCGTCTGATCGGCATCAAGTGCCGTAAGATGTATTGTGCTGCAGGATGCATCATTTTCAATGGCTCTGATGAAGTGCCGAAATGCCTCCCCGGTACGCTCATCATCACGGTGGGTCCCGATAATCAACAGCGGGCAGGCAGATACCCCTTCACGCATGCGGGACAGGAGATTGAGAGTTCCCGCGTCCGAACAGTGTATATCCTCTATCAGGAGAATCATTCCCCCTTCCGCATCACCCAGCAGGTGAAAGAAGTGAGCGGCAACCCGGTTAAAGCGCTCCCGCTCTCGCTCGGAATCAATGGATATCAGCGGCGGCACATCACCCAGCACCTCCCTCATCGCCGGACTCAGCTTTACAATAATCTGACCCAGATCACGAAATTCATCCGTGATTATTTTACGGATGGTCCTCTTCCGCTTCTCCGGGTAACTGGCATATAGCATGGCATATGAATGCAACGCATCCCGGATGGGGCTGTAGGGCGTTTGATTGTATCCGTCAAAGCACTTCCCCTCCAGAAATGTTTTCCCCCGGACGGTGGCATAATCCCTGAGCTCCGCAACCAGTCTGGTTTTTCCGATACCGGCTTCGCCGCTGATCAAACACAGAGAACCTGAGCCCGCCATCGCATGATTGAAAGCGCTCAGCAATCTCCCGAACTCCTCATCCCTTCCGATGTGCTTTGCCCGATAACTCAACCCGGATAATCGCTCATTGAAATCGGATATATCGGTCCCGCCCTTTTCATATCTGCTCAGAGCATCCAGAAGCTCCCCCGTGCGCTGATACCTTTTCGACGGCTCTTTTTCCAGAAGCTTCAGGACAATCCTCCCCACCATTGCCGGTACTTCCCGGTTTATCTCTGCCGGGGAAACCGGCACCACAGCCAGATGCTGGTGTATCGTCGACGAGATGCTCTCCCCGGAGAAAGGAAGATAGCCGGTCAGGAGATGATACAGAACTACTCCCAGCGAGTAAAGATCACTCCGCTCATCGATATCCCTCCCGAGCATTCCGCTCTGCTCCGGTGAGAGGTAACCGAAGAACTCGCCGATCTCCTCCGGTGATGATGCTCCATCTATCTCCCTGATATGCGAGAGGCCGAAGCCGGTGAGCTTCACGTCGACATCGTTCATCAGTATATTTCCGGGCCTGATATCACGATGCACTATCCCCGCCCGGTGAATATAATCAAGGGCACAGCATATCTTTCTGACAATATCGATACAGCGCGCAAGAGGCATTGCTCCCTCAGCGATCAGTTCCGAAAGCTTCCTGGCTTCAAAATATTCCATCGCGATATACTGAAGTCCGATAACCTCGCCGATATCAAATATTTGCAGGATATTGGGATGACTGAGCTCCGAGACCTGCTGAAGCTCGGAGCGGAATCGTATTCGATCTCCGATACGCCCGGATAAATAATCACCCCTGAGCACCTTGAGAGCGATTGGACGCTCTTCCCCCTCGAGCGATGAGGCGAGATAGATATCGCTCCTCCTGCCCGAATGCACTCTCTTCAGCAGCTGATATCGATTGTCGATTATTCTCCCGGTCCAGTCCATAGCTGATGGTTAAATCTTTAGATCGAATCCTGATATAACTCAAGGAAATCCCTGATCAGTCGTTCGTATAACATCAGGTGAGTGCGTTTCAAAAAGTACTCTTTACTTTTTAAAGGATTAACCGCAGATTATTATAAGTGTAACGAGTGACGAGTAACAGACAACAAGTCATACGGGAAAAAACTGATCACTCGAAACTTTTAACTCTTCACTATTTACCGTCGGCGTTTATCTGCAGTTTGATTCTTTTTCAGTCAGACATCGATATTAGACTCACGATGGAATAATCATCGCACCCGAATTCGGTGACGGAATTTTAATCACCTCGGCAAGGAGGCGGCCAGGCCGCAATCGCACGATGAGATATTTGCGGCGGAGCGAGTGAGGATATCGAGATGACCTGTGGCATTGAACCTGACTACAACTATTCAAAAATCCTATTCCTCAGTGTTACATTTTACAATAAAAATCGTCTGAATAGTTACCGGTATCTCCTCAACTCCATCACCCTGCACAGAAGGTAACAAAAGGGTGATATCTTTTCAATCACAATTATCGTAATGATGCTATCACAACAGATCCAGGAGGGTACATGCCCCTGCGGAGTCGTTATGCCAAACCGTGCGGTTTCGGAAGCACGTCAAAAGCAGGCGGCACCAGCACCCCGAACTGGACAGATACTGATCATCATGATTTTGGCGAGACAGGAGAAGAGAATTGAGTACTATATATCGAACAAACAGATTTTTCGGTATACGGAAGAACATTCAGAAAGGAGGCAGTGACATGCTCGAAGATTTATCCACCGGCTTTATTGATCTGAAAAGGGATGAGGTCATCGAAACCGTTACAGCACGAATGGAGCGGGGCGAGAACGCACTCGATCTGCTGGAAGATGCGCGCCTGGCAATGACCATGGTCGGTGACAAGTATCAGGCAGGAGATTTCTTTCTGGCTGAAATGATGCTTGCTGCCGAGATATTCAAAGGAGTTGCCGCGCTCCTGAAGCCGGCTCTTGATACGGCCCGGCCCCCGGAACCGATGGGAACCGTTGTTCTGGCCACACCCAAAGGGGACATACACGATCTGGGTAAAAATATCTTTGCGACGATGCTCGAAGGCCAGGGATTCAGAGTATACGATCTCGGGGTTGATGTCGATCCCTCGCTGGTGGTTGAGAAGGTTATAGAGGTAAAGCCGGATTTTGTCGGTTACTCGGCTCTCATTACCACTGCCTTTGAGAGCATGAAAAAGACAACAGCGATGATCGAACAGGAAAAGCTGAGAGACACCATCAAGCTCATGGTAGGGGGCGGGGTGACCACCGGTACCGTTAAGGAATATATCAGCGCCGATTTTCAATCGAACGATGCGATAGCCGGAGTGAATTACTGCCTGAAGATAATGGAAGAAAAAGCCGGAAAGAAATCCTCCTAGGAAAGAGGACAGAGTTTCGATGAAGATTATAATCATTGCCGGCTTCCTCGGCTCGGGGAAGACAACATTGCTGCTCTCCATGGCACGGCAGCTGGGTACCGCAGCGCAGCAATTAGCAATCATAGAAAATGAGATAGGTGAAATCGGCATTGACGGGCAGTATCTCAATCACGAAGGGCTGCAGGTGCAGGAACTGCTCGGCGGCTGCATATGCTGCACCCTCTCCATGGGGCTCATCGAGACGCTTGAAAAACTAAACCATCTCTATCAACCTGCGCTGACCCTCATCGAGGCGACGGGTGCGGCGTATCCGGAAGCTATCGTCGATTCCGTTCGAAAGTGCCGGTTTGCTGTCGAGAGCACCCATGTTATTACTCTGGTTGATGCAGGTCGGTTTGACATGTTGATGAAAATGATGACACCGCTCCTCTCGGCGCAGATCCGGGATGCTGATACGGTACTTCTCAATAAAGTTGATCGGGTTGCGCCGGAACAGGTAGACCGAATACGCCAGGATATCAGGGAATTGAATGCGCCGGCAGAAATTCATGCGGTCTCCCTCGAAGATCAGAATCTGAACGGCCTCATGGAGCACTTAATATGATACCGGATGATGAACTGCAGCCCTCCGTATCCGTGCAGAAAATGGATCTCGTATTCGAAAATCCCATTCGGGAAGATGAGCTGAAAATACGGACCGGTCGTTTTCTCTCCGGGCTGACCGATGCCCTGAAACAGGCTGGATGTGAGCTTATCGGGCATATCAAGGGAGCAATTGCCACCGATGAGGGGTATCTCGTGTTCAGCGTTACCTCCTTCGAGGAGGGGGTACGTTTCAAAGGAGAGATACCCGGCGACATTTATAAAATCAACAGTACCATGAACATCATCGTATACGGCATCGAGCCCGATGCTATCGGGAAACTGTTTCAGCGTGAGTGGGAACGGCACTGGCCGGCCGGAAGCAGTTAGAACCATTCTATGCTGATATGCCAAATGTACATAGCATAACGTATGAATAATAAATTGGACAATGGAGGAGAGCATCATGCGAAGTGAGACCATGACTCATATCGAGAGACTTGAGTGCGCCTTAAACCTCGAGAAGCCCGACCGCGTTCCCATCTGGCCGGATGTTACCACCTCGTCAGCAGCGGCACTGACCGGAGTGAAGTTCTGGGAGGTTGCCGATCAGGGTTTCGATGCCCAGCAGGATGTGGAGCTCAGATTCTTCGACGAGTACGGCGGATGGGATGCGGCAAATCCGGCACTAACGTACGAAGCATATACGGTCGGCGGATTCAAAGTGAAGAAACCGACCGAGGATTCGCCCGAGGTTCAATTTCTGGAGGCTGAGCACACCAGATATGAAGACTACGATATTATTGCGGAAGTGGGCTGGTTTCCCTTCGTCCGGGATCATCTCATCTATCGGATTACAGATTTTAAAACCGTTGAAGAATACGATGCGCTCTTCGGCGAAGTGATAGCGGGCACCATTCGGGCCATTGATGAGTACCGGAAAAGAGGCGTATTCATATACTACTCACAACCGAACAATCATCCCTTTTTCACCCTCTCCCTTTCCCGTTCAATGGTTAAATTCACCGAAGATCTGTACTACCGGCCCGAAATGGTCGAGAAGGCGATCTCGAAGATGACCGAGGACTTCATCTCCTTCGGCGTGGGGCTCTGCAAGGACACCGGAACCACTATCATGAAGATGGCCGAGGAGCGGGCGAGCGCGTATTTCTACCCGCTGGAGATCTTCGAGAAATTCTGGTGGCCCTATACCGAGCAGATTGTTGACGCCTTCTGGTCCGAGGGGATACGGATCAGCTTCCATCTGGATACCTGCTGGGATAAGAATATCCCCTTCTTCAAGCGACTACCGCGGAAGTCCTTTATCCTGGAGCTGGACGGCGCAACCGACATCTTTGCAACAAAAGAGGTGCTGCGAAATCACGCATGCATTGCCAGCGACGTCCATCCGACGCTCATGTCCCTGGGAACGCCCGAGGAGATGGTCGCCTACTGCAAGCGGCTTATCGATGAGGTCGGCGGAGACGGCGGTCATATCCTCTCGACAGGTTGCAGCCTCCCCGCCGCCGCGAGGAAGGAGAACTTCATTGCAATGCTTGAAACCGGCAGAACGTATGAGCTGTCGAAAAAATAGGATGAGGAATATTATCTGAACCTGTTCCTGTATCCCCGTGCGGTGTCGAGCAGAAGTTTTTCGCGAGCACCGTAGCGGTTCTCGCTTCGGGGGACCTGCTTCTTACTCTTATCCAGCCACCGGTAGAGCATCCCGCCGTAAAAGTAGAAACGGTCTTCCGAATCCTTCCAGTCGTTACCGGGAACAGGAGTGATATCGATTTTTATGAAGGCAAAAAAGAGCCGGTTGTTCCAGAAGTAGAATTCCGACAGCTCCGTATGCATGTTGTCGCCCGTCTGATAGACAATCTTCCGCAACGCGCTCCCGCAAAAATATCCCGTCAGCGAACCGGGATCACCCTCTTCCAGCTCCACGTCAACTTTTCGATACTGTGAAATGGCATTGTTGATCTGATAGAACTTATTCCGAATATCCAGTATGACTGAATCGTCCTGCGAGAATGAGCTGTTTACCGGAAGAATGACCGGCAGCAGGAGCAGAAATACGATACAGATTCTTTTCATAGGTACCTCATAGCGCAGCCGCCCGTTCACTCAATCCGCTTCAGCTCATATCTTCTCTTTTTATCGTAAAAGAGCTTGATAAAAGAATCGAACATCCCCTCTCGCTTCCTGAAAAAGACTATTCCGCTGACTTTCTCGCCGGGCTTTATCACGGTATCTTTTGTTAATGTTTTATCGTATTCGTACTTCATCTTGTGGAAGAAATTCGAGTATAGCTTCTTCGTATCCTTCTCACCGGACTGGCTTAATTCAAAAACATCGTCGATATATCGCAATCCTTCGCACTTCCCGTCCTTTGCGCACATTGCAACCGATATCACAACATATGAGGTGACCGCCGCTACCACCGCCAGATTATAAATGTTCTTCAACTGGCCCTTGACATTGACCCGTTTTGCCACCTTCGGGAATTTTTCGGGTGAGAGCGGCTTGACATATTCATCATCAACCTTCAGGCGAAGGGAGTTGATATTAAAGAACTTCTTCTGCTTCCCCGTGTTTTCGACAGAAATAAAGGTTATATAGTAGTTGTGTATCAGATAATCAAAACCCGATTCCTGGCTGGACACGGCAATACTGTTTATGATGTTCCCGAAAAAGGTGGTATTCGAATCATCGATGACTTTCATATCGATGATAAGATCATCATATCGGTACTTCAACTCAACCGTGTAGGTTGCCTCTACCTTTTTTTCATCGACATGCAGTTTCGTTGATAGCTTATCGGCCGTCGCGCAGCCCAGGAAGGGGATCAGAAACAGTGCAAGCACCATCTTCAGCATTCTCATGTGAGCACCCTGCTCTTCTCTATGGAATATACGGCACGCGCTCCGGCTGTATCTACACAAGTAAAAATATCATACATTTCCGGGGGAGGTGCAATAATTTTTCTTTTGAGGATGTTTTAAAGATAGAGGGATATCCGGTAATTGGAAAGATTTACATTCTGGAATGCTTTATTATTTGTTGAAATATATTCGTCAGCTGCCGAATCTCACTCTCCGTAAGAGAGCTCTTTATGTTCTCAGCGAAATCGGCAAAAGCATGTATCTCGGCCTCAATGAGTTTCATTCCATCCCTCGAGAGGGATACATGGTATACCCGCTGATCCGCTGAAGACTGCACTTTACGTGCCAGACCCTTTTTTATAAGCTTCTGCACACCTGCCGTTGCCGATGCCTTTGAAACATTTAAGTGATCTGCCAGTTCGGTCAGCGTTGGATTTTCCAGGTGATATATCGCCTCGAGATAAAACAGGTGACTGAGCGTTACATCGGAGAACCTGCTCGTCCCGAGTAACTTCTCTTTATACTGCTTAATCGACTGGTGAAAAATTTCGGTGATCTGTATAAATAGCTTTTCAAATTCCACGGCATTGAATGTTATCAATTACATACATAACGCTTAGTTTTGTTAACTAATCAAATATATCATGATAATACCTGTGTCAATGAAAAAAAGTGCATTCATATTCGACTTCTCAAAGTGGAAATAGACAACATCTACAAGAAGGCAAATTAACGAACTTCTCCTCCCGGCATACTTTTTACATAATGAATTTCCTGATGAATTGTGGGTATGAGAATATCCGGTTGAGGTGTATAAAAGTGAAAGATTATTGACAGTACCTTTCTCTATTACAAGCACATAAATGCCTCAGCAGGTGCGCATGGGCAACCAATGTCCATGAAAGTGACCTACTTCCTGTAATACCATAATATAACCGATAACTATCGGTATGACATTTCGCTATTTAGCAGTTTCCTGAAAAACCAGGATATATCGCTCAAAATTCTTCTGTAAATTCGA
>CAZZCF010000027.1:0-36862 GCA_964652955.1 uncultured Leptospirales bacterium
TTAAAAACAACAGATGATATATATCAAGAGTTTGATGGAAGAGATAAACCTGAAAAAGGTTATTAATAACTGTATCGAAGTGCTCTCGCCAAAGGCCGCAACGAGAAATATTGAAATCATAAATCATATCGATGCCATTGACGATTCCGTTAAGTGCAACCGCTTCCTCTCTGAAGAGGTATTCTTTAACCTCATTGACAATGCGATAAACTACAACAGGGAAAACGGAACCGTCACCATACAGGCCAAGAATAAATCCAATGCATTTATCGTTTCCATATCCGATACCGGAATCGGTATTCCCGAGGAATCTGTTGAACGGATATTTGAGCGGTTCTACCGTGTTGACAAGAGCCGATCCCGTTCAACCGGCGGCACCGGTCTGGGTTTATCGATCGTAAAGCATGCCATAGATCTCCTGAACTGGGATATCAGTGTGAGACCCTCATCGAAAGGGACAACCTTCACCGTCGAAGTCTATCAGCATGAGCTTACTATTTAAAAATATTTCCAGGCAGATTGTTCCCTCATAATTAACAGAAACTTTATAGAACCTTTATCGACACTTTATTCGCATGACAGACACTTCAGTCAGACAGGTAGCATGCTGTATTCGATCAGAACAAGTATCCACGCCACTGGAGAATGCGAATGATGCAAATACGATTATGGGAGATTCTCACCATCATCGTGCAGAGCTTTTCAGTCTATCTCTTCAATGCGCTTCCCTATCGTTACGCACGTAAAAACATACACAGAACGGTCGGGAGGGAGCTCTACCGGCTGCTCGTGTATGTTGTAAAACTGGAACACTACTGCACGATGAGACTCACTGCATATTGTGACGACAAATCGATAAAGGTGCTGAGAATACTACCATAAGGAATAATTTCACATCACAGTATAGTTCAGCAGGAGTCATTTAACCGCCATACAAGTACTGTCGCCGCTCTTGCCATCTCATCCGATATCTCTTCGTCATGCATATGTGCATTTGTCACGAATAGCATCATCTGAATAAATGTACCAGAATGAATCGGTGTATGCTGAAGTGAAAGATTTTCCCTCTGTGTCCGCTCAAGAGGAACACAGAGGGAAATAGAGGAGGATCTCGTTTACCCAAAAGCGCTCTGATTATAATATCTTCTTATCACCAGATATATATCAGCGAGCATGGAGGGGCTTTCCTGTATATCGCAGAAAGATCATCGTCATATCATCGCGCTGCGGCTGATTCTTTCGAAAAAGTTCATGATCTGAAATAAGCTCATCTTTTATTCTCTTCAACCCGTTTCCGCCGTATTTCTTTATCACCCGATACACCCTGTTCATCCCGTAAATTTCACCCTGTGGGTTCTTCTGCTCCTCAATCCCGTCGGTCAGCAGTATTAAGAGATCCCCTTGGATCAGTGTGTACCTATTCATCTTCGGATCGAGATCCTCGCGGATTCCAATGGGCATATTGTCGTTCCTCGACTTGATCTGCATAAGTTGACCATTTCGGTAAAGGAAGCAGTAGGAATGCCCCATGTCGAATATCTGTATTTTACCCATCGTATCATCGAAATCTATGAAAATACCCGTAAGAAAACTCTCCAGGTTAAAGGTGTTGTAAATGTATTTATTGAGTCTGTTAAGATATTCCCTGAGCCCATCGGAGAAATTGAAAACACTTGACATTCCACTGAGCAGAACCGAGATCAACGCTGCCGGCATTCCCTTTCCGGCAACATCGCATATGCTCACTATCCACTTCCCCTGCGCATATTGTTGAATAGAATAAAAATCACCGCCAACGCCTTTCGCCATCTTAACAGCTCCGAAGAAGTGACACCTATCCTCTCGGTATTCGAGCTCTTCCCTGACGATGCATAACTGGAGATGCTTGGCGAGGAGTATATCCTTCTGCGTTATCGACGAGAGATATATCAGGAGATCCTTGCTTGAAAAAATACCAGCAAATTCTCCGCTGTCATTCAACAGCAGGTAGTATCTGATTGCCTGGGTACTCAGGAATGTCGACAGTTCATCGGTGACGGAGAGAACGTTGGCACGATAGTGAAACATAGTGGTTTGCATCATCATGCTGCCGATGTTCTTATCCCGGTACAGCGCTCTCCCGTACTGCTTGCTCAACGTATCAAAGAGCTCTTTTCGGACTATGACGCCAATAGCCTTTCTCGCTCCATTCACGACTCCCACGGCAAAAATATCCTCATGGAGATTCAACTCATCAGCGACATCATCAACCCGCTCATCACAATTAACATAATAAAAGCTGCTCGCGATCTTCCCGATGACTTCACCATGAATATGCTCGGGTGTATACACCCCGAGCGTATTCCTTTTTTCTCTCTTCTCCTGCTGTTGTTCAACTCTACTCATGAGTGACTTCACCTGACAGCGCTCCCGCTCAATCACATGTGTAACCTCTCTTAAAATAAAAAGGAGTTATTGAAAGTGGTATAAGGTTCTCGTGTATTTTCTGTTAATTTTGGCTATGCTCGCGCATCGACTGAAGACGCACTGGTGAAGGCAGACCGGTAGTTGTAAAATATCATAAAACAATTAAATCTGAGAACTCCTCCTATTGCTGAACAGAAGCGGCTTTCCCGCAGTTTTTCATTTTATAAATTTAATATCATTTCTTTATACAATGTTTACTGTATACAGCGATCTTATATATCATAAATATGACTTTTCAAATCTGAATCGCTCAGGAGAAAACCGTTGAAAAAAGCCGATCTACACGTACATTCAAAACACTCCGAACATCCCTCGGACTGGTTTCTGCAGAGAATTGGTGCAGCTGAATCCTACACCGAACCCGAAACGATATACACGCTGGCACGGGAGCGAGGAATGGATTTCGTCACGTTGACCGATCACAACAGAATTGACGGGGCACTCCTCTTACAGGAAAAATACCCCGATACGGTTATTACCGGTGTTGAGACAACCGCCTACTTCCCCGAAGACTCGTGCAAGGTGCATATACTCATATACGGAATCAATGAGAACGAATTCAAAGAAATACAGCACCTTCGACGGGATATATATGAGCTCCGTGATTTCTTGAAGGAGAATGATATCGCCCATTCGGTGGCGCATGCAACCTATTCGGTAAACGGTAAAATTTCACTCGCCCATCTTGAAAAGCTCCTGCTCCTCTTTGACAATTTTGAAGGAATCAACGGCGCGCGGAACAAACTGCACAATATAACATGGATGGATCTCCTGGCCACCCTCACCCCTGCGCACTTTGACGATCTCTACGCAACATATCGGATTGAACCGATGAGCACCGATCCATGGATAAAGGGGATAACCGGCGGTTCTGATGATCACGCTGGTCTTTATGTCGGGAAGACCTATACGATAACCGACGCCAGCACCGTCGATGACTTCCTGCTCCAGTTAAGAAACAAGAAGACAACGGCGCAGGGGAGGCATAATGATTTCAACGGACTCGCTTTCATGATTTACAAGATCGCCTATGATTTCTCACGGGTCAAGGGCAGCGACGTGCCTCGATCCGTTCTCAGCCAGCTCACCAAAATTATCTTTAACATGCGATCAAACAGTTATCGAGACCGCCTCAGATTTAAATGGATCAAATCAAGAAAAGATCACGATGAAGATACGATTAATACTCTCATCGTGCAGCTGATTGATGAATTGCACGAAAGCGATCAGAGTGACATAGAAGCTCGCCTGGAAATGGTATATGACCGAATAGGGGACATCTCCGATGAATTCTTCAGAATTGTCCTGTATCACTTTGAAAAGAATCTCCTCAAGGGGAATATCGAAGGGATACTGAGAAGTGTCTCATCAATCCTGCCCGGTATATTTCTCACCCTCCCCTTCTTTTCAACACTGAATCATCTCTTTGAGGGACGTCAACTCCTGCAAGAGCTTGAAACGAGGTATGCCCTGCATCAGAAGAGCAGCGAAAAGAGAATCCTCTGGTTCACCGACACCATCAATGACCTCAATGGCGTCGCCGAGACCCTCCGGGAGATCAGCTGGCTCTCTTACGTACGGAAGAAAGATATTCACGTTGTCACCATCACCTCACCTGAAAAGGCGAAGGAACTGCCGCCAAATGTGATCAATCTCCAATCGCTCTACGAATTCAAGCTCCCCTATTACGAGCACATCACCCTGAAAATCCCATCGATTCTGAAAGCAATTAAAACCCTCCACGAGTTCGAGCCTGATGAGATATACATATCTACTCCCGGACCTATCGGCCTCCTCGGACTTCTCCTCACGCGATTACTCAAAGTGCGGAGCGTGAATATCTATCATACCGACTTTGCGATACAGGCCCGTGAAATTGTCAACGATGAATCGATACCGCAGCTCGTTGAGTCTTTCATGCGATGGTTCTATTCGGCGACCGATGAGATTCGCGTTCCGACACGTGAATATATGCACATTCTTGAGCGAAGAGGACTACCCCGTGAGGGGATGAAATTATTCAAACGAGCAATCGACAGCAGACTCTTCACGCCACGGAAGGCGAACGGATATCTGCAAAGCACACTGGGGATTACCGATGGCAGGAGCATCCTCTACGCCGGTCGTGTTTCTCAGGATAAGAATCTCGATTTCCTCGCAGAACTGCATCAAACACTCCTCGACAAGGGCATCGCGGTCAACTGCATCATTGCCGGCGATGGTCCCTATCTCGATGAATTGAAAACGAAGATGCGACAACGGGATCGTATATTTTTTACCGGTCGTCTCCCCCGGGAGAGTATGCCCGAACTCTACTCTGCAGCTGATCTTCTGGTATTTCCCAGCACCACCGATACCTTCGGCATGGTGGTGCTCGAAGCACAGGCGTGTGGTCTCCCTGCAATTGTATCCGATGTTGGCGGCCCCAAGGAGATCGTCATTGATGGAAAAACCGGCGCCGTTGTGGAGTCCAATAAGATCGAGGAATGGACTCATCAGATCAGTGAATACGTCGGACGTGCTGAAAATGCACCTGATGCTTATCTTGCCATTCGTGAGGCAGCCAGAGAGAATGCGTTACGGTACAACTGGGAATCCGTTCTCACGGATATACTGGCGAAGGAGGTGGATGAGACGCAGCACATCGCGCCGGATACACCGGAGTGCTCACCGAATGGAAATGAGATCGTCGCAATGCGCTGATACGCTCACCGAAAAGAATACGGTCATCCCGTGAACACCGCTCGATTGGGATACTCTGCGGCTCACGGTTTTCCGATTCACTATTAATTTTCAAAAGGAGATATATGAATAGATGAAGGTCTTACAGAAACCAGCGACGGAACACTTCAGCCTCAACAGCAGCATTATCAACCACATCTTCAAACATGCGAGACCACTGGGCCACAATGAGAAACCGCATCAACTCAACCTCGGCTTCGGATTTCTCTACTACGGCCTTGTTCGAGCCGTTCGGCCGCGACATGTTCTGGTTATCGGATCAGGATTCGGCTTCAGTGTTATATGTCTGGCACTTGCCCTCAAGGACAACAAGAAAGGAGAGCTTACCTTTATTGATCCCTCCTATTCTGTTATCACGGATGGCCCCTTCAAGACAATGGGAGGCACCGGGCAGTGGAACAACACGGAAAAGATCAACAAACGGTTCCAGCAGTTCGGTGTCGAAGCAATAGTCACCCACTACAAGTACAGAAGCGATGAATTCTTCCCCCTATATGAGGATCTCCCGATACCGAAAAAAATCGATGTCGCTTTCATCGACGGCAGCCATGCTTACAATGATGTGAAGTATGATTTCCTCAATGCACTGCAGTACGCTCACAAGAATACTTATATTTTCCTCCACGACACGAATATCTACATTCGCGAAGCAATCGGTCATGCAGGTGTGGAGAAATTCCGTCAAGAGATTAACGAGCACCGGGATGTTTTCGAAGTGCTGAACTTCCCCTATTCATCAGGGGTCTCAATTATCCGCATTGTAAAGGATAGACCGTGGAAATATTTCTCATAGCTGTCACCATTTTCAGTATAGTAATTGTTACCGGTTATTTGTACTGGCGGCACATCTGGTTTTTCAGAAATCCGCCACGAAAGACACCTCGAGAAGCGGGGATACTGAGTCCCGCCGATGGAACGGTGGTTTATGTAAAACGGGTCAATTCCTACGAAAAAGTCCTCTCAATCAAGAAGGGCATTACCGCAACGCTCACGGACATTCTCCGTGAAGATATCTCCGCACCGAAAATACTCATCGGCATATTTATGAGCCCTTTTGACGTTCATTATAACCGCATCCCTCTCTCCGGGGAGATTGCATTTATTCGGCATCATGAACCGAAGGGGAGAAACCTCATGATGGGAAGCATGCACCTCAGGACCCTCCTGGGGTGGACCCCCTTCTACCGGAACAGTTCTCACATCATTCAGAATGAACGGAGAGTGACCAGGATCAACGGCACCTATGGCGGTGAACACCTCTCTTACTATATTGTTCAGATTGCCGGAGGGAAGGTGAACGGTATAGATACTTATGTTGATGAAGGTGCACTGGTTGACCGCGGCGCTCTCTTCAGCATGATCCGGATCGGCTCACAGGTGGATCTGGTGGTTCCGTTGAGACCTGGCATGAAGATCATGATCGCTCAGGGAGACAAGGTTCGTGCAGGAGAGACCATTCTCATTACATGATTATTTCCACCACAAGAGGAATCAGAGAGGCTGTCTCTTGTCACTGGTGTATATAGATATTCGGTGACATTATACCGGCGGCGGGAAAAATCAGACAGAATAAGAAATAGTAAAGATCAATCCATACATCCTGCAATATTGTAATATTGTAAAATCATAATTTTATCTTGTCTCAAAGCAATCAATCCATGGGGTGATATTTAATTCCCTACGCTCCCTTCATCACCCTTCGAAACCGATACCGTATAATCAGACCGGCTAGATTTAAAAGAAGAACCAGCGCAATCAGAACAATAACCGTACCGTACTGGAGATGGCGGGTTTCGCTGATATGCGTTCCCGCCGTCGCCATAACGTATATGTGATAGGGAAGCGCCATAACTTCATTGAATATTGATGCAGGAAGATCGGGAGTATAAAATGCCGCAGCCGTGAACATGATCGGTGCCGTCTCTCCGGCGGCCCTTCCCAGCGAGAGCATGATACCGGTGAGAATGCCGGCCAGCGCATTGGGAAGTACAATTTTATATATGGTCTGCCACTTGGTCGCACCGAGGGAAAGTGAAGCCTCACGATAGCTCTGAGGTACAACGAGCAGTGCCTCCTCGGTCGATCGTATGATGACGGGTAAATTCAGAACGCCCAGGGTGAGAGATCCCGCCAGAATTGAGGTGCCGAAACCAAGAAATACCACGAAGAGGCTCAGGCCGAAGAGACCGAATACCACCGAGGGCACCCCGGCAAGATTGTTTATCCCCAGCCGTATAACTCTGACAACCGTGGGATTCTTCGCGTACTCGGTCAGATATATCGCCGTTACCACTCCCACGGGGATAGATATAACGGAAGCGCCAATCATCAAATAGAAGGTTCCTATCAGTGCTGGGAATATGCCACCCTCCGTCATCTCATTTCTTGGCATTTCTGATAGAAACTCCCAGGAGAGTGCTGAAAAGCCCTTGTTGAAGATGTAGAGAAGTATCAAGAGGAGAAAGAGGATAACGGTAAAGGAGAAGAATCTCAACACAACAAAAATAATTCGCTCAATCAGATAAGCCTTTTTTCTTAAATCCATATCGCATGTGCCTCACGTGCCAGAATACTCTTAATTCTCCTTAAACTTGTATTTATTCGATAAATATTCAGCGATGAGATTAAAAAAGAGGGTGATGATAAACAGCAATATTCCGATGGCGAAGAGCGCGTGATAATGAGATCCGCCGACCGGTGCCTCTGCCATCTCTGCAGCAATATTCGATGTAAGGGGTCGCACCGGATCAAATATCGATTCAGGGATGACCGCCGCGCCACCGGCCACCATGAGCACCACCATGGTCTCACCGATCACCCGCGAAATGCCGAGAATGATGGCGGTCCATATACCCGAGAGGGCCGCCGGAATAGTAATATGGAATATAGTCTGCCATCTGTTTGCTCCGACCGCATAGGAAGCTTCTTTCAGTGACATGGGAACTGAGGATATAGCATCCTCGGAGATGCTCGCGATAGTTGGAATTGCCATAAAGCCGAGCATGAGTGAAGCATTGAAGAGGTTTAGCCCCGTGTCGATATCAAACTGCTGTTGCAGGAAGGGAGCAATAGCAACCATTCCGAAAAAGCCAATAACGACCGATGGAATAGAAGCAATAATCTCAATTATCGGTTTGATAATCTCGCGAACTGCTGAGCTCGCCAGCTCCGACAGATAAATTGCGATAGCCAAGCTCAGTGGAACCGACATCAGAGAAGCGAGAACGGTCACCGAAATCGATGCGATAATGAGCGGCAGCGTCCCGAAGCGGGCAACCTCGCTGGTAGGGTACCAGCTCGTACCGAAGATAAAGTCAATGACACTCACCTCTTCGAAGATCGGAATTCCCTCCCTGAAGAGAAAGAGCATGATGAGCAGCAGAATTATCAGACAGGTGAGCCCGACGATTAAGAAGAACTTCTCGAGAAGGTAGTCGTAGACGATGCTCTTGCGGCTTAATTGCATCGATTTCTTTTGAGACGCTATGCTTCTCACATCCCCTATGTCATTGAATGAATCACTCATCGTATCCGGTATGCGTTTGAATGTATATTGAAGATTTCCTCATATTGTTTCATTATTGTCGTCAATATTCTTCCGCCGTGTAAAGAAATTATAAAGGTTCCGTGTGTATTCTGTTTATTTATAACCCCGATGCAAACTGAACTTCCCTTTGAAAAAGGAACATCGCGAATATAAAAAGCTTTACGAACCGAAGCACGTACCCTATAAAATGCAGTACCAGCACCAGTGAACAGCACAGGTATCACATTGCCAGTGAAAAAAAGAGACGATTTATCGGATCTGAGAGGCAGACTCGAAGAGAGGGATCTGCTCGAAAAGGCTTTTCCTGCGACCTGCACGGGTAGTGAACATATCAGTCCCTTTTCCGGAATTACCTATATCTACTGCGAGAGTATACTCTATTTCGGTCATCCCGAAATTGAATCGGAATTTCAAATACTCTATCACAGCGAGAGCGATATACATGTGGAGTTTGATAAAACAGAATACCGTATACCAGCTCGGAGAATCCGTCCCTATCTCGAAAGGAGCTATGAAGGCACCATTCCACGATCAAGTGAAAATTTGAATGATAATCGGCATACTTCTTATCGGGAGCTATTCATTGATATCATCAAACATGCAGAGGGCGATCCGCTTCTCGTCGAATACGGACTGGTCGAGAAGAGAGTGTATCATGCGCTCTTCGATGAGGAGGTCTACTGGCTTCCGCCGGGTCGGGAGCGTGATAAGCCGGTGAAGAAGATGAACAGAGTCATCCTGATATCGGATAGACCTCTTGAGAGGGGAAAGCCGAAAGGCATGGTAACACCGCTTTTTCGCGACTTTTCATACTAACTTTATAAAAATTTAATATGATATTAATCAGCGTATGTTCCAGTACTTACCGGACATCATAACCGCATAATACCAACGAAGAGATATGCAATGGCCCGTGAATCAGTATCAGAATCTCCTTGACACATGCCGTAACTTCAAATAATAAACTCATCGATAAGCCCGAAGAGAGAACGCTGACAGCAGGAACGATCACATGGCCGGTAAAGAGATAGAAATAATCAAAAAGATGATCGAATCTTATCCGGATTTTATCAACATGCCGGTTCAGGAACTCAGAGATATCTCCGAAAAGAATGCAAGGTGGTTTCCGATTCCTGAAAATGCCTCATGTACCGAATTGCGCGAAGATGGCATCACCGGTGAATGGGTTCGGGCAAAGAGTGCAGATGATGACCGGATCATCATGTATCTTCACGGCGGAGGGTATGTTACCGGCTCTCCCCGTTCACATCGCCATCTCGCATGGGCACTCTCCGAAGCTGCATCCGCTGACGTTTTCTCACTCGAATATCGCCTCGCTCCGGAACATCCCTTCCCGGCAGCGGTGGAGGATGCCACTCGAGCCTATCGCTCGCTCATCACGAAGCACGCATCGAACAGAATAGCAATCGCCGGTGATTCCGCCGGCGGGGGATTGACCGTCGCCACCATGGTCAGTCTCCGTGACGATGGGATATCACTCCCTGCTGCAGGCATCTGCATTTCGCCGTGGACCGATCTCACCTGCTCCTCCGAGAGCTATATCAGCAGAGGGGGAAAAGATCCGCTCATCAGGCAGAAGGAGATTTCCCGATTCGCAACGATGTATCTCGACGGGAAAGATCCGAAGAATCCCCTTGCTTCACCGCTCTACGCCGATCTCAGAAAACTCCCACCGCTCCTGATACAGGTTGGCAGCGATGAGGTACTCTTCGATGACGCAGTCGGTCTCGACCGGCGCGCCAAGGAGGCAGAGGTCAAATCTACCATCGAGATATGGAGCGAAATGGTGCATGTCTGGCATATCTTCTATCCGATGCTCAAGGAGGGGCGGGATGCCATCCGGCGCATCGGCGAATTCATTCTTAAAACTATTCCCTGAGTCCTGCCGCACCAACCGGAACGCCGGTGTCAATCAACCACCGCGGCAACAACTATATCCGACAAACGCTGAAACCGCATAAAGCTCGCCCCCTCCTCAATGAGACCTGCTGTCAGGCAGACAAAGACGAGCTCACGCACGGGATCAACCCAGAAGACGGTTGAGCCCGCCCCCAGTCCGGCAAAGGTTTCCGGAGGGCTCGCACCGCCGTATTGCTGTTCCCCATGATGCAGATGCCACTATCATCATTCACTCTGAAAAATGCTTGAAATTTAACGGCATCCCGGGGATAAAACGTGCAGACTCTTTTTTTGTATGCTATAACGCTTTGAAGGGAACAGCCATCACCCTGTACTATTCAGCTCCTCAGGACGAGGAGTACTATCTCGATTAAGGAGAATATGATGAGAAAATCGCTTTTTATAATTCTAATCTTCTTCCTGAGCGTAAGCGGTTGCGAAATGCTCAAGGAGAAACTGCAGATTCAAAAGCCAACCGTCAAGTTTATTAGTGCAAAGCCACACAGCTTTACCTTTACAAGCATGAAGGTGGACATAAAGCTCGCAGTGACGAATCCCAATCCTATCGCTCTCAAGCTCGACAAGCTCGATCTCCTTCTGTATATTAATGACAAGAAAACCACCACGGTGATGTTCACAAACATCGATCTTCCTGCCAAGGGGACCGCACCGCTCAATACTACCGTAAAAGTTCCCTACAAAGAAGTCGGGACCGCCATTGTGAGTATTGTAAGAAGCAAGGGGAAGGCCCACTATAAGCTCGATGGTATCATTTACATAAAAACTCCCGTCGGCATGCTGGACTTTCCGGTTACGGTGTATGAGAAGAAGTAGCTGATATTTCCACAGCGAATAGCATAACCAATGAGGTCCCCATGAAAAAGATATCATTCCCCAAAGGCTTTCTCTGGGGTGGCGCAACCGCTTCCCATCAGGTGGAGGGAGGAAATGTCAACAATGACTGGTGGGCATTCGAGCAGAAGCCCGGAAACATTGTCGATGGAAGTATCTCGGGTGACGCCTGTGATCACTATCACCGCTTCCCGGAGGACTTCAAGCTCCTCAAGAAGCTCAATCACAATGCACACCGGTTCTCCCTGGAATGGAGCCGCATTGAACCGGCGATGGGATATTACAGCAAAGCTGCCCTCTCCCACTACGAGGAGGTGCTCAAGAACCTCAGGCAACTCAAGATAGAGCCGATGGTAACCCTGCATCACTTTACAACCCCCCTCTGGATTACGGGGGGCTGGGCAAATCCCGAGATAATCAGGATGTTCGAGGATTACACCCGGGTGGTCGTCGAGGCGCTCGGCTCATATGTCAAATTCTGGATTCCCGTTAATGAGCCCATGGTGTATGCATTTCTCTCCTTCTTCGACGGCCTCTACGCGCCGGGCGTCAGGAATCCCTTCAAGGGATTCCGGGTTGCGAGCAACATGCTCCGTGCTCACTCCGGCGCCTATCACATCATCAAGAGAAGATATCCTGACGCTCAGGTCGGTTTCAACAAGCACATGCGCGTATTCGATCCGCTGCGAGAGGAGAACCGGTTCGACCGATGGGTTGCCGCAGTGCAGCACAAGAACTTCAACATGGATATCCTTGACGCTCTCAATACCGGCAAGAGCAGTGGGAGGATAAAGGTCGCTCCCGAAGATAAACAGCTCGTGGAGAGGAGTTTCGATTTCCATTCACTGAACTACTATTCACGGGATCATGTTACCTTTTCGTTACTCTCTCCAACTACGATGTTCGGAAAAACGGTCATGGTTGAAGGAGCCGAATCCACCCATCCGAATGCTTACGGAGAGGATAAGCCTCAGGGAGAGATCTATCCGCACGGGATCTACCTTCTCATCGAAAAGCTCGCTCAATACGATGTCCCGATCTATATCACCGAAAACGGAATCGCAGCCGATGATGATCGGAAGCGGGTGAAATTCATGTCGGATCACCTCATCGAGGTCGGACGGGCCATACAGGACGGCATGGATGTACGCGGCTACCTCTTCTGGTCAACGCTTGACAACTTCGAATGGAATGAGGGGTATACCATGCGATTCGGGATGATACATGTGGATTTCGAAACACAGAAGAGGACGGTCAAGCCTTCGGGAAAGCTCTTTGCCGATATCGCAAAAAAGAATGCCATCGACGCTTCAATTCTCAAGAAGTACGGGATCAGTGAGGAGCGCTCATAACCCTTCCGGTTCTGACATCTCTGTTTCCTCTCTGAAGGACAGAGTGATCATTGCGGGGAAGAGATCTTTCAGGTCTTCAACGTATCTGCTATCACCGGAGAGAATCCACATGGTGAGGGCTCCCTCATAAAGGTGTAAGAGCCGCCGGGAGAGCATACGCGTATCGGTCTCGTCAGGAAGCTCTCCACGCTTTTTGCATTCCTCAAAATAACCGCTCAGCAGATCATACCAGTAATCGAGTATGCGGTTGAACTGCTCGCGGAACTTCCCCGATGCCATATTGGTTATCATGCCGATATTGGCAATGGGGCATCCGTTGAAATTCTCTCTGGATACGTCCTCCTCAATTGACGCTGCCCACCGACTCAAGAAGTCCGAGAAATTTTCACTTGAATCGATGACCATCTTTACCCGCCGGTATATGATATCCCTGAAGGCAATCATACACTCGCGAATCAGATCATCCTTTGAAGGGAAGTGATGATAGAAGCTCGCCTTGGCAACACGGGACCCATCGATAATCTGATTGATTCCGGTGTTGTGAACACCCTGCGTGTAAAAGAGCTCTAAAGCCCTCTTCAGAATTCTCTCTCTGGCACCCTCTGCCATTCCATCTGCCTTAAAAAAAAATTAATTTTACCTTGACACTATACAGACAGGTCTGTCCAATACAATAGTAACTAACTCTCAGTATAACTTCAAGAATTTTTTTTGGGGAATATTTTGAGATTGCTGCCATTAAACGTAATCTCCTGTCCCGACCAATGCGGAATACTCGTACTCAGTATAACATGATATGCTCAAACGGCATATCTTATCCACTATACTGCATCTTCCGGAGGTGAACAATGGGCGAATGGGTAAAAACCGGCTGCGTCATGTGCGCACAGAACTGCGGTCTCAAGGTTTATATAGAGAACAACAGAATTCAGAAAGTGCGCGGCGATAAGGATAATCCCCGCAGCCAGGGTTATTGCTGCCGAAAGGGGATGAACATCGCCTATCATCAACATCATGAACAGCGATTGACACACCCGCTCAAGCGCGTTGGCGATGCATTCGAGCGGATCTCCTGGGACGAGGCCATCGGCGAGATAGCAGAGAAGATAAAATCCATTGTGGGCACACACGGACCCCGCTCCTTTGCCTATATGGGCGGCGGCGGACAGGGATGTCACTTCGAAGCAGCATTCGGCGTGCGGCTGCTCCGGGGCCTCGGCTCACGATACCACTACAGCGCCCTGGCACAGGAGCTGACCGGCTTTTTCTGGGGCGTCGGGAGATTATTCGGTCGGCAGTACATGTTCCCCATCCCCGACGAGCACGAGACCGAGCTGCTCCTCGCCGTCGGATGGAACGGCATGCAGAGCCATCAGATGCCGCGCGCACCGCTCATTCTCAAAGAGATATCGAAGAATCCGGACAAGCTGCTCGTGGTAATTGATCCGAGAAGATCGGAAACTGCATCGATTGCCAACATTCACCTCGCTGTCAGGCCGGGTACCGATGCCCTCCTCGCACGAGCGATGATAGCCATTATCATTCAGGAGGGCTGGGAGGATACACAATACATCAAGGAGCATGTCGCCGGTTACGATACGATAAAGCCGTGGTTTGCCGACTTTGATGCAAAGAGCGCACTGGAGATCTGTGAACTGGATTACGAGCAGGTCCGCCGGGTCTGCCGTGAGATCAGCACTCGCAGGGCGAGCCTGCACACCGATCTCGGCGTGTATATGAACCGTCACAGCACGGCAACAACCTATCTCTTCCTCGTCCTCATGGCGATAACCGGTAACTGCTGTATCCGCGGCGGCAATGTCCTGGCGGGCACCATTATGCCTATCGGCGGACACACCGATGAACGGGACCCGAAGACATGGCGCACCGTCGAAACAGACTTCCCGGCACTCATGGGATACTTCCCGCCCAATGTTATGCCCGAGGAGATCCTGAGCGATAAACCGGAGCGGCTGCGGGCATTACTCTGCTCTCAGTCGAATCCCCTCCGATCCTATGCCGACACCACCGCCTATGAAGAAGCCTTCAGGAAGCTCGAGCTTCTGGTCACCTGTGAGCTGGCCATGACCGAGACGGCGGTGCTGTCCCACTATGTCCTGCCGGCGCGCTCAGGCTATGAGTCGTGGGACGGCACCTTCTTCCCCTTCACCTATCCCGGTATATACTTTCAGATGCGACGGCCTATCATAGAGCCCGAGGGAGAACCGCTGGAGGTCGGCGAAATAATCACACGAATCGCCGACCGCATGGGGCTGATTCCCGAGATACCCGAAGCGCTCTATGCGGCTGCAGAGGGTGATCGCATGCAGTTCGGAGCGGAGCTCATGAAATTCGCCCAATCGGAACCGAAGGCGCTTCAGAACATGCCCTTTATCATCGCCAAGACACTGGGGAAAAAACTCGGTTCGGGAAATCTCGCCGCCCTCTGGGGACTGCTCATGGTTGCACCGCAATCGTTCCGAGAAAACGCCGTTCGTGCGGGCTTCAAGGAGGGACCAAATTTAGGAGATGATGTATTCCAGGCGATAGTGGACCATCCGGAGGGACTGTGGATCGGCGAATGCGATACAGAAAACAACTTCGCCTCGATAATGACAGAAGATGGCAGAATACACGTGTACGCATCGGAGATGGAGGAGTGGGTTAAAAGCCTGGAACCCAATTCGGAGGCTGCAGCACTTGAACGGGATGAGAAGTATCCCCTCATCCTCAACGCCGGCCGCCACATGAGCATGAATGCAAATACGCTGATGCGCGATCCATCCTGGAACAGGGGGATACGTGCGTGTACGCTGGCCATGAACCCAGCCGATGTCGAGCGATACGGCTTTTCGGATGGCCAGCGGGTGAAGATTGTCACCGAGGCAGCCGAGGCTGAGATCGAAATCGAGGTGTCGGATACGGTCAGAAAGGGAATGGTGATAATCCCCCACGGCTTCGGCCTCGTTTACAACGACGAGGTCTACGGGGTAAATGTCAACCGTTTGACCAGGAACACGCACCGGGACCGATTTGCCGCAACACCGCTTCATCGCTATGTCCCCTGCAGGGTTGAAGCCGTATAGAATCTACTTACAAACAGGAGAGATACCATGACTACAAAAAATGACGCTGCGCCTCAACGAAGGAAAGATATCATACTGTGGATACTGATCCTCGGCTCACTCTGGGGACTTTCGGAAGCAATCGGGGGGAGTGTGATGAGAACTAAAATGCTTTCAGTGAAAGCGACCGTTCTCACCGGAATCGGTTTCGGCATCATGGGTATCGCCCTGAGCAGCTCGAAAAAGCCTTGGCTGCTCATCGTGATCGCGCTCATTGCGGCTGCAAGCACACAGATAGCCGTCCCGCTTCTGGGATACTCCATACTCTGCAGGGCTAATTCGAGTTTGGCTCTCATGCTGCACGGATCATGCCTGTACGGAGCATTTACTCTTTTCAATGGGAAAAGCGGAAACGCCGCCATCCTCTCCCTTGCAGGATTCTCTGCCGCAATACTCTCGTCGGGGATCTTCTTCTTCGCGGGAATGCGTCTCGCCCCCTGCGCCTATCTCCTCTCCTTCAATCACACCGGAGGAATGCTCTCCTTCCTGGCTGCCGAAGGGATTGCATGGGCACTTTTCGCGGGGATAACGCTGCCAATCGGCTATCGGATCGGCGAGCGGCTGTCGGAGGGCATCATAAAGTGGCAGGGGAAACCCACCCCTTACTATGCAATCTCATCGACGGTAATCGTCTGTAGCTGGGCCGTTATCATCCTGGCAACGATTCTGAAGTCCGGGTGATAATCTTTTGGGGCAAACATCATACACAACTGTCCGGGACCACTACAACTCTGAAAAGAAGGAACAGTGCAAAGCTGCCTGTTAAGAAAATACTGAAGTATAATAAAAAAAAGACACCCTTTCCGGAGCACACTGTCGAGGGTTGATGTTCATGAGTAGTGGACAGTATCAACTATAATCGCACTCATCAATACGTTTTTCGTTTATGAAAATATGAATTGTAACCCCTCATGCGATACCTGTCTGTCGCTTGAACGTTGCATAACATCCTGTAATAGCGATAATACTTCACTGCTCTTTAATCTCACCATCATGAGGGAAAGAATGGGTTCAACCCATCAATTACATCGTTGAGAATACAAAAGAATTGACGGTGAAAACAGGCTCGTTATATATTCAATTCCTGACCAGCAATTCGCTATATCGAATGAACCCCTACCGACAATGATGACGGACGACGGTGGTAGAACGCTGACAGCATCATCTGGAGAAAACCGGACATGGCAATTCAGTTTTTATTATTAATACTCGGATTTGCATTGCTCATAAAAGGAGCAGACTGGACAGTCGATGGAGCTTCCGCATTCGCAAAGAAAATTCACATATCCGATCTGGCTATCGGACTGACGATTGTCGCTTTCGGTACCTCTGCTCCGGAACTCGTTGTAAACGTTTTCGCATCATTTCAAAATCATCAGAATATTGTACTGGGAAATGTAATTGGCAGTAACAATTTCAATCTGTTTGTCATACTCGGTACTGCTGGATTGATTACGCCACTGGTTGTACAATCAAGCACCGTCTGGAAAGAAATCCCCTATTCCTTTATTGCAATTCTTTTTCTCTACATGCAAACAAACGACCTCCTTTCCCCGGATTCACGTGTCCTGACACGGCTTGACGGACTTGTTCTCCTGATAATGTTCAGTATTTTCCTCTTCTACGTTTACAAGCAACTCGGGAGCGATAAACCGGAATCAGAAACAGCTTTAAAAGACTATTCAATGCTTAAAATCTGGAGCTTCATCATCTTCGGATTAATTGGCCTGATGATAGGAGGCAAATTGGTAGTAACGAATGCCGTTCAAATGACGACAACTCTGGGTATAAGCGAAAAAATTGTTGGATTGACGATTGTTGCCGCGGGAACCTCGCTACCCGAAATGGCGACATCTGTTGTTGCGGCTCTTAAGAAAAATAGCGATATTGCAGTTGGCAACATTATCGGCTCAAATATTTTCAACATTTTTTTCGTTCTTGCCATTAGCTCGCTCATCAGACCCATCAACTATGATACAGCATTTAATTCTGACCTGTACCTGCTTGCCGGTGGAACGGTATTTCTTGTCACAGCGATGTTTACCGGTAAAAAGAAAAAGCTTGATAGGTGGGAAGCGGGAATATTGATTGTAACATATATCGTATACACGGTATATCTGATCAATAATTAGATACGGAATCTACTCAAAAATATCTCTATACAAGAAAAGGCAGAAAAAAAGAGGACAGAAAATGTCAACAGATAAGGACTTTATTGATTATATTGTCGATCAAATGGGGGATGCGGGCACCATAACTTACAAAAAAATGTTCGGCGAGTATGCGCTCTACTGCGGCGGTAAAGTAGTTGCGCTTGTCTGTGACAACCGGCTTTTTGTAAAACCAACCGACGGCGGCAAATCGTTCATAGGTGAAAATTGTATTGAAGCGCCGGCATACCATGGTGCAAAACCGAGTTTTCTCATTGAAGATAAAATCGAAGATCGTGAATGGATCGGCGAATTGATAAGAATCACCGCCAGAGAGCGTCCAGAACCAAAGCCCAAAAAGAGAAAAAAGACGAGCAGGTAAATATTTTATTCTTCCTCTGGTTGAAAATCGTCACGCTTTATCCTGTTCCATTCCTGCGCCCGGCCGATGACGGTCAGACGGCAGACGCTCGGCCAGTGCCAGGAGAAGATCGGTTTTTGCCAGGCTGCCAACCAGTCGCGGCACAGGATCATCCGAAATCACGGGTACCCGTTCAAAGCTCTGACTCTGCTGAGTAAATTTTTCGAGGGCCTCTTCAAGGGATGAGGAAACGGCAATGGGAGGCGGACCCGGCACCAGAATATCGCGGGCGATGATCAGACGATCCAGTGATGCGGTGCTGAGATTTTCCTTGATGTCATCAAGGCAGATGGCCCCCATATAGGTGTCCTTTTCGTCAACCACATAGAGGTAGCGGAAGGTGTTAACAATGAAATGCCGGGCGATATCACCAAAGGAAGCCTTCTCGCCAACCCGAATCGGATCAGGTTTCATCAGGTCCGAAACGCGCAACCGGAACAGCCGGCGGGCAAAAAAGTCGGCCCCTTTGCGCATGAGGGAGCTCCGGTAAATGGACCGTGATTCGATACTGTTCGCCGTGAAATAGGCCACCACGCATCCCAGCATCAGGGGAAGTATGAGCTGATAATCCAGCGTCATCTCGAAAACCATGAGTATCGCCATGAGCGGTGCGTGAGTCGTGGCAGCCAGAAACATCCCCATCCCGGTCAGGGCGAAAGCTCCCGGCACCGGCATCGGACCGAAACCGAGCGCCTGATGTGCATGACCGAAGAGGTAGGCGAGACTCGCCCCCATAAACAGGGTCGGCGTAAAAACGCCGCCGACCGCACCCGATCCAAAGCTTGCGCAGGTGGCCATCAGCTTGAACGCCATTACGAGCAGCAGGCTCTTCCAGAGCCATTGTTCCTGTAAAATGCCATCAACGACACTGTAGCCGTTCCCGCAGACCTGCGGGAAATAGATGGCAATCAATCCTACAATAAGCCCCCCCAGACCTGTTCGCAGGTATACCGGCAGCCTGATGCGGCTGAAGAGCTTTTCACTCCCCCGCAGGGCGCGCAGAAACCAGGGAGCAGCCAGTCCGACAAGAAGACCCAGCGCCAGATAATCAAAGAGCTCGAACCCTGAATTAAGATGAAACGGGGGAATGGCGTAGAGAGGAGATCCTCCGGTGAGGAAACGAACCGACTGGGTCGCCAGAACCGAAGCAAAGAGCAGCGGCCCCAGTGTTTCCATGGCGATGGAACCGAGCACGATCTCTGCGACAAAGAGCGCTCCGGCGATGGGTGCATTATAGGCCGAGGCGATCCCTGCCGCGGCGCCGCAGGCCAGAATCAACCGCCGCTGTGAGATTGACCAGCGGCGGGCCTGACCGACCAGGGACGACAGGAGGGACGACAGCTGAACCATGGAACCCTCTCGGCCGATGGAGGCCCCGGAAGCGATGGAGAACATTGAAGAGAAAATTTTGGTCATGCTGGAGCGGAATGAAAGCGAGCCATCCCCCAGCACAACAGCTTCCATATAGTCAGTTGTGCTCGTCCGGCTCGATTTCAGCTTGCCGCCAATATGGATAATCAGCCCCGCTGCAATTCCTCCGATAGCCGGTGTCAGCACCCTCTGCCATGAGGGAAGACCGGAAAAGATGGTCACAATACTTCCGTGCTGACCGGTAATGGCAAGAGACAGGAGTCCGAGCAAATAACGGAACAGCACCGAAGACAGACCGCCAAGTATACCGACCAGGCCCGCCCAGAACAGGATATTATAACGCTCTGCCACGCCATAGGCCCGTGCCAGTCGAACCCGTAAGAATAGAAAGCGTAAAATGCTCGGTGCGGTACGCCACCAGTTGAGCCATTTCCGCCAGTCTCTCTTTTCAGAAGTCATTCTACTGTTATTCCTTACATCGGCCAGAAAAACATGATCAGCGGTACACCGATCAGCACAATAAGAACATCGAGGGGGAGCCCCATTCTCCAATAGTCGGTGAATTTATATCCGCCCGGCCCCATTACAAGCGTGTTCGACTGATGACCTATCGGTGTCAGAAAGGCGGATGAACCTCCGATTGCAACAGCCATCAAAAATGAATCATTAGATGCATTTATGCCCGCGGCAACACTGATTGCAACAGGCGCCATAAGTATTACCGTAGCCGCGTTATTTATAATATCCGTCATAAGCATTGTAATAATCAGAACCATTGCAAGCGTGGCCCATCCAGGAAGGGTTCCGCCAAGATGGAGTATCCATGATGCGATAAGCTGCGCTCCTCCCGAAGTCTCGAGCGCCTGCCCCACAGGTATCATAGCACCGAGCAGAACTATAACCGACCAGTCCACCCCGGTGTAGACCTCTTTCAATGGGAGAAGCCCTCCAAGAACAAAGCCTACAACAGCCATCGAAAAGACCACCTGTACGGGAAGCAGGCCTGACACCACCAGAAGAATCGCAAATCCGAATATTCCGAGAGAAACCGCCACATTTTTCCGGGAACCGAAACGAAGGCCTCTCTTCGCGAGCGGCAGGCACTTCATGGTTCTGATGGTGTCATTAAGCATATGGATGCGCCCCTGAAGCAGAACCACATCCCCCGCCCTGAATACCACTCGACTGAGCCGCTTCCTTATCTTTTTCTCTCTTCGGGCAACCGCAAGCAGATTAAGGCCGTAGCGGGAGCGCATGTTCAGACTTGAGGCAGACTCCCCGATAAGCGGAGAATCATTCATAATCACGGCTTCTGCGAGTTCTATTTCACTTGAACCTCTGGCATCCGCGCGAAATTTTCTCCCGCCCACAAGTTTTACGCCACTGTTTTCTATAAAAATTTTAAGCTCCTGTGCATCGGTTTCAATTATAAGAACATCGTTTACTTTAAGAATCTCATCCGGCGAGGGGGCATGGATCATCTGCTTCTGTCTGACCATGCCGAGGATAGTGATGTCCGCTTCGGTTTCGTTCTTGACTTCGGAAACGGTGACCCCCCTTATCTTGGATTCCCGAATAACCTTTACCTCGGTAATATAATCATCAATCCTGAAAAGATCTTCCCGTGATTGCTGAGCGACTCTCTTGGGTAGCAAACGCCACCCCAGCAGAGAAATATACAGAATTCCGGCAATGGCAACGAAGATGCCCACCGGAGTATAATGGAACATGCCGAAAGGTTTACCCGCGATATCTGCCCGGATTGCGGCGATTATGATATTGGGAGGTGTTCCGATAAGGGTGGTCATCCCCCCGAGGAGAGACGCAAAGGCAATGGGCATAAGCACCAAGGAGGGCGGATTCTTGCCTTTTCGAGCCAGGTGGATTGCCACGGGCATCATGATAGCCATAGCGCCCACATTGTTAATGAAAGCTGATGCGAATGCGGTAATAAGCGATAACGATGCAATCTGTATCAGAAGATTATTACCCAATTTTGAGCCCAGCTGGCCTAAAAGATCAATTACTCCTGATCTCTCCATCGCGTGTCCGATAATAAGAACGCACGCAACCGTGATAACCGCCGGATGGGCAAATCCCAGAAAAGCGTCATCGGCAGAAACAATACCGTTTATTGTGACTATGAAGAGGGCTATCAGTGCGACAATGTCATGTCGTATCCTGCCCCAGGCAAATAAAAAAAAAGCTATACCGAGCGTTACAAATACGACAATCTGCTCCATGAGCATTGTGATCAGGTATCCGGACAGGAATGTCAAGTATTATTAAATGGCGTAAAAGGCCACTCTCTTCACCTTCGTACCGCATCGATGAAACCGACAACGATCGGCACATCAGAGTATCCGCGGGCAGGGACTCTCTTTCTATACTATTTGAAGCATTGCCAAAATAATCTTCGGGAGATAGAACATATCCCGCACGAATCACATGGAGAAGATCCACCGCAGCGAGGGGCAAAATATTCTCGCAGAGTTTATCATACCGTCAGTGAGCAATCTTCCCCGTTCAGGCAAAGGGAACCAACGAATCATTGGGGGAGTCTTCCGTTATTTCCACACCGACACTTTCCAGCTTGCCATTGAACTCCAAGATGCAGGAGTGGAAAAATAGCGGGGTAGCCGGTATCGTCGTAAAAAAAGGTTGTCGTAGGGTATTATCGAAAATACATCAAACAGCTTTGGATTTCCGTTCACCCATTCTGAAGTATTTTCTATTCAGAAAGTACAAACTACCCCAATTTACCGTCGGCGTACATCTGCCTCAACCCCTTTTTATCAAATTTCATGACGCTCGTCTTCGGCAGTGCATCAATAAAGGCATAGTTCTTCGGTATCCAGTAGGATGCCTTCACCTTGTCTTTGAGAAATTCCTGAATTTCTTCACCGGTCAAGGTCTCTCCAGGCTGAACCACGATGCAGCCGAATGGCACCTCCTGCCATTTCGGATCGGGAACGCCGATAATTGCAGCCTCCACAACCTTCGGATGGGCCATAATAAGATTTTCAAGATCCACCGATGAGATCCATTCGCCGCCGCTCTTTATCAGGTCTTTTGTCCTGTCAACGAGCCTCACATATCCTTCCTCGTCCATGGTGCCCACATCGCCGGTGTGGAACCAGCCATCAACGAAAGACAGCTTTGAGCGCTCCAGATCTTTGTAGTATTCATCGGCGATCCACGGCCCCCTGACCCAGATCTCTCCCATCTCCTCACCATCCATTTTTACATCTTTACCGGTTTCGGCGTTTACAATCCTCATATCAAGACCGAGGGCGAGCAGGCCAGCACTGTTTCTGACGCTGTAGAGTTCATCAGGAGAAAGATCCTGCATGTAGCTCTTTTCCAGAGCTGCAGTTACCAGAGGAGATGTCTCAGTTCCGCCGTAGGCCTGCCGTATGGGGAAATTATACTTTTCATTCAATCCACGCATTAAGGAGAGCGGACAGGCCGATCCACCGCTCGCAATCACCCGCAATGATGAGAAATCGTGTTTCCCTCCCTTTTCGAGGTAATCGTAGAGCATCAACCAGATCGTCGGAACTCCGCAGGTGACGGTGACCTTTTCATCGGCAATAACCTGACAGATCTTCTCCATGTTGAGCGTCTCCCGGCCCGGCAGTACCTGTTTAATGCCCATGCCCACACAGATAAAGGGCATACCCCAGGCGTTTGCATGAAACATGGGAACAATATGAAGCGCACAATCACTTTCATAAACACCGAAAGTCGAAGAACCAGCATAACTGTGGAGCACGACACTTCTATGCGTATACACAACGCCCTTGGGATCACCCGTCGTCGCGGAGGTATAACACATCAGTGCCGGAGCTTTTTCATCAAGGTCTTCAGGAAAGTCATACTCTTCAGGAAATTTGGCAATCCACTCATCGTAGGAGTAAACGGGAGAGAGACTGGTTTTCGGAATGTTTCCGCTCTGTGACAGTATGACATAGTGCTCAACCGTTTTCAGTTGATCTTTTATTGCCTCTACGATAAAGACAAGATCTTCTTCTATAAATAATACCTTGTCCTCGGCATGGTTGAGTATATATGCAAGATGATGCGGTGGCAACCTGAAATTTGCCGTATGGAGCACGGCCCCCATACAGGGCACCCCGAAGTAGAGCTCAAGGTGCCGGTGATTATTCAATGCGATGCTTGCAACCCTGTCCCCTCTTTTTATGCCCAGGGATTCAAGCGCATTGGCCAGCTGACAGGTTCGTTTGAAATAATCCCCGTAGGTATAGCGGAAAATTTCATCGGGAAAGACTGAAAGTATCTCCTTCTTCGGGAAAAACTTTGCTGCTCTCAAGAGAAAATTCCTGAGTAACAAAGGATAATCCATCATGGTACCGTACCTCCATTTTTTATATTCAATATTTCTTTATAAGAACTTTACTGAAGGCTGCGGGTGCTGAAAAAACCGCTCAAAGGTCGCTTCTCGCCATCCATGGCTCCAGCGACATTAGAACATCCCTGGACGTTGCGGCCACGTATTTGTACCCTTAAACTCCCTGTCCACTTCCCGTGGAAACAGGTAATTATTACGAGGGTATTTAAAATTAAACCGAAAAATTTGCTTTCCTGGCATCTCTGAACAATAGACGAACCAAGTATATCAATATCCTAACCGGTATAATGTGAAGCTTCAATAATTTTTTTCAAGGTTTTCTTTCACCGGTAACACAAAGTCCTTTCTGACTTTCACATTTCCGTTTCTCGTTATCCACCGAAAGAGAGATCTCTTCAGGCGTGCGAGATTGTATCGATCCTTATCAGCGATATTGACCCGCTCCCGGGAATCGACCAGGATATCATAGAGCTCATAGCGCACACCGTCGCGAAGGGGCATGTAGATGAGCTTGTACCTCCCGTCAAAGATATACCGGTGCTTCGCCACGTTGATGAGATCGCGGTAGCTCTCCCGGAGCACCAGCTGATTATCCCGCTCGAAATCAATCTCCGCAAGCCGTGTAATATCGGGATAGATGATCCGCAGCTTCTGAAAGAAGTGATTGCTCCGCTGATCGTTGTCGAACCAGATACCGGTCTCACCGAAGGCATAGAGCAGTTTCCTCTCACCCCGCACAATCGGCAGGAGCGAAACTCCTTCCGCAGAAGGTGAAATCTCTTCACCGAGCAGCGAGAGGAGCGTCGGAGCAACATCCACATGCCGAACCACCGAAGAGAGATCCCGCCGCTCTGTGCTCAGTGGCGGATAGCGCAGGATGAAGGGAATTTTTATGGCGTACTGCCCCCTGAAGTGCTCGCCGTGTCCGTGACCGAGATCTCCCTCATAGAGATTCTCGCCGTGATCCGAGAGCACCAGAATAACCGTCTCATCGAGTATTCCCTTCTCCCTGAGAAAACTCACTATTTCACCGACGGCGCCATCGAAAGCCCTGATACCGCCATCGTAGAGCGCCCGTATCTGTTCGATATCTCGCTTTGAAATGGTCGCCTCATCCTTCCCCTCAAGTGATATAATCCGCTGCTTGTAGTATTTATAGGGGCCCTGATACCCCTTCGAGAACATCTTGTAGTATGGATAGGGTGGCGCATAGGGGAAGTGCGTGGAAGAGAAAAATGCCGTAACAAAAAACGGCCTCCCGTGAGACTCCCGAATCGAGTCAATTACCTTTTCCGTGACTATTCCGGGAGGGCAGAAGTAGGCGGAGTCCCGCAGGCAGGGGAAGAGGGCAAGCCCGAATCTCCCGGTGAGAAAGGGGAGGAGGAAAATATTCGCTTCGAGCATCGCCTGCTCAAGAATAGTATTGAAATTAAAGGAGGGGGTGTCCACCTTCTCAAAACCGAGATCGATTCGGGAAAAGATATCTCCGGCATAATCGGCAACGACGGCAGTATAATACCCCCTCTTGCCGAGAAATTCCGCCATGGTTTTAAAATCACGATTCAGATCACGCGAAGCGGGGAACATGTGCCTGATTCCGTGCGTTGACGCGTACTGGCCGGTCAAAAGGGAAACCCATGAAGGGAAGGTCCGCGGCACCTCGATGAAGGCATTTCTGAAAGAGACCCCATCGGCGATGAGTTCGTCGATATGGGGACTCGTCCTCCTGTAATATCCGTATCCGCTGAGATGATCCGGCCTGAGCGCATCGGCAGCGAGGATGAGCACATTGGGTCTCCCGGGCTTTCCGGGCCTGCTGCAGTCCAGCCGGGAAAAGAGCGCTACGGAGATGAGAGGGAGCACAGCGGCGAGCAGTATGCCGTTCACCAAACTGTTTCTTATCCTCAGAAGCGGAAAAACGATGAGCCCGATGGCAGCAGCGAACAGGACAATCTGAATCTGGGTAAAAAACGGAGGGCTGAAAGTATCCGCCGTAAAATCAAGGATCATCCGCTGAAGGGCTCCTCCTTGATAGAAATTGTTCATATACACCTGCGGATACCGCACCAGATCCTTCAGGAAGAAGATCAACACGATAAAGGCGGTTGTGCCCATTGTGATGAAGAAGGCAGCCCCCCTCGTAAGGGGGCGATGAATCAACCGCATAAACGAGCAGATCGCCCCGTATATCACAATACCGAATGTGATACCGAGCAGAAGATAAACCGCAGCTATTTTCAGTATAAAGAGAACAATATCAGCGAAGAAGTTTCCGAAGATGAGATCTTCAACCAGCTCGCTCCGATGGCCCATGTAGGTAACGGTTAAACTGTTGATCAGGCCGTGCAGAAAGAGAAGAAAAAAGAAGGCGACTCCTCCCAGCACCGGAGTGAACTCTTTCCAGGGTATTATGTACCTGCGCGCCAGCATAATTATTCCATCATACTATAATTCAGATGCATATCGAGAAAAAGGCGAAATACGCCTCACGTCAAGATATTTTATTTTATGAATATTTTTGAAATATACGCTACCCTATGATAGATTATTCATACCTGTTTTGTAACAATCTGAAAATTGCTCAAACAGGAATGGATATATCATATTCGTCGAACACACAGAGGGATACAATGACTCAGACGAGAAGAACCAGGCGGGAGGTCCTCTCGGGATTCCTGAAATCCGCTTTTGGCATTATGTTGGGAAGCATTGCCGTCCCACTGATGAATCTCTTCGGGAGAAGTGCCGATTCCTCCAAAACCGTCGTGGTCATAAAGGGGAAAGACCTCAGCAAGGAATCCCTTGAAAGGATGGTCAAGAAGGGTTTCGATACGCTCGGCGGTATCGACCGGTTTATCAAGAAAGGCATGAAGGTGGTTATAAAGCCGAATATCGGCTTTAATTCTCGTCCAGAACAGGCCCATACCACCAATCCCGATCTCGTTGAGACCGTTGCGCGGATGTGCATCAGGAGAGGTGCGGACGTTACAATCTTCGACCGGCCGGTCAACAGTGCACCGCTCTGCTATCGACGGAGCGGCATGATACAGGCAGCGAGAAATTCCGGTGCAGATATAGAATACATCGATGAGAGGAAGTTCAGGGAGGTGCGGATCAAAAATCCGCTCAATCTGAAAACACTGCTGGTCTATGAGGATATGCTCAAAGCTGATTTCGTCATCAACATGCCTATCGCGAAAGATCACGGATCGGCTACCCTGACTATGGCAATGAAGAATCTCATGGGCGTCATCGGTGGAAGGCGCGGATGGTTTCACATCAACCTGCACAAGAATATCGTCGACTTCAACAAGGCAATCCCGGTCGATCTGATCATCCTCGATGCGACGAGGATTCTGACCGATCACGGACCCAACGCCGGTACTCCCGCCGATATCAAAGAGAAGAGGACTCTCGTGATGGGCACCAATCCCGTTACCGTTGATGCTTACACCGCCGGATTCTTTAACATGCGGCCGCATCGGGTGGAATACCTGCGGCTTGCAGCCAGGGAAAACATGGGTGAGATCAATACCAGCAGAATGAATATCATCAAAAGAACCGTATAATAATTCCGCTGTTCAATGACCTCAGAGAGTTAAAATTTTATGCGGCGATCATACTGGTCAACCCTGAGAGCAGTTACACAGCTCCTTATCTGGCTGCTCTTTATCACCCTCCTCATCTATACCAGAGATCCGATTGAGGATCCGGCGCCCTATAATTTTCTCCCGCGCCTCTCGATACATCTCGGGATAACCTCGTCCATTGTCGCACAGCGGCTGCTCGACTCCTTCCTCCCTGCGCTCATCGTTCTGGGGTCAACGCTTTTTCTCGGCAGGTTCTTCTGCGGATGGATATGCCCGCTTGGCATCACCATCGATGTAACCGATCGAATTTTTAATGCAAAAAAGAGAAACATCCTGAAAAGAGCGGGCCATACGATAGCCATCAAGCCCTACAAGTTTCTGGTGCTCATGTTCTCTCTCATTCTCTCAATCGCCGGTATTCACGCCTCGGGACTTATCGATCCCCTCTCCATCGCCTATCGGAGTTACGGCACGGCGCTCTACCCCTACTTCGATAACACGGTAAAGCTCATCTTCTTCGGGCTCTACTATATCCCCTTTGTCAATGCGGTATCCGAGCCGACCTTCTCTATCCTGAAAAAGAGTGTTCTCTCCTTTCATCATATCGCCTTCGACGGCCATGGATGGATATTTCTGACTCTGATACTCATCCTTTCGCTTTCGGTATTCGCGAGAAGATTCTGGTGCCAGTCCCTCTGTCCGCTCGGGGCGCTCCTCTCACTGAGCTCGCGGTTCAGCGTTTTCCGGAGAGTCGTTGATACCGACAAATGCGTGAACTGCCTTCAATGTGAAAAGGAGTGCCGGATGAATGCCATTATCGATAACGGAGAGGGGACGCTGGAGGGCGAATGTATCAAGTGCTTCGAGTGTCTGAAATCGTGCAGATACGATGCCATATCCTTTCAACCGGTCTCACCCATCGGAAAGGCACGTCGAGAAGATGAGAAGACAAGAACAGCAGCGGGAGGGGGGCCCCCTCTCTCCAGGAGAAAACTCCTGATGACCCTCGTGTCGTCCCTCATCGCCATACCATTGTTCAGAATAAATACCTCCTACAGGCGTGATCACGCCTTTCTCATACGTCCTCCCGGTGCACTGCCCGAGGAGGAATTCCTCGATCAGTGCATTCGCTGCGGCCAGTGCATGAAGATATGCCCCACCAACGCCCTCCATCCGACCCTCTTCGAGGCAGGGCCCGAGGGGCTCTTCACCCCCCGCCTTATCCCGAAGCTCGGATACTGCGAGAAGAACTGCATCCTCTGCACGCAGGTCTGTCCCACCGATGCGCTGAAAAAGCTCAAAATAGAGGATAAGGAAACGACAATATTCGGGACGGCATTTATCATACGGGATCTCTGCTTCCCCTGGTCCGAGCAGCGCAACTGCATCGTCTGTGAGGAGGTCTGCCCGACAAAGACCAAAGCTATTATTCTCAAGGAGACGATGATGGAGAACAGTGAGGGGAAGAGGGTTTCCGTGAAGCTTCCCTATGTTCTGGAGAACCTCTGCATCGGCTGCGGGGTCTGCGAGAACAAGTGCCCGATTGCCGGCAGCGCCGCGATACGGGTCAGGGCGCCGAAGATTGTATCCGCCGATCAGCTTGTATGAGCTCCGGCCTTATTCGCGGCCGGCTATCAATCCGCTTATGTACCCGTCCACAAGCTCCCGGTATATTTCAACCGCCATCCTGTTGGTCTTCAACTCCTCATCGGTGAGCTCCCTGATGAGCCGCGCCGGCGAGCCCAGTATCAGGGAGCGGGGGGGAAAGTGCTTATTATATGGCACAAAGGCATGAGCGCCGACGATGGAGTTATCGCCTATAACCGCATTGGTCATCACCGTGGCGTTCATCCCTACCATCACCCCGTTCCCGATCCTGCAGCCCCTGACGATGGCGCCATGTCCGATGGTAACCTCGTCACCTATATCGATGCCCACCATCATATCACTGTGAAGAACCGCATTATCCTGTATATTGCTGCTCCTGCCGATTCTGATCCTCCCCTCATCCCCTCGAATTACCGCATTAAACCAGACGCTCGATCCCTCGCCGATGATAACATCCCCGAATATCCGTGCTCCCTCAGCGATGAACACCGACGGATGAATTTCCGGCCGTATGACCTTCTTCCCTTCCCCGCGTTCCATGGCATCTCTCCAGCCTCCGTTTTCGATGGCGTACACCGGCATGAGATCCATCGCTGTCAGAACTGCTGATGTTATCCGGTCACCACCCCCGCCCTTTGAATGGGGGAACGAATCAATCAAAAAGTCAAGGAGAAAGAGGTGGCTGCAGGTGGCCCGTCTTTCTGCAGGAGATGCACCATCCGTTCATCTCGCCGCTTCGCATCCGCGAAGCCGGTCTGAATTTATCATTGACAACGCATCCGTGAAGGGATACATTCATCAACCGCACCCTGTAAAACACCTATTTCCCATTCACCGATTTCCGGCTCGTTAAAAAGACCTGTGCTTGCTATTGAGCTCCAGCGATGGAGCATTTCATCTTAAAAAGAGTGGAGGTTCAAAAGTGAAGACTGATTCGGAAGGGTATTTTATCTCTAAGAGGTACTCATGGTACATTTTTACACTCCTGTACCTGCTCTACCTCTCGGATTACATCGACAGGATGGTGGTTGTCTCCCTCTTCCCCTATTTGCAGGTCGAATGGGGTCTCTCCGACACGCAGTGCGGCATGCTGGTCTCCGTCGTATACTGGTCTATCGTCGCTTTCACCTTTCCGATATCGATTCTCATCGACCGGTGGAGCAGGAAGAAGAGCATCGGCATCATGGCGCTGATCTGGAGCTTCGCGACCGGAGCCTGCGTGCTGGTGAAGACCTTCCCGCAGCTCATCGCGGCAAGGACGGTAATCGGAGTCGGGGAGGCAGGCTACGCGCCCGGCGGCACCGCGATGATATCGGCATTCTTTCCCGAGAAGAAGCGCTCGCTCACGCTCGGTCTCTTCCACACCGCCGTGCCGGTCGGCAATGCACTGGGAATAGCGCTCGGCGGATTCATCGCCGCAACCTATGGATGGAGAAGCGCCTTCGGCATCGTCGCGATACCCGGGTTTATACTCGCGCTCCTCTTCTTCACCATCAGAGACTACAAAACGATCGACCTCCTGAAGACGGTCGGCAGCACGGCCGACACGGGCGAGAAGAGAAAAATGAAAAAGATGGACATCGCCCGAGAATTTGCCGGCAACGCAACGCTCATCACGACCTACATCGCCTTCGCGGCGAATATCTTCTTTGTCGTCTCCCTGCTGAGCTGGCTGCCAACGTACTTCTACCGCATCGAGGGAATCCCGATGGAGCAGGCATCGGTCAAGGCAGGCATCGTGTTCCTTTTCGCCATAATCGGCGCACCCCTGGGAGGCTTCATCGCCGACCGGTGGGCGAAGAAGCGGGTAAACGGCAAGCTGCTGACCTGCTCCCTGGCATCGCTCGTCACGTCCCTGATTATACTGACCGTGTTCCTCCTGCCCTCGGGCCCTGTTCAGTACGCCGTTTTGCTGATGGGGGGTGTTGCCGCCATGTCTTTCACGCCGGCCGCCGTAGCCGTCACCCAGGAGGTTGTTCACCCGGGATTGCGGGCAATGTCGTACAGCCTCTGTGTGATATTCCAGAACCTCCTCGGTTCTTCGCTCGGCCCGATATTCGTCGGAGCGCTCTCGGACCGCTTCGGCATTAAAACGGCACTCACCGTGGTGCCGGCCTTCGCCTTCCTCTCGAGCATAATTTTCTTCATCGCTTCATTTTTCTACGAAAAGGATATCGCCCGGGTGGAAAAAGTTGCCCTCTCCCTGGAGGAGTGACTCCGGGGGAAAAAGAGCAGAGGAGCCCCGGCGCGGCTCAGGAGACAGGTAGAAACTCCGGAGTAATAAAATTTCGCTCACCGGAATGGTGCGAAGGAGCGACGGCTCACCCCTTCACCGGGGGAAATCGAGATGGGGTAGATTTTCCTGACCACTGCTCACATCGGGCGTCGAAAAGGAGCAGATGAGCCGCATCCGATCCTGCCCGGTGTTTCTGGTCAGATGAGGAATCCCGCGCGGTATGACAATCGCATCGCCGGGCATAAGAGGATAGACCCCATCGCCGATGAGAATCTCCCCTGCACCGGAAGCAACGTAGATTACCTCCTCCGCATCATGGTGAACGTGACCCGGCTTTGACACCGCTCCCGGCAGGACATCAACTATCATCATGCTCAAATCATCTCCCTTGAGCTCGCCGCCGACCATGTCCCATACCTCTCTCCCGATCACCTCGCGGGATGGAACATCCTTGATGTTGATTCGGTACATAAATCCTCCTTGCAGGCTCCTCCGGTTATTCTCTCATGTGAACACTTCCGCTATAACCGCTCCGCCGACCGCTGTTCGGTACTTATTTCTCCACCCGGGGATGGAAGAGCGGTGGGAGACTGACATAGGTTATGCGCACATCACCGCCCAGCTCTCTCTTCGCCCCCTCAATGGCCTTCTCGACGCTCTTATAGGGCTCCCATTCAAGTTTCTCTGCAACCCGATCATTCGTACAACCGGCAGCGAATACTTTTGAGAGATACTTCTTCGGATATACCGTTGTCGTATACGCCTGCACAGGATGTGCGCCGTGAAAACCGTAGCCGAACCGGTACCGGTGAACGAACTCCGGCCGGTAGGCATATTCATCGGCGAAGAGATCGTACAATTCCGCCGCATCCCTCGTCCGCTCGAATCCCTCCTCCCAGAGCGTCTTATATGAGGGATGATGTATCGGATCAACCTGATCGTAGAGTGGATTGGCGAGGATGAGTATTCCCCCCTCCCGGACGAGCGGCATGTTCTTATAGTTGGCGAAGAGATACCCCAGACCCATTCGCGCGATGAGTATGGGATTGATAATCGTTCCCATCGAATAGGGCATGAAGTCGGGAAGCCCGAAAACCAGCACATCGGCCTGCCCCTTCACATCGAGCACCTTGTGCTCATCGAGATATTTCAGAGTCTCCTCGTGAACGAGATCCACATCACCGGCGAACACCGACGACATATTCGGCGGATTCTGACTGTCAATGGTGGTCTCAACCTGAAAGACCGCCATTCCTGCGCTGGCAAGGTGCTCCTTGAGAAAATGACCCATCTCCCTGATCCGTGCGTGCAGGAGGTTCCGTTCCGGCTCCATGCACGAAGCGGGAGCCTCGGCGAGGTATATCTCGTAGTTGTGAATATGGCGAATGGTCCGATAGGTCCCGAGACCGATGACGGTTGATTTCCATCCGCCGTTAAAGGGTACCCAGTTGACATTCACGTAAATGGTGAGGTCGCTCTCGATAACCCTCTTATTTATCTCAACATCAAAACCGTTCTCCGTGAGGCCGAGATATGCCAGGTTCTCGGTATCACATCCGTCATGCCCGATTATCTGCGCATGAGAGAACTCACTCATCAATCCTTCACCGAGAATGGTCCTGATCTCGCTCCGCTTCCACATCCGATGAATGCCGTTGGCGCAGACGAGGGTGATATCCCTCTTGCGCACACCGGAACGGTACAGCTCTTCAACAATCGCCGATATCGCAATTTCACGGTTGTCAGGCGGCGGCATGGGCGGTACCGGAACAGCGAGATCATCAAAGGCAATGGTTACCCGCGAGCCTTCCCCGACAAGCTCACGCAGTGGCTTCATTCCCAGCGGATTGCGAATTGCATCAAACACAGCAGCTTTCGGTTCAGGCAGTGGCGCTTTATGTTCCGGTGCCCTGAGAATGCGAGTTCCCCGTGGAAACTCCACTTCAACAAAGTTATTTCCACAAAAAATTGGTATTCTCTCGGACATTGTTTCGCTCCTTAAAAAAGTTTACGGGAAGAGATATCTCACGCGCTGAAAATCATAAAGAGCATTTTACGAACAGTAAAATATTGCAAATATTTTTTCTGAAATGCTTTTTACAGCATGAGATATAGGGGCACTTCCCCCCTCCCTCAGTAATTCTTTACTGACAGAGCCCACCATGTGAGAAATGAGTGTTCAGCACTATTTTATCGGTGCGTTCCATACCATCGGGACGCCGGAACCGTTCCTCGATGTGGGAATGAAGACAAAGGTGGAATTCGGAGAATCCGACAGCTTCTTCATCACCTGAATACTCTCATACTGAACATAGATCGGGGTCAGCTCATGTCTGATAATCCGCTGTGCATCGGCAATCCCCCGCGCCTCAACCCGACGAATCTCGGCGTCCTTTTTCGCCAGCATCAGCCGGTGTTCTGCCCTCTCGGCATCCTGTTTCGCCTCGAGCTTTAGCTCAATTGCCTTGTCAACGCCCTCAGGCGGGATGATATTTCGGATGTTGATGCGGTCAATCAGCACGTACTTCTTTGCGAGCTGCTTTGCAACATAGAGCGTAATGATATCGGAGTATTTGTCCCGGTTGATATTGAGCTCGCGATAGTCGACCTTGGCAACCTGATCCCGTACCGCAGAGCGTATACCCGGTATAACAAACCCCTCCTCAAGCGTGTCATAGTCTTTCGCAACAGTCGAATAGAGCTCATCAAGCTTATCCGGCATAGCAGCCCACCAGAAGGTGAGATCCATGTTTACCCGCATGTCATCTGATGTTCGCGCATCCATCTTTTCATGAATCGCCTTCAGCCGGGTCCGCCACTTTACGACATCGGCCCAGGGTCGCTTGAAATGGAGCCCCGGCTTCGTCACCGAATAGTACACCCGGCCGAACTGCGTCAGGACACACCCCTCCCCCTCGTCGAGGGTAAAGATTGAGGTGATCAGGATGATAAAGAGCACGAGAACACCGGCAGCGATCGAGCCGATCTTCGTCCCCGCAGTCATCCGTTCCTGCGCCTGCCTGTCCATCCCCGAAATAACCGTTAAGCGCTTTGAGAACAGCGTGAGTCCAACAGCAATAGCAATCAAAAGCACCAAGAAGAAAATCGTTCCCATTCCTTCCTCCTCACGGAAAAATTATATTCTCCTGCCGCCAAAGACAGCACGGATTAGGGAAATCTCCATATGCTCTGATATTGCCTGACGTCGATGTGCAACACCACCGCCGACAGATGAACACAACCTGTTATCATTTCAAATGTCTACGAACAGAGGTTTTCCCACCGCCTTTGATAAAGGGACGCTTTCGCATACTTCTCGTTTTCCGGAAGATGAAAACGGCTTGAGCCCCTTCAACGATGATTCTCGATCGTGCGGACATTCCTCAAGAGTACCTCATCAACCGGCAATCACAATAAAAATAGGCCACCGCGACTTCTTCGCCAATGATGACGAAGGGTCTTATCCGGGAACGAAATACAGAGACGAAACTACGAAGCTGAAACGCTTTTCCGATAGAGGAGCGAATAGAGAATCATACAGAAAAACATGATGCCAACTGAGAGGGCAAAAATCTCATTAATGACCGAGCGATGGATGAACGCCAGAAGTCCCAGAATCGATGCAATCACGCCGAGAAGAGCGATGCCCTTCGCTACGAGAGAGCCTTTGAAGAAATAGGGCATCAGTATCAGGAATATAAGCGCTATACCTCCCCACTTCAGCCAGGTGAAGATATTGAGGTACATGAGCTCGGCCTCGAAGCCGCCAGTCTCGAGTTTTGACGTAATACCGAGGAGCTGTATATTCTCACAAAAATCGCTGACCAGAACGAGAATCGAGATGACGGCACCGAGCAGGAAAAACTTCTTTCCACGCTCACGCGAGCAGCGTATCGAAAAGGTGAACAGAAATGCCGAATAGAGAACCATGTAGATAAAATCGAGCTGATTGCCTCTATCCATTGCCCGCACCAGCACCTCACGTTCGGGCGACGCCTCTGAACCGAAAAGCCGATACACTTCATCTTTCGTTTGTATAAATTCATAGGCTATAATGGGGGTAAAGAAACCCTCAACCATCGATTGTGCCCTGGGTGGAAACACGAATATCAGGACAACGAGCATAAGAATGACGGCAACTCCGATGAATCCGCTTATTTTAAATGGTCTCATCCTTTCCTCCCGTACGACTGAATGCACCCTCATCATTCAAGGGCGCGCAACTGTTTGAAATTGTAACGGTATCTCGGATATAAATATACCGGCGATCCTTTTGCTGTCAAGATTATCCTGCCCGCTCGACCATCGCGACAAGCCAGCGGTGAAGAGGTGCCATATCCGAATAGCGCCTATAGCAGTAGTCGAGCAGCTTACTGGAGTAGAGCTCATCGGGAACAGCGGATTCCATGCCGACATATAAACCGTTGTGGAGAAGAAGATCGGCATTCTCATGTTCCGGATCATATCCACGCGGTGTTCGCTTGTAGTGCATGCCCCCGAAGGTATAGGAATCCCGTTTCGAAATCTCATCCATCACTTTGACGAGCGGCGGACCGTATTTCGGATGAACGACTGAATCCCGGAATTCCCCGAGTAAATTAGGGGGGAACCGATATATTCCCGCACCGAGCATCAGGCTGTCCGGGTCAAGATGAAAATAGTATCCGGAGCATTCCATCCGCTTCCGCTGTCCCTCCCAGAACCAGAGGGCAAGATGGGTCTTGAAGGGCGTCTTGATCCTGCTGAAACGGACATCCCGATGAATTTTAAAGATCGATTTATTTATCCGGGGATCCGAATGTATCTCGGGTGAAATGCTTCTCAACCGCTCCCCCATTGCAATTACGAATCTGCGGGCCGGTTCCATAACAAAATTATCGAAATCCCTTCGATGCGTGTCGAACCAGCTCTTGCTGTTGTTTTCACGCAATCCACGGTAAAAGGCGATGAGCTCCCGGGGGAAACCATTAAATTCTTCCATGCCCTATCCTCATCTTTCGAAAAAATAATTCCCACACCTGTGTATATAAGAGATACGGAGTCTTACCATATGGCGAAAGGACGTATAGAATGAACAGATGCTCTCGATTAGAAGAATCGACATCCCGAA
>CAZZCF010000027.1:36872-37434 GCA_964652955.1 uncultured Leptospirales bacterium
ATCCCGAATAGATAAGAATTATAATATCGCGAAGGCCGTCACATTGCTGAAATTTTTATGAAAAAAAACTGAGCGATTCACTTATGGGCACCTCTAAAAACCAGTATTTACATTAATCCGCAAATAATAAATACCGGTTTTTATCAGGCTTTATGCACACAGCGAAACGACATCGCGCATGCCAGCGTGTACAGGTTGTGCAAAACAACGCTGGCCAAGGGGACATCATATTAATAGTTTTTAGAAGTCCCCTTATATATTCCGTTGATGAAGTCGACCGAACATTTCAAAGCGTTCAGCACGCTCTCAGATCACTTTCACAGGTCAAGCTCTATCCCAATAGGGCAATGGTCGGAACCCGTGACATCTGAGATAATGGAGGAGGATCTTACCTTTTCCTTTAAATCCTCACTCACAAAAAAGTAATCGATTCTCCATCCGACATTTCTTTCCCGGGCGCGTGTTTTGTAATCCCACCAGGTGTAGTTGCCCGGCTCCGTGTTGAACATTCTGAATGTATCATGGTATCCATGATCAATGAGGGTATCAATCCAGGCCCGCT
>CAZZCF010000028.1:0-36295 GCA_964652955.1 uncultured Leptospirales bacterium
AATCACTTTTTTGTAGAGAGTGTTCACAACGGGTATTTCTCCTTCCCCTTGCATTGTGGCAGAAGAGCTCATCAGTCGTGGACATCCTTCAATATCAGTTTTGATATATTCATTGACACATTTAAAAATTTGAATGAATATGAGATGGTTGCCGGTCGGTATTACATATGAAATAACGGGTACATTCAGTGAAAAACTGTTGTCCGCTGCCGGTTGACATATCCTGATAGCAGGAAAGATACCCTGGAGGAATCGTCATGCGAACAAAGCTAAAGAAAATCGGGATGTATACCGCACTGATAGTGATTGGGATTATCTGCCTCGGCGGGATTCTTCTGTGCCTCCGCGATGCGCCCGATCTGAAATTATCATCAAGCCCCGGTTTTGATCCCGATGCCGTATCGCCGGTTGAGTTTACCGGCTACACGAAACAGAGCCTCTATCTGAACATGCGTGATGGGGTGAGGCTTGCCGTGGATGTGTATATTCCCGCAGAGGGACCTGAAAGGGGAAAGTTCCCCGTCATCTTCGAGTATTCCCCGTATAATCGGGCGAATGTCTATTTCGATATGCCCCTCTGGATGAAGGTACTTTCGAAATGGTATACGGGAACCTGGGGCCCGGTATTCGACGCCTCGGTGAAGAGAATCTCACGGCAGCTCATCGCACGGGGATATGCCTATGTTATCGCCGACATGAGGGGAACCGGCGCCTCCTTCGGCGTGCACATCCCCCTGGACCCGCAGCTGGCGAAAGACGGGAAGGCGATTGTCGACTGGATTGCCCGCCAGGAGTGGTGCGACGGGAATGTCGGCATGATCGGCCAATCGTATCACGGATGGTCACAGTGGGCGGTGGCCTCACGGAAACCGGCGGCCCTCAAATGCATCGCTCCCGCGCTCATTATGGCGGAAACCTATACCGGGGCGAACCGTCCCGGCGGCATCACCGCCGTAAGCTGGCTGAAGCTGTACAGCGATTTCCTGCAGGATGTCAATCACAACGCCTTCGAGCCGGCGAGATCCATTCCCGTGCTTCCCTGTACGCCGGTTGTGGATGAAGATAAGGACGGGGACATCGTTGATGAGATTCCGGTCAGGGAGAGAAATGATCCGCGACGATTCACCGACGATGGAAAGCCGCAGTACTCCGACGGCATCGCGCGGAGAGAAAACATCTACTATCGCGCGACGATGGAGCATCTGAAGAACATCCGTCCCGATACTGTCACCGAACAATATCCCTATTTTGATGATTCGCTGTCGGCGACGTACGGTTCCATTCATTACTATGAAACCGGCCCCGGATATATGGCCCGGATGATTCGAGAGAGCGGAATCCCCGTTTTGAATATCGGCGGGTGGTTCGACGGATTTCTGAAGGGGACCATCAGGCTCCACAGCACGATACAGGAGAGCAATCCGGCCTATCTGTTCATCGGCCCCCGTTTTCATCAACCGGTTGCCACAATCATCGATCCCTACAGGGAGTACCTGAGCTATGAGGGGGAGTGGGGAGATCAGCAGTTTATCGTTACCCTCCGCTTCTTCGATTATTACCTCAAAGGGAAGAAGAACGGTCTCGACCGGGAGAAGCCGGTCTATATCTATATCGCCCATGAGGGCTGGCGAAAGGAAAGGGAGTGGCCGCTCGAGCGCCAGCAGGTGAGAATGTTTTATTTCGGATCGTCGAACACGCTGGATGAGAAGATTCCCCCGCAGGGGAGGGACACCTACGCGATAGATTTCACCCACGCCTCTGACTACGGGGAGCCGCAGCTGAACCGGTGGGTGATGACGAAGCCCTCCCGCGAGCTCATGCGGCGTACCGAACATGATCGCAAGTGCTTTATCTACGAAACGGAGCCGCTCGCCGGTGACGTGGAGGTGACCGGCCACCCGATAGTCAACCTGCGCCTCTCATCCGATCAGCCCGATGCCGATGTCTTTGCCTATATCTGCGATGTGGATGAGAAGGGTGAATCGGTGTACGTGACGGAGGGGCAGATGCGCGCCGGCTGGCATCCCCTCTACCCCGATGACAGACAGGTAAACGGGGCAGTGGATATCAAGCCCGATCTCCCCTGGCACGGATACGAGCGGGGAAAATACGTGAACAGTCCGCTTGAGGGAGGGAAGGTGATAGAGCTCCGATTCGATCTCTATCCCATGGCCTGGCTTTTCAAAAAGGGGCATAGAATCCGGCTTGCCCTTGCCGGTGTGGATGCGGGAAATTTTGAGCTGAATCCTGCCCTCAGGTCCGACGGCGGCGATACGAAACCGACAACACTCTACTTCCACCGGGGAGGGAAAAGCGCGTCAAGAATTGAGCTGCCGGTTATACCGAGGTGATGCTTTTCCGGTTGCGGGCATCCGTTAGCTCAGTACCGATAACTATCAACCGATAACTATCGGTGCAGTGTGCTGATTTCGGCCTTTTCCCTCCAGGCTGAAAACCGGCAGGTGCAGGCTCGGCTGAATTCTCCTCTCCGCGGCGGGTGAATGAGGAATGATCTCAATCGAGCGGCTTTCTATCCCGGGATTCCCTTCATGTTATTTTTTCCGCATAACGAAAAATACCGAGGCGCATCGCTCGGGATTCCTCTTCGCCCAATCTATTTCACGCTCCTCCTTCTCGATCAGCTTCTGCATCTCCGGATCGCCGCCATACTTTTTTCGAAGAGCGCGGATATGCTCCTCCAGCGGGCCGTAGTATTCCTCCCGCCAGATATCTGCCGATAGCTCGAAGCGATCGAGAAGATCGTATCCGCACTCGGGTATCGCGCGGAGCTTGCCGATCATCTCCTTCAGCTCATCGTGAACCACCAGAAATCCTTTCGGTTTGATGAATCTCCTCCATTCGCTGAGGCCCTTCCGGAAGCCGATGACGTATACCGATCCTTCGGCCCAGACGATGTCGAAACTCTGATCGGGGTAATCAAGATCAAGGATCGACCGGGCTTCCGCCCGAATGCGGTGCGCAAGTCCGGCGGCATCAATTTTTTCCCGGAGGATTTCGATGAGCTCACGGTCTATATCGATGGCCAGGATGCTGCCGTTGGAGAGCCGTGCGAGCTCCAGTGTCGGAACGCCCGATCCGCAGCCGATGTCGAGTATATTCGGTTTATCAGTGCCGGGGAGCAGTTGATAGGCTCTTCGTGTATACTGATTTAAATTCTCCCGGATGCGGTCTCTCTCAACCAGATATGCGTTCTCGCTTTTCATTCTCGGTTAACCGTGCAGGGCGTCTCGGGATTCGGCATGATATATCATCACCCTTCTCCGGTACATGAGCGTCGTGTGCTGTTCGGCCCTCCTATGGATAAAGCTCATCTCACCTCAATCCCGCAGCTCAAGAGAGGTCAGCCGCGGATAGAATCCGTACTTTTCGTAAAAGGGGAATACCGACTCGTGCCCGTGCGAGACGGCAACCGCGATTCTCCCGCACCCCTGTGCCCTGAGCCAGGCGATGCCGTTCCGCGTCAGCTTCCCGCCGAGTCCCCTGTTCCGATACTCCTCTTCAATGTAAAGAGAATCAATCTCGCCGGTCCGGTCTTCATCGATGGTGCAGATGCAGCACCCGATCGGCTCGTTCCCCTTTTCGACCGTCTCGATGAAGAGCTTCTCCTCCGGGAGCGTGCCGAATTTCGATATGCGCTTTTCGAAAGTGAAGGAGGAGTAGAAGTCCCTGAAGTGGGCCGATTCCCGGTGATGCATATCGTTGAGCTTCAACCAGAGTGGTTTGATTTTCAGGATCTCTTCTCGGCGAATTCTTCTGAAGGTGATTTTCTCTTCCATAATTGCCCTGTTATGGTATCGCAGCACACACTGTTCCGGCCAGGAGACGGTTCAACCTCCCGGGTTTCTCATTATTGCGAAACAGGGAGCTCTTTGCAATTAATTATTTCTGCCCTTTTCGAAAAACCGGTATTCCACACTGGCAATCCTGTTTATTGTTGAAGAATCATTTCCTATGAAATATTTGAATAGACCCGAAAAAAAAAGGTTGTATAAAAAAATTCTTTCTTCAACAATCCCACTTCCAGTGGGGAGAGGTGTGAGCATGCTGAAATATATTGTAAAGAAAAGGATAGAGGAATTCATTATGTTGCAAAACGTTATTCGGGCATTGATGATTCTTGTTGCTTTTGTTTTTGTTCTCGAGCTCTCTGCCGGCAATGGAATCTGCAGCGATCGGGAAAGCCCCGATGACGATGCCGTCATAACCGCCAGTGCCGGAATCGGATATTACAACTGGCAGATGAAGTATGCTACCGACTTCGGGCTCGATACACCCTTCGATCACAGCATACAGCCCTTCATTCTCAAGCGCTTTGAGGTCAAAGCGAGCCTTTTTTTTCTTGAGGCGGGGGCCAGTTATCTCACCAATAAAATCAATGAGGCTATGGATTTCGAAGAAGATCCGGAAATGCGCGAGGAGGAAGATCCGCTGGCACGTCAGCTCGGTGTTTTCGCGGGAATTCACCTGGGGAGCTATGCCATAAAAACAAGCGCGGTGTTCAGGAAATTCAGGGGAAATATAAAATCGAACGGTGTCAGGCGAACGTTAAGCGACGATCGCGATCCCCTCTACTATTATCCTGAAACGGGAGACGAGCTGGTGCTGAATATCGGCGACGAGGTGAACTGGTATACCATTTTCAGGCTTTATGAGATTAAGCTCGTGAAAGGAGGCTCCCTCTCCCGCTACAGCTGGGATTTCGGATTCCAGTATATTCAGTATGAGTCGCCGACACAGGTCGATATAACCATCGGGCACGAGGACATTCCCACCGGCCTTCCGGAGGTGCCCTCGGCGCTCATGTATTCAAAGTATCGCGTCTATAACCTGATATACGGATTTCACAACCGCTTCTTCTTCCGTGATAATCTCTACCTCGAGTTTTATTTCCCGGTAATTGTCGGGATTAACCGGCTCGAAAATTCCTACATGAATCTGGATCCCCACTTTGGTTATCCGATGACCAATCTCACGGCCTCGACGGTGGGCCAGGTGGCGCTCCGTTTCGTGACCGGGCATGTGAAGATTGAGATCGGCGGCGACTTCAATCTTTTCATCTCGATATGGAACAACAAGACCACACTGGAGCGTGACCTGGACTACCTCGACCAGAAGGATGGCACACCGCGCACGCTCGAAGAGGGGACCGATATCACCGTACGCAGCTGGCGGTATGAGTACTTCTGGGGAGTCTATGCCCAGGCGAGCGCTTATTTTTAAGATTCCACTCGACACACTGACATGCAGGAGGTTCGCATATGAAAGGATTATCCCGACTTTTTCTGACCATGATCGCGTTTCTCGTCTTCGCGGCGAGCGGTATCATCCTGTTCCCGAACGGGTCCGTGGAGCAGGCCAACCGTGGATTGATGAAGGATGATATCCTGGCGGCGCATAACCGGTACCGGGCCGAGCTGAACATTCCTCCGCTCGAGTGGTCCGGTCAGCTCGCTTCGCACGCCCGGGGATGGGCCGATCATCTGGCACGCATGGGGGGGCGCTCCCTCGTTCACAGCAGCAACAGCAGCCGCCCGGGAGAGGGGGAGAACCTCTGGATGGGAACCTCCGGCTACTACAGCTACGCGCAGATGGTCGACTCCTGGGGCGCCGAGAAGCGGTATTTCACGGTGGGAACCTTTCCCCGTGTGAGCACATCGGGAAACTGGGCCGATGTGGGGCATTATACGCAGATAATCTGGAAGAATACCCGGCAGGTCGGCTGTGCCCTTGCGACGGCGGGGGGATATGATATTCTGGTCTGCCGGTACAGCCCTCCCGGCAATTACATCGGACAGCCGGTTTATTGAGCGGCCACGCCGCAATCTGCAATCGGCTGTTCACAAATTCGTAATTCCCCGAAACTGAGCTGACGGGGCATTTCAATAACCGAATTTTTCAGAGGTTCCTTTATCATAATCATCCCGATTACTACACGCGGGTTGCGAAGGGATTGGGGCTCGGTGTAAAGGAAGCGGAGAAGCTCGATTCAATGAGCCGGGGGGAGAGAGCTGCTGCAACGGCGAAGGAGGTCACCGTCAATGGTACGGGAAATTATTGCTGAGAAAATGAGCTGCTTGCCGGCAGCTCATTTTTTTGTCCCTGCGGAATATGCGGCCGGCTAAAAAAGCCGAGGCGGGCTACTTCATAAAATCGAAGACCCACCGGATAAGGCCGATGGTGACCAGGATGATTCCCTCGAAGCGCGAGAGCCGCCATCCCGATCGGAGGAAGATAACAACCAGAATCACCATTCCCGAGAGCATCAGGAGCGAATTAAATCCCTGCGGGACTATCTTCAGCTCGTTCAGGATGCCGGCGAGGCCAAGAACGCCGAGAATATTGAAGATATCGCTGCCGATGAGATTTCCCGCGGACATCCCGTGCCTCCCCTTGACGACTGCGGCGATGGACGTTGCCATCTCGGGCGCCGAGGTTCCGGCAGCGACGATAGTCACCCCGATCACCCACTCGGAGATGCCGAGCACCCGCGCTAATGAGCATGCCGATTCGACGAGCAGGTGGCCTCCGCCGACAACCGCGGCGATGCTCAGGGGCAGGATGAAGATATCCTTCCATGTTGCCCGTTCGCGTATTATATCCTCCTCCTCGAGCAGCTCTTTTTTATAGAAGAGGAGCACGAGATATCCTAACAGGAGGGAGAAGAGTATTATTCCTTCGAGGTGCGAGAGAAAGAGATCGCGGAAGAAGAAGAGGAGGATGAAGGTGATGCCGATCATGAAGATCCCGTCGCGATACACAAGCTTCCGCGAGGTTTTTATCACCCTGACAATCGCGACCGTTCCCAGAATGAAGCCGAGATTGAATATATTCGATCCGACGATGTTGCTCACCGAGATATCGGCCTTTCCCTTCATGGCCGCGCCGACGGTAACGGCGAATTCGGGGGCGGAGGTGCCGAAGGCGACGATGGTCAATCCGATGACCAGGTCCGAAACGCCCAGCGTGCCGGCGATTCTGCTCGCCGAGTCCACGAGATACCTGGCGCCGAACCAGAGCATGAGAATCGAAACGATAAGCAGCGAAATGTCTACTGTCATGTAATCCTCTCGACGCGTTTTGAATGAAATGATCGGTATGCCAGTTCGATGAGCTGGAGCTCGCTTCGTATTCTCTCGAGAGACGGTTCCCACGGCTCGCCGCTCATGTAGCGCTCGATGAAGGCGCGGTGCATTCCCTTGAAGCCGAGGAAGTCGACGGGATTGATGGAAATTCTCTTCTTCCGGCCGGCGACCCAGAGAAAGAGGCCGTTGCTCTCGAAGGTGATGACCCCCTCCGAGCCGTAAATTTTGGAGAGGCGCACCCCCCGCAGCGTATTCGGTATTCGCCAGGAGTGAAGGAGTTTTCCGATAACGCCGTTTCGGAACCGGACAGTGAGGAGGACGGTGTCTTCGAAGGGGACAGCCGTATCGTACCTGACGTCGGGTTTGAAGGCGACAACCTCCTGTGGCTCTGAAGCGGAGAGCGAGACGAGAAGATTCACCCAGTGTACGCCCCCTTCGAGGAGCGCGCCGCCTCCCATCAGCTCGGCGTCGGTTCGCCAGCCGGTAACGGTGTCCCGGCTGGTCTTATTCAGCTCGATGCAGAGGACTTCCCCGATGAAGCCGCCGTCAACGTATTTCCGCGCCTTCCGGATAAAGGGCTTGTAGAGGTAGTTCTCCGCCACCGTGCACCGTACCCGATTCCGTTTCACGGCGCGCTCTATCGCCGAGAGCTCTTTGAGATTTCTCGCTATCGGCTTCTCGATGATGAGATGCTTGCCGTTTTGCGCGGCGAGCACGGCAAGCTCGGCGTGGAAGGCGTGCGGCGTGGCGATGAAGGCGATATCGAACGCGTCCGATTGCGCCGCCTCGTGATACGTGTCGAATGCGAAAGCGCCCCTGAAACGGTCCCGGTACTCTATTGCCTTTGCCGGTTCGCGCCCGGCGTATGAGAGCTCGATCTTCGGATAGAGCTTCTTCAACAGCTTTGAGTGCTTCGCGGTGATGTACCCGCAGCCGAAAAAACAGATACGGGGCAGACTTTTCATCATTTTCCCATTTTTCATCATTCGGTATTGAAATATCCAGATTTTTTTTGACGGGATTGGCAGGACGTTATAGCAGCTATCCGTTATCAGCTATAAGTGAATAACCGACAGTGAATAGTGATTGGATATTCCTGTTGCATGGCACCCGTTATTAATCAATGAACACTGCTCCTTTAATGTAATCCTGTTATCCTCTCCGAACACATTGTTAATACGCAATCAGCAATAATTTGATCTCCGCAACTTATTTTTTACACCGATTTCGCATAACGGCGATAATAACAAGACTATAAACAGTAATGTACCCACTATCATGGAATGTAAATTCATGCATGTTACCGGTTCGCAGGAGCGGTGTCAACCAATTACCTGAGCCGGGGGAGTTTTTATTACGCGCGGGAGGGGGGTGATAAAAAAACTGAATATTCTGTTTGACAATTTTAGATTATTAAAACGAGTTCGTTTTGTTTATTCTTAAACAAAATCGATTTTTGACGTTTATTATAACACTTAGATTCAACAATTAAGTGCAACACCTTTGTGTAAAAATTCAAGAGACTGTTGAAGCTTTTCTTGTTCTGGTTTTTGCCTTTTCGACAATGGGAATGCTCTGTGATGATGACAGTAAGGATGATCCAAAACTCCGAATATACAATGATACTAACGGCTGTGTTATATACTAAGCAAAATTTGGAAACACCAATTGGGAGGGGCCATGGGGTGTTGGTGAATATTCTGATTACAAGGAGATTTCGGGAGACCATAAAATGTTCTGGCTTGAAGAACTTGGTGCTGGTACCCAATGGTGGGAAACTGATGAAGTTTTGGAAGGTGCTGAGAAGGATAAAAAGTACACGGTGTCAATTGACGGTGATTGTGATGCTCCTGGCTGGACTGCATACGAGGATGAGTAGTCTTTCATGTAAACATTTCGTTCGTTACATATACGGCAATGCCCGTTTAGTATCTTTTGATACATGCCGGGGCGGGTGTACGGGCGGGTGTACACCCGCCCGTACACCCGCGCCTACGAATACACTCGCTCGTACACTATACGCTTCCACTGATACCCGCTCCACGCCAATTGGCCCGCCGGCGGGCCAATTGAATAGCTCGCATGAGAATTCCACGGAGAGAGGTGTTGCACGTACCTGTGCCATTCCAATTTTGCAACCGGTTGCAAAATTGAGGAGGTGAGGTGAGTATTAATTGAAATGGACGGCAAAAAGGTCAGCCGTCCTGTCCCGGACTGACTTTCCTCACGGGTAAGTATTATGATCCGCCTTAGTGTAATTGTTTATAGTGTTCGTCACGGATGAGATTTCCCGAACAGTTATACAGGCGCTCTTTCGCCAGACTGTTAGTATTGAACCGCACGGGATGGATTGTACGCTTTTTGAAGCAGTTATCGGTGTGTAAAGATATTATACGGGAAAAGCTCCCGCTACGGATCGAGGATTTCGAGCTCCTCCGCCTGAACATGATACCGGGCAATCCCGGCATCTTCGCCGTCATTGTTACTTGATGTTTGTGTTAATATCACCCTGTCAACCGTAACCTGATCGAGCTGAACGCCCCCCTCATTGACCCAGTTGTATCCGTCCTTTACCATCTTGCCGCCGTCGTATCCGGTGAACTCTATGTGTATGTTTCCGTCACCGAAAGCACCGTACCAGAATGCCCTCATGCGTATATCGAAAACTCCCTCTCGGGGATACTCGGTGGCGAGCTGCCGCAGGTTGACGAGCGCCGCTTCATATCCGATGCCAACATTATCCCCTCCCCACACCAGGAACTCCTCATCCGTTGCCGCCCGGGACCATCCCACATCGACATTTCTGTTGGGATCCACTATGGCCGTCCGGGTATCGAGATCGGTTCCGCCTGAAGTCCAGTAATAGCGAACTATCAGAAAATCTATACCGGTATACTTGATGTAGTAGGGATACTCCTCGATCTCCTCGCAGGAATAGAGTGAAAAGGATAATATGAATATCAGCAAATAGATGGTTTTTTTCATTTTACTTCCTCATCTCCCCGTCATTCGGGACTTCCCGCCGTGATGCTCCTCCCCGTATCACTGCGAAAGAATAAACTCGACCCGCCGGTTTTTCCGCTGTCCCGATGCGGTGCGGTTGCTTGCGATCGGCTTGCTCTCTCCGAATCCCCTGTAGCTCAATCGCTTCCGCGGAACGCCCTTCCCGGCGAGATAGTTGAGCACGCTGATCGCTCTCTGATTCGACAGTCTCAGGTTATGCTCCCTGCTCAGCCGGTTGTCCGTATGTCCCTGTATCTCCACTTTATAACGCCGATACCTTCGATTCAAGAGATATTTCGCCAGTCTGTCGAGGACGGGACGGTACTGTTTCTGAATCTGTACCTCATCGGTCTTGAAGAGGATTATCTTGACATCGTAGCCGCCCTCTATCTTCTCGAACAGTATTCCCGTTCTGAACTCATTCGTGCCCTCGTCTATATTTCCGTTCACATCGCGGGCGATTATCCTGATGGAATACTCCTGGGCGCTCTCAACGAGCTCCCCCTTTCTCGACCTGCCGTTCCAGCTTATTCTGCGGGGGCATTTCCCTCTTCCCCTGAATATCCTGAAGGGGCTTCCCGAGGGATCGGAGATGATAATCTTCCAGCTCCGTATCGGCTTTCTCGAGCTTATCTTCGGATAGATATTGAGCAGGTCTTTGCTGCCGTCTCCGTCGGGAGAAAACTCTTCAGGGCCCGTCTCAATGCTCGCGCACAACCAGAAGTAGAAACGATAGCTGGCTCCGACGTAAAATTTATAGACCTCATCGCGATTGACGGGTATCGATGCGCCGGCGAAGACGGCGCTTGACCGCGAAAGCTGCCAGTTGACCTGCGGGATGACGTCGTACATCGAGCCTATCTGGGACCAGTAGGTGAACCTGTTCTCGACGGCGAACATCACCGAATTCTTTCGGGGCTCCGGTTTCGAGTATATACTTCTCCCGCGAGTTGACTGCCCGAAGAAGAGCGCGGGAGTGAGAGAAAAGGACATGCGGTTCTTGTAGCCCTCATCGGTGGTGGTCGAAATGGCATAATAGTCCCTGTTCTCTGTCCTGGTGTAATTCGCCCCGAACATGAGCGCGAGATTGTTCAGAAGGAAGGGCCTTCGGAACGAATAGAGGAGCACGCGGCCGGTAATTCCACCCGTATAATCCTTGCCCTGGTCTGCGCGCGGCGAGACGACCGCTATGACGTCCGGATCACTTCCCTCGTAGGGGACGGTCACCAGATCGCCAACCGCTTCCCGGTACTTCGTGTACGCGAAGAGATTGAAGTCCATGGTCCGTGCGCGGAAAATCCGCGCCTTCAGGGATACATCATACTCCGCAGTCCGCATAACCTCCTGCTTCTGAAAGTAGACGTAGGAGAACCCTGACCCTATCTGCAGCCAGTCGAATATTCCGAAGGAGAGGTGCGGGATAGCCAGATAGTCGGGGATCTGCCCGTGCTCGTAGCCGAAGATCAGGCTCCCCTCTGCCTCCATCTGCTTCAGCGTATAGGGTGACTCCTGCTCTATCAGGTAATAGGGCTGAGCGGAGGCATGTGTCGAGATGATGCACAGTAATGCTATTACGGAAATTAATATCTTTTTCATCGTATATCTATTCAAACTATAAATTTAATTAACAAATAAAAATATTTAAATATATTATTTAGAACAAACTTGTATAGAGCACAGTACGATATGCTATTGAAAAGTCAAGAATTATTACCGGCTTTACAATTTAATTATTCCGATTCTCTGTCAATTGGAGAGGAGATAGTGTTGATGCATATTGAGAAGTTATCACCTGCAGGCGTGCTCCTGAAAATATCTCGAATTATTCTCCTGATGTCTCGGTATTGCTCTCTTCGGGTGTGTGTGGAATTTTTTTTTGAAAGACGGATTTGTCAGTGAAGGTGCTTCAATACACCTATGCAGTGAGGAAGAGCCCCTTCGGGGGATAGGGCGCTCCTTTTAGTCTTTTCAATGAAGGGGAAGGGCTATACCAGCGTGATGATATTCTCTTCGCGGGCGCATTTGATGCAGTAGCGATGCCCCCGCTTCCCCTTTATGGGAACATAGAAGCAATTTGAATTAGTGAGTTTGATGCCGCACTTTTTGCAGAACATGGTTTCTGACCCTTTATTTCCGAATGATCTTCTCCACTCTCCTCCGTGCACGGTGGCGGATAGACAGCGCTCTCCATAATGATCGGTTATTCCGGCCGGTGAATTGAGAAAAAAGTTTCCTTTCGGGTTGAATATTCCCCGTTTCTCGGAAGTTCCCTTAAAAGCGTTGACGATCCTGTGTAAGAGGATAGAGTTGAGCCACGACGCTCTGTTCGGTATTCAACATGATAGCGATTGCCAAAAAACTGCCCGGGCTTATCGGCATCATCCTGGGGGCCGTTCTCGTTGTCCATACCCTGATCTATCTGATTCCGGGCGATCCGGCGCTCGTCATCGCGGGGGAGTATGCAAATCCCGAAGATATTGAAAAGATTCGCCAGGAGCTGGCGCTTCACGAGTCATTCTGGATCCGCTACGGGGTATACCTCTCGAGGATGATCAGGCTCGATATGGGCACCTCCATCTATTCCGGTATTCCCGTTATCGATATCATCTGTGAGCGGTTTCCCGCCACCCTTCTCCTGGCAACGGTTGCCATGCTCGTCGCTGCGGTTTTTGGAATCGCCGCCGGTCTCATCGCTGCTGTCTTTCAGGGGAGGATAGCCGATACGGCCATTCTCTGGATATCGTCGGTATTCATTTCAACGCCCATTTTCGTAACCTGTATTCTCCTTTCGCTGGTTTTCTCGTATTATCTCAACCTGCTGCCTCCCTCGGGGAAGGAGGGGCTCAATCCCGCCTATCTGGTCCTCCCGGCAGCTGCGCTCGCTTCCCGGTCGCTTGCCCTGATTATCCGGGTGGTGAGGAATGAGATGATTGAGGTTTTGCGCAAACAGTATATCAGGACGGCGCGATCGCTCGGTTTCCCGGAGACCCGCGTTGTGCTCATCTTCGCGCTCAAGAATATCATCGTGCCGGTGCTCACCATTGTGCTGCTCGACTTCGGCGCCTATCTCGGCGGGGCGGTGGTTACCGAATCGGTCTTCTCATGGCCGGGTATCGGGAGGACGCTGATTGTTGCGCTCTACAAGCGGGATGTGCCGGTGATGCAGGGAATCATTCTCTTCGGCACGCTCCTCTTCGTCTTTCTGGGAGGTGCCATAGATCTATTGCAGAGGAGCATCGGCCATACGGAGGGGTGATATCGGCGCGGTGCACATTTCAGTGCCCCGGCCATAAGGTTTCTGTTATTTTGACGAAACGGTAAGGATTCGGACAGGATTACAGGATTTTTTTTAAGCTATCAGTTATCAGTGAATAGTTATTAGTGGAGCTATTCCCCTTTAATTTTATCTGTTATAATCACTAATCACTAATCACTATTCACTGATCTAATCCTGTTATCCTGTCTGAAAATCATTTTTTAGTTCCCTGTCTGAACACACTGTATCGTGTAGTGCGGACAGGCTGTTTTCCGGATCGGGGTTTTGAGCAATGATAAAGAAAAAATATGTCTGGATAATCTTTTATCCGCTCATTATTGTGATAATAATTGCCGTGTCAATCTTCCCGGAGGGACTCTCCGGTTTCTCTCCTTTCGAAATTGATATGAGCGGTGCGACCCCACCGGGTTTCGATCACCTCTGCGGCACCGATTTCCTGGGGAGGGACATCCTGAGCAGAAGTTTAATCGCCGCGCGGGTCTCGGTCCTCATCGGTGTGCTGGCCCGTTTGGGGAGCATTCTCCTTGGAACGCTCATCGGTCTCTTCATCGGCTTGAGCAGGAGCGGGCGCTTCATCTTCAACGGCGTGGTGGAGGTTTTCCTCTCCATACCCGCGCTCCTGCTGGCCATGGGCCTGGCGGTTGTTCTCGGCGAGGGGTATCGAACCATTGTCATGGCCATCGTTATCGGAACCTGGGCGCCGGTGGCGCGGTTTATTTCGGCACGGGTTGTTGAGATACGGGATCGCGATTACGTTCTCGCCGCACGGGCAATCGGCGCGGGGTACGGCAGGATCGCGCTTCTGTATATCCTGCCGGCGCTCATCCCCTCCCTGCTCCCGCTCTTCACGACGGGCATTGCCGCCAGCATCATGATGGAGTCGACATTGACCTTTCTCGGCCTCGGGGGGAGCGCTTCGATTCAAGCGGTTCCCTCGTGGGGGATGATGATCCAGGAGGGAGCAAAGTTCATCTTCGATGCGCCATGGATCATCCTGCCGCCATCGCTCCTGCTGATGTTCCTGATCCTCTCCTTCAATCAGCTCGGTGACCGGATGGTTCGACTGCGCGATGCCGTCGATATTTGAGGGCACTTCAGAAACGGCGTTTTGTCGTGCTCCGAAATTTTGAAAAAATGTGTTTACAATGATGGTATATCATTCTACTATCGCCGATTATTTTGCTCAGAAGGAGAAGTACTTTCATGGCTCAAAGTGAAAAATCACCGGCAAAGAGGAGAAAAGCGAAGAAGAAGACGAATCTCATGAGGCTCTGTTCTGAAATGAACAAGCTCGCGTCAGATGCTGTTGACAAAGAGGTCATCAAGCGGTTCAAAATACTTATCGAAACAAGTGAAGAGGATATCACGAAGGTGAGCCTGAATACCATCCTTAAAGACCCCGGAAGCGCAGAATTGAGCTCATTCCACGAAAGCCTGCAACCCTATATCAAGCATTATCTCTTTATGGCCAAGCGGGGCAAGGTTAAAGATTAAAGTTGACTTTTTCACATCACCTTTTTACAGTATGCTCGTTTTTCCCCGCTGTCTCGAGTGAGGCGATTATGCAGTTGTCACCTGGTAATCATTTCCGAGCATTTCGGGAGATTGTGAATCAGCGGGAGTATCGATATTTGAGGAATCAAAGGGGGGTTGTATGAAAAGAGGTTTGACGCTCCTGGTATGCATGCTGACAGCTGTTTTTCTGGTCGCCACCGTTGAGGATGGCTCTGCGAAACGGGTGAAGAGGATCTCCGTGGGCCCGATGCAGGGCGACAGCAAGGTGCTCCGTGATATGAGGAGCAATGCACTCCAGACGGCACTTCCTGCCATTCAGAAGGTTGCCGGCAAGCAGTTGCAGAACAGTAGGAGTCAGAAGAGAGCCGTGCGGGTGCTCATATCGCTGGTGAGGAACAAGAGAAAACACCCGCAGATCAGAATAGCCGCTGCGAATGCGCTTGGCGCATTAAATGCAAGAGAATCCAAATCGGCACTCGGCAGAGCGATAAAAAAAGAGAGTAATCTTCAGGTTAAGAATGCCTTCATCAATGCATATCGGAAATTGGGGGGCACACTGGCATCTCAACCGGGCTATCCGGGAACGCCGGGTTATCCGGGAACACCGGGTTATCCGGGGACGCCGGGATATCCGGGGACGCCGGGTTACTACGGCACGCCGGGACATCAAGGAACGCCGGATTTCGTTAATCCGTAATGATTTGTAGATTTTCGGAAATGCTGAGAAAGAAGGGCCACCTCGTCGTGGCCTTTTTTTTACTGTTCGCTCTTCCCCTGTTGCGATTGAACAGCTATCCCTTCTTCGATCTGCGCATCTATCTTATATTCCTCTCACTCGCCCTCTTTTTTACCATCCGCGCGGTACGGCTCTTTTCGGTGAAGGCGCCCGGCGCCCTGTCTCTTTCAAACCTTGATATCCTCTTTGCAGCATACTATCTCGTCTATGTGCTCTCATGCCTCTTCTCGTCGCATCCCGCGCTTTCGTTCACCGCGCTTCTCAATGAGATACCTTTCGTGATGGCATATGCTTTCTTCCGTTCCTTTTCTGATGGTTCCGCTGAAAACCCGGGATACTCGCATCTCTCGGGTATAGTGATGCTCGCTGCCGTTGCCCTTTCGCTGTGGGGATTATCCCAGTTCTTTTTTGAAATTGATGTTTCGCCGGGGCTCAGATCCCTCTTCAAAACGCATCACTTTCCCGTTATCGCGTCACTGGGGAATCCCAATTTCCTTGGCGAGTTTCTCGTCCTCTCGCTTCCCTTTGTCCTCTCCGTTGTGATCCGGAGACGATTGGCCCTCTTTCTGATAATAATTCCCATAGGGATAGCCGTGTTTCTGACCTATTCGAGATTGGCATGGACGGTTCTGGTACTGTTCATGATTGTCTCGGTTAAGATTACGCTCCCTTCTATGAGAAAAAGGCTCGTCGCTGTCTGCCTCCTGCTGCTATTCGGCGCCTGCACGCTCTTCGTGTATCATAAGGCGACCGATTTGCCGCCCTCCCGGAGAATTATTCAGGGATTGAAACAGATGAAAAATCCCCTTGCCGAACGGGAGATTATGTACCGGGCCGGTCTTGCCCTTTTATGCGATTCCTCTCCCTTCGGGTTCGGGCCGGGAGCCTTCGGTTACCGGTACCTTCACTATCAGAAACGGGCGGTCAGTGAGGGAGCGGGAAGTCGAATACCTCTTATCGACCTCGATCACGCACACTCCGATTTTATCGAGATAGGTGTTGACTCCGGCTCTGTTGCGCTGCTGCTCTATGTCCTGTTGATCGGGTATGCCCTCTCTGCCGGTTTTAGGAATGTCGGGGAAGAGGGCTCGCAGCGGTTTATCAACATGGTTCCACTTCTCTATCTTCCCTTTGGCCTCCTGGCGTTTCCTCAGTATCTGCCCTTCAGCAAATTGCTTTTCTATCTATCCCTTGCCCGGATTTCGGGTTTGCTCCGGCACCGGCAGCTTCGAATTGATCACCCGCGACTGGATGCCCTTCTCGCGCTCATGGTTATTGTCGCCTTTGCCTGGTTCCATTCGCGCTATGCCCTCTCCCTGTTTCATCATCAGAGGGGGCTGGCGAGCTTTTCAGTGGAGGAGGGTGGCTTCGACGAGTTCTGCCGGGGCATTCGGTGCTATCCCTATAACGGGTATAATTATTTCTCCGCCGGTGCCCTGCTGTTGAATGAGCAGCAGGGTACGGGTATCGCCTATCTCAAGAGCTCGCTGCGCTATCTGCATACTACCCGCACCTACCTGTATCTCGCGCGGGGATACCGCGATCAGTACAGATACCGGGCAGCGATCCGCTGGTATGAGGAGCTCCTTGCGCTCCGGCCGGATCTCCTTTCGGTGCGGAAGGAATATGAAGAATTGCTTGACATGCTGCGTGAGGAATCGCCTGATAAAGTACCTGAGTAACATTCGGTTCATTCAGGCTATGCTGTTGTAAGGGTACCTCCGGGAATCGGGAGTGTCCATATTCTCAAATGACAACTCATTGTATCGGATAGGGTACACGCAGGGGAGCTTCAAATGTACGTGCAGAGGTTCCCTTCAATAATTGTAACAGGAGAAATGAAAATACGGGTTAAAGCGTTTGCCGCCGTCAGAGAGATCCTGGGCTACCGTGAGAGGGAGATGGAGCTTCGTGACGGTTCCTCTGTCGGTGATGTGTTCGGCATCCTCTCGATCTCCTTTGAGGAGTTGGGGGAGATGAAGGATTCTCTGATCTTTGCCGTGAACGAGGAATACTGTGATGAGGAGCGGGTGTTGGATAACAATGACATTCTGGCAATTCTGCCGCCGGTGAGCGGAGGATAGCACCGGTGATACGGATTCTGGTACAGGCTGATCCGATTGATGTTGAAGAACATCTGAAGGATCTGGGAACCCGTGAGGACGGGGCGCTTGTCTCCTTCATCGGTCGGGCTCGATCGCGCTCCCGCGATAAAACGGTGACCCATCTCGAGTATGAGATATATGAGTCGATGGCGGAAAAGGAGCTCCGCAGGATTGCTGAATTGGTGAGCGCACGGTGGCCGGTTACCGACATTCTCATCGTCCATCGCTACGGAAGGGTCGAGATCGGTGAGTCCAGTATTCTCATCGCGGTTTCTTCGGCGCATCGGGATGAAGCGTTTCAATCGGCCCGCTATATCATCGATACGGTAAAAAAAACCGTGCCGATATGGAAGCGGGAGTTTTACGACGATGGATCTATGTGGGTTTCCGAGAGGAGTTAGGATGCTGCTGCAGCACCTTGTTCATCAGCACGGTGGCATTATGGTAGCACTGTTCAGCCTCTTCACGTGATACTGTTTGCGGAACGGGATCGGTGTCCCGTGGCATTCGTGATTTTGTAAGCATCGTTTTGATATCGACCGTATCCCAGGTCGAGGCGTAGTACTTCTGAATCAGCTCAACGATTTTCAAGCTGTTGTCCGAATCGATGTCGTTTTCGATGAGGAATACCCTGACCAGGTAAAAGAGTGACAGGTAGGAGAAGAGGACGGAGTTGTTGTAGTGTCCCTTCTCAAGCATAATGTGGGAGAGGGTCAGCTTTTCTCTGCCCTGCGCTATTCTGAAATGCAATCTCTTTTGAAGTTCACTGTTTATGGTGTTCATGTCGGATAATCCTCTCGGTGAACGGGGAACATCGGGCAGGTTCACTCCTGACTATAAAATAATTACGATGCATGTTTTCATCAACTCTTTTTTTCTCACTATAGGTATCGGTTACTCATGCCCTTCGGTTAAGATACTGATCTCGAAAAGAGAAAAAAATCTTTACAAGATCCCCTTTTATGAGTCAATACAATGAGGTATACTGATAAGTGAGTTGACTTTGATTCGCAGGGAAACGGGTTTCCTCGAGCCGTGCTCCGGTGAAGGGTTGCCGGAGCCGGCGGCACATCATTCTGGTTGAAAGCAGCGTGGTACTCTATCATGAGCAACGAGAAGAAAATAGCTATACTCCTTGGCGACGGTATGGCGGATTATCCCATACCGTCTCTGGGGAATCGGACTCCTCTGCAGGCGGCGAAAACGCCTCACATGGATTATCTCGCGAAAAACGGCATCCTGGGCCTGGTTCGGACCGTCCCCGAGGGCATGTCGCCGGGAAGCGATACGGCCAATCTCTCCGTGTTTGGCTATGATCCGCGGCGGTATTACAGCGGGCGCGCTCCTCTGGAAGCGATCAGTATGGGGATTGATATGGCCGAGCGTGATGTTGCGTTTCGATGCAATATCGTGCATATCGACGATAGTGATGTGATGGTTGATTTCAGCGCTGATCACATTGATACGGCTTATACCAGGATAATCATCGACGAGCTGAACGGCGTGTTGGGGGAGGAATTTATTAAGCTCTTCCCGGGGGTTTCGTACCGGAACATTCTCCTGTGGAGGGATTATCCGTATAACGAGGTTACCGATTCGACGCCGCCGCATGATATTCAGGGGCGCGTGATCGGATCGTATCTGCCGCGTGGGGATGGCTCGGATCTCTTACGGAGCATCATGCGTCTCTCCCGCGAGGTGGTCACCGGCTCGGAGAGGATTCAGGAAGCGGGGCAGCGCTATCGGGGAATGCCAACGGCAATATGGCTCTGGGGTGGCGGGAGGAGACCCGCAATGACAACGCTTGCCGAGCGGTTTGGCTTGCGGGGATACACCATATCGGCGGTTGATCTCATTCATGGGATCGGGAAAGCGGCAGGATTAACGCCCCTCCCGGTCGAGGGAGTGACCGGCTATATTGACACGAATTACCGTGGAAAGGCCGAGAAGCTCCTCTCGGCGCTCCATGACGGAAATTTTGTGTTTCTGCACGTTGAGTCTCCCGATGAATCGGGACATGAGGGGAATATCGAGCATAAGATACAGGCGATTGAAGATTTTGACGAGCAGGTCGTGGGAACGGTGCTGAAGGGAATCGATGTGTTTGATGATTATTCCCTCCTGGTGATGCCGGACCATCCGACGCCAATCAGCCTGAAGACACACACGCCGGATCCGGTGCCGTTTTGCATTTACAACAGCACGCGTTCGGATCAGAGCGGCGGCGAGGTTGCCGGTTTCGATGAAACGAGTGCAGCGGGGACGGGAATTGTTGTCGAGGAGGGACACCGGCTCATCGAAATGGTGATTGCGGGAAAGATTTACTAGGAGAGATTATTTTTCACAACGGGATCCCTCTGTGTCCGGTCAACGGGCGGGAGGCGAGAGAAAAAAAGTAACGGGTAACAGGTAACACGGCGGTGTATTTTTTGTTTGCTTCGAGGGTGTATGATGAAAGTCGTTAAGATCGCGCTTATCCCGGTCATACTCATCCTGCTGATATATCTTGGCTTTGTGCTCTTCAGCAGGGATGATGTTGAGGATGCTATTGAACACTATGACGATCAGGAATATATCGAGGCAATTCAGATCCTGAACGATCTCATGAAAGTCGTTGACTATGAGGAGGGAGAGCGGGTGATGTACTATCGCTGCCGGGCGATAAACCGGCTCGCGGCGCAGCTGCAGGAGGAGTACAAAGAGGAGCTCGAAGAGCTGTCGAAAGAAGGAATTCCCGAAAAGGAGAAGCGGGAGATACAAAAGTCCCTGGAGCTGAAGCTCGACGATATCAACAGGGATATCGGCGGTGATCTGACACTCCTGCTCGATAAGCGGGGCATGATCGTTTCCAGGGGTAAATTTTACGATGATTTTATTGCTCGCTATAAGGGGAGCAGGCTCATCGAGGATCTCGATTATGAAGAGCTTCAGAAAATTGCTCGAACGGAGCGCCATAAGCTCATTGATGCTGTGGTTAATTTCCATCAGCGGTATCCCGCTACCCCCTATATTTCGCATCTGGTAAAAATGCTCTTTCACTGTTTTCAGAAGGGTGACGTGCAGGTGAAGGGGAATCAGGATTTTCTGAGAAAGCTTATCCTGCAGTTCGCCCGCAGATACCCGACGAGCTCTGAGTTTTATCGCATCTATACCTGTGACGGGGAGGGCGTCAATATGAGGAACTCGCCGGGTATAGAGGGGGGCGTTGTCAGCAAGGCCGAGAGGGGAGAGATCCTGATTCAGCTGGAGAAGTCTATGGATACCTTTCAGGTCGGTGATACGCGCGATTACTGGTATCGGGTGATGCGGCTCAGTGGCCATCAGGGATGGATTTTCGGGAAGTTCCTGAAACCGCTCGACCTCCCCCGGCTGGAGGAGGAGGCCGTTGAGGAGGAGTGGTCGCTGGAGGAGTTCTTCACCGATTGGCGTGATTCTCATACGCCGAAGAACTGGGTGCATCTGGAGAATACCGACAGCTCGACAATCAGCTTTGTCTCGAAGGATGGGATTACCGTCGTTCGGGTACATGCGCCGAAGGGAAAGGCTTCAGGGCTGTTTCGGAGAAGTGTTTCAAAGGGAGTTTTTGCGCTGGAAACCCGCGCGCGATTTGTCACCGGAGATGCGATTACCATCATTGCCTTTGTGCGATACGATGGCCGATTATTCTATCTGAAGCTCCTGGACGAAGAAATTGAGACCTCGGGCAGGAAAATTCCGCTTCATACCGCTGACTGGCATGTCTACCGACTCGAGAGCGATGACGGGAAGCTCGCGCGTCTCTCCGTTGACGGGGAGATTATCTCCAGCAGGATAAACCCCGTGGTCGATGCGCGCTATATTACCTCTGGAATTATCTGCCTCTCATCTTCACGAGAGAGCGCTTCCCTCGCGGAGATGGAGTATGTTAAGATACGGTAGGAGAGGTGAGTTCGGATGATGCAGCAGCCGTGTGAGCTGCGCTTACCAGTCGTCACTCTGCCGGTCGGTATATTTTTCGCGGACAACCGCCGTTATATCATCCAGATAGAAATAGTGCCAGAGCGGTAATCGACCTATATTTCCCGGGCTGTAGATGATCTTCAGGATTTCAATCTGGCGTTTCTGACTGAGGTACTTATCCTCCTGGGCGATCTCATCGGTCAGCCGTGCCGTCAGTTTTTTCCATCCCAGAAAATCCAGCGTGCCGAAGATGATACGGTGAGATGTTCCGCTGGCGTCCTTGAGCAGCATGGAGAGCTCACCGGCGAATCTCTTTCCGTATACCCAGATGGATATTGTTTTGCAGTGCTTTTCTATTATTAACGGTTTTGCCGGGATGATGTTCAGGTAGTCACCCTTCCTCCCGTACACTTTCAGACCGATATACTTCTTCGAATTCTGTATCGGAGCGGGAAACTGATCCCGAAGGGAAAGCCCTGCCTTCTGCTCTTTGCTAACACGATATTCCAAATTCTTATCGGTATATGGTGTCGTTTCAAAATCCTCGATTGTGATTTCGCTATACGCATCAATTAATTTCTTCTTCTCTTTCTCCTCCGGCTTCTTGCTTTCCTTATCCTGTGAGTAGAGGTTCGTGATTAAGAATAAGGCGAAAACAATTGGCACAACCTTTTTCATCCTTTTCGGCCCCCATTACCTGAAATAGTGATTTTCAATACGCGCTGTTACTCCTGAAACCGCCACCTGGCATTGCCACTCGCGCGTGTCGTATTATTGTACATCACTGCTCTATTCTGTCAATACATTCTTGCGGGCTCCCTGCAAAACAGGCTTTCCCTCACGGAAGCATCGGGGAGACCTCTTCGATCATTTCGGCGAGGCTGCCTGACATAAATGTTGTTGACTTTCGGGAATTTCTCTTTCAGAATCAACGAAATATGACGAACCTGCAAAAAAACGATTTGTGTTTTCTCGCAGGTGCCGGGAAATGAAGCAGGGCTCCGTTTCCTTCGTCTTTTACTCACAAGGCGATATGTTCGAGTATCGCAGCGGCATTCCGACATTTGTACAGGAATGCCATTTATTAGCGTTTATCCGGGAAAGGTCGATTGGAGAGAAGAAAAAAGACACGGCATAGCATTACAGATGCAGTGAAGCGAAGCAGTCTGCTCGAGCAGATATGCCTCGAGATCGGCTTGAGCGCTGTCGTTCGGGGACGGGTGGTTGATATAAGCCTGGGCGGTCTCGGTTTTGAGATTGACGATCCTGATGCCGTTCTGATGGATGAGCTTGAGAATACCACGTCGCTGTTCGTAAAGATTTTTTTTGATGAAGAAAGTATATTTGCCGAAACGGATAAGGTCTGGAGTATCTATCAGGAGGTATCGGGCAGAAGAACAGTCAAAGGGGGATTGCAGTTCAGCGTTTTATCCTCGGAGGATCGCATTAAACTGACCGGAATCATCGAGGAGATTCGCAAAGCGCTGGGGTGATGCTCCGGTGAGGGGATTGATTTCTGTGCGCAGATGAGCGCATCCTGGAATGTGGTTGAAGCAATCATAATAGGGGAACAGATCATCATCAAAATCTGAAAAGGGAATAGTAAACGGAAGCTGTGGTTGCGTTAAAGAGATTTCTATTTACACTGATACTACTGCCACTCCTCATCATCCTGAATACCGACATCGCTCGTGCCGATGCTGATTCGCAGTTCAACTGGTTCTGGATGTTCTACGAATATGAGAAGATACCGCGGATGGAGAGCACGGTGTACGTACGCCCCTTCTTTGTCAGGAACGTATACCGGAACAACAAGGTCTTTGAGGCGTCGCTGCTTCCTCTCTACTGGCGGAATATATCAGCGCGCATGGACGAGAAGAAATATCTCCTGGGCCTGTGGAGCTCGGTGCGCTATATTCATCCCGGTAACATCGAGGACACCGATGTGTTCCTCTTTCCGCTGGCATACGGCGAGTCATCCGATACGCGGGACCGGTATTTTTTTCTCTGGCCCTTCGGCGGGACACTGAAGGGGAAGCTCGGGCAGGATCGGATAACCTTTTATGGCTTCCCCTGGGTTCTCCTCTTCCTCATCTATCCTCCCACCTTCCCTCCCACCTGGACGATGGTGGGGATATTCATTGTCTCCCTGCTGCCCCTCTATGCGGATTATGAGCACAAGGATTATGATGCGTGGACCGTTCTCTGGCCGCTCATTCAGCGGGGAAAGAGCCCGACGCGTGATGATCGGCGCTTTCTCCCCTTCTTCGCCCGCAATACCAAGGAGGGCTTCTATGATAACAGGAATTATGGCCTGATTTTTAATTATCAGGAGGTCTTTTTAAAAGATGATCTGCATGAGACCATCTTTGTCCTGCCCTTTTTCGGGAGGCGGTGGAGTCGGACGAATAATTTGAGCTCCAGCACGCTGCTGTGGCCCTTTTTCTCCTGGGGCTATAATAAAAAGCGGGGTTCATTCGAGATCAATTTTCCCTGGCCCCTGTTTCAGCTCCAGGATTCACGGAATCCCTATATCAAAAAGCGGATCTTTTTCCCCTTCTACGGTCTCTACGAGTTCAGGAAGCAGCGGTCCTTTTTCATAACGCCGTTTTACTTTACCCTCACCAGGCATACGAAGAATTTTATCTCGGAGTACTATTTCTATGCCATCATCTGCTGGTATCTCAAGAGGGATTATATCAAGGAGCCGAGCGAAACGTACGGGAGTTCATGGCGGTACTTTAAACTCTGGCCGTTCATTCAGATAGAGTCTGACGATCGGGGGAACTACTCGCTGAACATTCTTTCACTCCTCTTCTGGCGCGATCCCGATGGATGGGAGAAATTATATCAACCATTCTGGACACTCTTCGAATACCGCACACTGCAATCGGGCGAGAAGCGGCTGGGGATTCTCCTGAGAACCTATTTTCAGCGATGGAGTGATGATTTTCTTTATATCAAAATTCCCATCCTCTTCTCCTATGGCAGCGAGGGGGGGGATCTGGTCGAGCTGTCATTCCTGTTGTCGATGTTCGGCTATACCGATGAGGAGGATGGAACCTATCTCCGCCTGCTCTGGATTCCGATACGTATCGGCGAGGGTTCCGAAGTGCGACAGGAGGCACATGATGCACAACCGGACCGGCCGCTGAACGGGTATCGCCCCTATCGGGGCGACGATCAGTATCTCGATTCCGTTTCCGAGAAGAATAAATTTGTTCTTTACAGTACAAATTTTTTTTGACAGGTGATTTTTTCCGTGATGTCGTAACACTTCAACGGCGGTGCGTACTAATTATGGGAACGTCTATTCACGAATTGTCTATGGTGACGGTTATTTCAAAACGAATTGTCGATTTCTTTCGATTCATGGGAAGCCAATTGATCGAGGCGATGGAAGTTTCCGGTTTTACCCTCGTTCTGCTTCTGGAGTCGATATATTTTACCAAGAATGCTATCAGCAAGCACCGTGAGATATTCAAGCAGATGTATATCGCCGGGGTGAAGAGCCTCGTGGTCTGCTCAATCGTGGCGCTCTTTACCGGCATGATCCTCTCACTGCAGGCTGGTGTCGAGCTGATGAGATTTCAGCAGCAGGCGTACGTCGGCGATCTCGTTATCGCTACCATGACTCGCGAGATGGGTCCCTTTATGACAGCGATGATTCTCACTGCCTCGGTGGGGTCGGCAATGGCTGCCGAAATAGGCACCATGAAGGTTTCAGAGGAGATAGATGCGCTCATCATGATGTCTATTAACCCGGTGAAGTTTCTGGTTATGCCTCGTGTCGTCGCACTCTCGATTATGCTTCCCGTGGTGACCGTCTACACAAACTTCCTCGGCACCTTCGGCGGCGGCATCATTGCCAGGTTTCAGCTGAATGTCAGCTTCGATACGTATTACATGCACGTGCTCGACTCTCTCCGCTTCAAGGCAACCTATGTGGGGCTGTTAAAGTCTTTTGTCTTTGGTATCATTATTTCGAGCGTCAGCTGCGCGCAGGGTTTGCGCGCCATGCATGGGGCTATAGGTGTTGGCAAGGCAACCCGCTCATCCGTGGTGCTCTCTTTTCTGCTGGTGCTGATTATCGGCTATTTTATAACGGCAATATTCTATGGTAAGCAGGTATGATAGAGCTTATCGATGTCTACAAGACTTTTAACAACAAGCGGGTTCTCAACGGCGTGAGCTTGACCGTGAAAAAGGGAGAGACCTTCGTAATTATCGGTCGGTCCGGCACCGGCAAGACCGTCACGCTCAGGCATATTGCCGGCCTCGCTGAGCCCGATTCCGGAGAGGTGCTGATCGATGGCGTGAGAATGGATCATGCTCCCATGCGGGTAAAGGACACGCTCCGCCAGAGAATGGGTGTTCTCTTCCAGTCAGGTGCGCTTATCAACTGGATGACGGTTCGGGACAACGTGGCGCTTCCGCTGAAGGAGTTTAAGCTGCTGCCCGAGGATGAGATTGAGGAGGTGGTCTCGGATCGGCTCCACATACTTCAGATCGCCGATGCGGCCGATAAATACCCTTCTGAGATCAGCGGCGGCATGAAGAAGCGAGCGGGCCTGGCCAGGGCGCTCGTCAGAAACCCGGAGATCATACTCTATGACGAGCCGACCTCTGGGCTCGATCCGGTGATGTCGAGCATGATCAATAAATTGATACGGGATACTCAGCAGGAGTATGGCGTTACGTCGGTGGTGGTGTCGCATGATATGCGAAGCGCCTATGAGATAGGGGACAGGATCGCGATGCTGCATAACGGGACTATTGTTCAATGCGATACGCCGGATGGCATCCGTTATTCCACGAATCCCATTGTGAGGCAGTTCATTGAGGGGAATCTCATGGGGCCGATTGATGTTGAGTGATGCCGTTGTCAGATGCCCTTCCGTGCAGATTGGAGAATGGGGAAGGAGTACCATACGCAACCGGTAGGGTAAGGAGAAGGTAATGAGTGTTCGAAATGAGGTAGTCGTCGGAATATTCTTCTTCATCGCCATGAGCATTCTGGGATACTTCACCATTATCATGAGCGGGGAGATTTTTCAGCGATATGAATATTATCGCATTACCGTCATCTTCCCCAATATTGAGGGACTCGGCGTCAATGATAAGGTGAAGGTGAACGGGGTGCTTTCCGGTGTTGTGGAGGATATACGATTGGAAAATAATCTCGTCTGGGTGAAGCTCAAGATGTATAATACATTCACCCTGTATGAGAACTACAAAATGAAGATAATGAACGAAACCGCTCTCGGCGGGAAGTATGTGAGCATCTATCCGGGAACGCCTTTCGATGACGGGAGAGAGTTCGCCATCATTGAAACGAGGGAGAATCTGGTCGGTGAAGCGATTGCGGATCCCTTCGGGATAATCTCCGAGTTCATCGAGGAGAACAGGGAGGATGTTCGCGTTGCCATACGAAATATTCGGGATATCACGCAGAAGATCAATGAGGGGAAGGGAACCCTCGGCAAGCTCGTGAACGAAGATAAGGTTCATGAAAATACCGATGATCTCATCAAGGAGCTCCGCGAGGCGATAGAGGACACGCGGGAGCAGGCACCGGTCACCAGCTTCATCAGAGCGGCGCTGATGGCGTTTTAATATGAGCTATCGGTGAACAAGCATACAGGAGGGGTGCGATCGCAATGTCAGAAAGTCTCGTTCTTTCCAGGGATGATATCGAGAAGATCATCAATGAGAGTTCCGAAGAGATTTACGGGGACACGAAGAACCTGGATGAATTTGCCATTGTGGGAATCCAGACGCGCGGCGTTGAGCTGGCCGGGAGAATTCGGGACTTCATTGAACGAAAGAGCGGGAAGAGCATTCGTTCGGGCACGCTCGATATTACCTTTTACCGTGATGATCTCGCGACGCGGGGAATGCTGCCGGTTATAAAGGAGACGAGAATTGATTTCAATATCACCCAGATGACCATTCTTCTGGTTGATGATGTCATCTTTACGGGGAGGACAACCAAGGCTGCCCTGGAGACCCTCATGAGTTTTGGAAGACCCCGTGCGATACGGCTCTTTGTGCTCATTGACAGGGGCAACCGGGAGTTGCCCATTCAACCCGATTACTGCGGGTACCGGATTGGGACGAAGGTGAAAGATCTGGTTCGGGTTCGACTTGCCGAAACCGATAGCGTGGAGGATTCAGTTGTCCTGATCCCCGGCGATTGATCTCTCTCTTTCTTACATTATTCCGGGGCAACTGACTTTGCCCGCTCCCTTCTGAGCCGGTAGTATGAGATTCCGGTGTATACGGCAGAGGCTATCAGAATCGGAATATCCTCGATCCACTCGGCCGGCGGTGGTCCCGGGATGAGGTCGATCGGCGATATGAGATACACGAAGGCGATACCGAGCACAATAAGGGACTTCGTGAATTGTTTTCTGGCATGCGCCAGGGCACTGTCCTCGAGTTGATTCGATTCCGTCATGAACAGATGCTCCTTTCTCGTAAATTCGCGCAAGATGGATTTCCTGTCCGAAGTATCTTCTTGATTCTGATGTGCAGATTACGTTCAGTCGAATATCACATCAAGCACGATTTTTATTTCATGGTGCGAATCTACGAGCAGAACAACCGGGTCCTCCCGACTCTTTCAGTATAGCATCGCCCTCCCGACAGCGCATCAATCGGCGGTATAGATTAGTAGTCCCTTTCAAAAAACAGCCGAAAAGAGCTAAAGTGCTTGTCAAAAGTTCTTTTCCCCTTAGAATTAATGGCATTCCGGAGGAAATATCGATAAGATCTTTTACCCCTTCTTTACCACCAGGGAACGGGATTGGGATTGGCGGTGAGCTATGGCATAATAAAGAGACATGGGGGTAATATCGATGTGAGGAGCACCGTAGGGAAAGGAACCACCTTTGTTGTCAAACTTCCCCATGAAATAGCATAATCGGTCAGTCCCCGGGGCAGATAACGGAGCGGTGACAGAGTCACTGACTCCATCACCGCTCGAACAGTGAGCCCGCATTAATCGGTATTCCGTTGTTTATGGTTGGAAAGAGAAAAAAAGTTGACAATTTGCCACATTCTAAAAGAGTTGAATGCGGTTATGATTACTTGGACAAAATCTGATTTAACGTCAACCAAAATTTGTATTACAGTGTATTGAGCATGGAGAAGTGTGTTCTGTCCGCCGTTGGGTACGATTTTCTTACTATGGCAGCATTGAGCGTTCGTTAATATAGGTAATCAATTTTGTTTTATTCGACGCGATTCAAGATCATAATCAGTTTTCTCGCTGTTTCGCTGATAGCAGGGTCTGTTTCATTTCTCGTCGGCACGATGCTTCTATATAGAGCAGTGCTCAATGAGGCGACGACCCGTGTGAGCCAGGATCTCAATTCTGCCCGTGAGTTATACGAGGCCCGTTTGAAAGCCATTGTAAGTCCCCTCGCTATTACCTCGATGGAACCGCATCTCTTTTCTGAGTTGTTGTCGGCGGGGAAATATCGTCTCATAGCGCGCCTTGAGAGATTGGCGAAGAGCGGTAATCTCGATTTCGTTGGTATGGTAAACAGTAACGGCATAACGATTGCGAGGGTCAGCAGGGAGGTGACGCAGAGCGGAATATCCACTGTTATTAATCCCATAGCCGCAGCAGCGCTTGAACGCCGTGTTCCCGTTTCGGGAACGGTTATTCTGAACAGAGAGGAATTGGTAGCGGAGAGCCCCGCCCTTGCGGAACACGCACGTATACGGTTAATACCGACTGAACGGGCAGCACCGCGGAATGATGAAGAGGAAAAGGCCGGGATGACTCTCGCAGCAGCCGTCCCGATAATGAAACAGGGACGGCTCCTCGGGGTGCTCTACGGCGGAATCCTTTTAAGCCGTAATATCGAAATAGTCGACAGAATTCGAGATACGGTGTTTCAAAATGAAATCTATAACGGACGCAATATTGGCACCGCGACAATTTTTTTCGACGATCTCAGAATAGCAACAAATGTTCTCACGACCGAGGGGAAGCGGGCAATCGGTACGCGTGTTTCGCAGGAGGTAAAGAAGCACGTTCTCGGTGAGGGCAAGAAATGGACAGCGCCTGCCTTCGTGGTAAGCGACTGGTATATCACCGCGTATGAACCCATTGAGGATATCTTCAACCGTCGGGTGGGAATGCTCTATGTCGGGGTTCTTGAGGAGAAATATGCCGATATTCGATGGAATGCCCTCTCGGTTCTTTTGATCATCACCATGGCCGGCATGCTGCTGTCAATTGGACTTGGATACTATCTCGCGGATAAGATAATGAAACCGTTAAACCGGTTAATACAGGCGAGCAAGGATGTTTCCGAAGGGAATCTCTCGGTGGTTGATGTTGGTCCCATCGCAAAGGATGAGATTGGTCTCCTCCAGAGGACCTTTTATGATATGATCTTTTCTCTTCAGGATCGTGATATACAGAGGACGGCCGAGAGTGAGATCAGGATCATGCAGTCGGAAAAACAGGCCAGCGTTGGCAGGCTGGCTGCAGGTGTGGCTCATGAGATAAACAATCCCCTGACGGGAGTGCTGACCTATACGCATATGCTCCTTCGTCGGAAGGATTTTGACGATGATGTTCGCTCTGATCTTCAGACTATTGCCGATGCAACGGAACGGGTTCGTAAGATAGTAAAAGGTCTCCTCGATTTTTCGCGGCAAACAAAGCTGAATCCTGAACCAACCGATGTCAATGCCCTGGTAAATACGACCATTAATCTCCTGCAGAATCAGGCACTGGTCAAAGGGGTGTCACTCTCGTTCCAGCCCGGCGAGGATCTGCCGATGCTTACCCTGGATCCCAGTCAGCTCCAGAGCGTGTTGATGAATATTATTATCAATGCATTTGACGCGACCGATCCCGGTGGCGCGGTTACCGTTTCCACGGGAATTGGTCTGCTTGCCCAGAAGGAAGAGCGCAAAGGTGTCGAGATTATTATCGAAGATACCGGTTGCGGAATTGCTCCCCATCACCTTGATAAACTCTTTGATCCCTTTTTCACCACCAAGGAGGTGGGGCAGGGAACCGGGTTGGGACTTGCCGTTTCATACGGTATCATCGAACGTCATGGGGGGACTATCATGGTACAGAGTGAGGTAGGAAAGGGAAGCGTATTCACCATATGGCTGCCGGTCGAGGGAGGCCATGAGTAACGGTAATATACTGGTCGTCGATGATGAACCAATTGTTCTGGATTGCTGCAGGCTCATTCTGGAGGCAGATGGGTATATCGTTCACCTGGTGCAGAGCGTTGATGAGGCAATAGAAGCGCTGCGCAGTCGTTCATATGTACTTCTGCTTGTTGATGTGAAGATGCCTGTTCGTGATGGGATGTCGCTCATGCGAGAGGTGAAAGAGAACTGGCCGGAAATACCTATTGTGGTAATGAGCGGTTATCCGACTCGAGAGACGATAATGGCTGCTGCAGAGATAGGGGCTGCCAGATTCATACCGAAACCATTTACACCAGATGAACTCCTCGAAGTAGTTCGTCAGTTTATGCAAAAGGAGGAAGAGGGATGAAAGCAAAAAAGGCACTTGTTATTGATGATGAACAGATTGTTCTCGACAGTGTGAGTAAAATACTTACCTCTGAGGATTATGAGGTCGAGGTAACGCTCAGCGGGCGAGAGGGGCTTGAATGGGCCGTGAAGAGAGATTACGATGTTGTCCTGACCGATATCCGTATGCCTGACATTGGCGGCATGCGCGTGCTCAGAGATGTGAAGCGGGCAAAGCCGGCCATGCCGGTTATCATGATTACCGGCTATGCCACCGTTCAGTCTGCCGTTCAGGCCATGAAACTCGGCGCGAGCGACTACATCGAGAAGCCCTTTACCCCTGATCGGCTTTTAAACGCGATAGCGACGGCATTGGACAGGGCGCGAACAGAGCCCCCCGAGGAACAGGCAATCATTCATAAGGATGAGGTACTGAAAGTGCTCGATCGCGCGTCGACCGACAGTGAATTCGTCGCGAACCTTCTCTATCACGGGCCTGAAGCGCTCGAGGAATACAATCTCACCGGTCCGGAGAAACTTGCCATCCTCACGGGAGACACCCCCTGGATTGAGGAGCATATTGGCAAGCTTACTGATAAACAGCGGCGATGGCTTGATCAGCGGCTCAGCGCCGAAATATGGTGATTCTACGTTAGGCAAGAAGGAGAGTACAATGGCACAAAAGATGCTGGTGATCGACGATGAGGAACTGGTTCTGGATTCCTGCCTGAAAATATTCAAGGAGGAGGGATACGACGTTGTCGTGACGACCAGTCCCGAAGAGGGATTGAAGCTCGCTTCTGACTCGCATTTTGATGTTATTCTGTGCGATTGGAAGATGCCCGGTTTTGACGGGATGGATGTTATCGAGGAAATCGATCAGCGTTCGCCTGATTCGGCAGTTGTCATGATCAGCGGGTTCCCCTCCGTCGGAAGAGCAACCGAGGCAATGAAACGCGGAGCAATGGAGTATCTCCCCAAGCCCTTTACGCCGGAGGAGATTACTGACGCCGTACAGCGGGCAGTGAAACAGAAGGTGGTTCAGGAGAAGAGGGTGATGGGCCGTTTTGAGAAGATCATAAAGGCCTGGAACTTTCCTATACCGCCTTTTGAAGATAAGGCGCCCAAGACCATTGCCGAGACGGTGGCATCCAGCGTTGGCGTCGGCAAAGCGACATCGCCCTGGCTTACCGTCTTTGTGCTGGGAATTCTCGCCGGCGCATACATCGGATTCGGCGGTCTCCTGTCGACGAGTGTGAGCTTTGATCTGGCGCCGTTTGCGGGGATCGGCATCAAGAAGATTGTCGCAGGATCCGCTTTTAGCCTCGGCCTCATGCTGGTGGTTATTGCCGGTGCCGAGCTCTTTACCGGCAACAATCTCATGATATCGAGCGTCATGACAGGCGATATCTCCTTTGGCACCATGATGAAGCGGTGGGGATTGGTATACGTGGCCAACTTGATCGGTTCGCTCATTCTCGCCCTGATCTTTTACTTTTCCGGGCTGTGGAAGACAGGGGGGGGTGCTCTCGGCGGAGCCGCGGTAAGTATCGCCTATACAAAGGTCTCTCTCGGGTTCGGCGAAGCGCTCGTTCGAGGGATTGGCTGTAACTGGTTGGTTTGTCTCGCCGTGTGGATGGCGCTTGCCGCCCGACAGACCGTCGGTAAAATATTCGCAATATTCTTCCCTATCATGGGATTCGTTGCCATCGGATTTGAGCACTGTGTGGCAAACATGTACTTCATCCCGGCAGGCATTTTTCTGGTAAACTGGGCGGGGATAGCTGCACCGGCGGGATTCGCTCCTGAGGTATTGAACTGGATTAGCTTCCTCTGGGATAATCTCCTCCCCGTGACTATCGGGAATATTATCGGTGGTGCCGTCTTTGTGGGAATGAGCTACTGGGGTGCTTATCTCAGACCGGCACGTACCGTTTGACAGTAGAGCTTTTCCGGAAGGCGATCTGATAGTACGAAGAGGAATCGCCTTCCGGAAGGCTGCCCTCCTTTTTTTCGGACGGTGATGCACAGCACTGTCCGTTCTCTCTTATGTGCGGGGAATAATGTGAAAACCCTTTTCTATGTATCAGCTCAATAGGTAGAAAAGAGTTTTTGTATGCACATAATTAATGATTGAAATTGATCTTATCTGCATTATAATTGTTTACTATAGTGAACGAATGTATTCTTGGCGATGCTCTATGAGTAAGAGCATGCTTCGATTATATCATATAATACATCATGTAGTACAAAGCGGGAAATCGTGCAAAAACTCATCGTTTTCATAAAACGGTATCAGGGATTATTTATCTTCGTCTTCGGAGTATTCCTTACCGTTTGTATCGTGTATATCAGATATTACACCGGGCCGGAAGTATCACTATCCCTTTTTTTTCTCCTGCCAATTTTTATGGTGACCTGGCTTGTGGGGAGAATCGCCGGCATCCTCATATCCATTGTCTGCGCGCTCGCATTGTTCATCGCTGATTACATTATGTTGCAGAGCTTTTCCGGTCTCCTGATACCAATCCTCAATGAGAGCTTTCGATTTCTCGTTTTTCTTATTGTCACGCTTACGCTTGCGGCATTACGGGATGCGATGGACAATCTGAAAGATCTCGCCGGATCCGATCCTCTTACCGGGGTTGCAAACCGGCGTGCATTTTTTGAGATGGCCGGAAGGGAGCTCGATCGATCGAGACGGTATAATCACCCTCTTTCAGTTGCCTACATAGATATCGATAACTTCAAGCTGGTAAATGATCAGAACGGTCATGATGCCGGTGATGATCTCCTCTGTGCGATTGCTCAGTTGTTGAGAAATAATATGCGGGCAATTGATATTGTTGCCCGGCTGGGCGGCGATGAGTTCATTGCGCTCTTCTCAAATGTTGACGGCGAATTGTCTCATGTTATCATCGACAAGCTTCAGAAAAAGCTCCTCGAAGTCATGTCGGAACAGGGCTGGTCGGTTACCTTCAGCATCGGAGTGGTCACCTTTACATCGCCACCGCGAACGGTTGACGAGCTTATCACACGGGCTGATGCCCAGATGTATGAGGCGAAACAGGACGGAAAGAATATGATAAAGCATACAGTTGTCAGTGAATAGCGCTGTTCGGATAATCGGGAGAAGATCGGTTACGTTCATTGGTTCAGGGAAGGGTGTGCTCTTTCCTTTTTGATTTTAATAACTTCAGCAGGAGAAAGGAGGACGGCATGAAAGATCGAACTGCCAATAATGTTCACACGGCCTTTGTCGGAGAGGCGAAAGCGTATCAGCGATTGCTCGCCTACGCTGATAAAGCAGTAGAGGAGGGATTGCCGCAGATAGCGCATCTCTTTCGAGCCGTTGCCGCATCAGAGGGGATTCACTCGCGACGTCACTTCAGAATGCTCGAGGCGATAAAGGATACTCAGTCGAATATGGAGTATGCCTTTCAGCAGGAGAATGCGGTCAACGGCAACCACTACCCCAAAATGGTACAGGAAGCCGAGGAGGATGGAGAGAAAGCTGCGGCGCTCGTCTTCTCTCAGGCTCGTGATGTAGAAGGAGTGCATGCCAAACTCTACAAGAAAGCCCTCTCCCATCTCATGGAGGAGGAGGAGACAGAGTACTATGTCTGCAATGTCTGCGGATACGTGCATGAAGCCGGGAAACCGGATGAGTGCCCGGTCTGCGGCGCAAAGAAGGAGGCTTTTTTCGAGGTTGACTGACCATCGGACGGTTCCACGAAAGGTGACGAGCGCCCCTGCCGCAGACGGCGAAGGGGAGAGGGGTTCCTCGGATATTTCAAAGAGGGGGGGTGACCGGTATCATACCGAAAAAATAGTCAGCCTCACGGGAAAGTATTTGACGAAGGTGTCGACCCGTGTTTTTATCTCAAGCGGGGAGGCGCAGCAGGAGTCTTCTACCCATCAGTGAAGATACGGAGACTCACCTGTGACATGCCGCAGATGCTTCACATTTTCTGCCTTCAGCGCAGGTGGCGGTATTGTGTAGAAATTTCCTACAAGGCATGTTCTTCCTCCGCCTGCAGCGGTGTCTCTTTTCTTTGCGTACCGAGAGCCTTTCATGATCGATGAGGCATCGAGGCGTCACGATTTATAAAACCTCAGGAGGTTCATCATGAGAATCGACGTTTCTTCACTTGTCGATAAAAAGAAGAAGGGAGAAAAGATCTCCATGCTCACCGCATACGACGTCTGCTTCGCCGGAATTGTCGATGCAGCGGGAATTGATATTATTCTCGTAGGAGATTCGCTGGCAAATGTGGTTCTGGGGATGGAATCGACCATCGAGATAAGCATGGAAGAGATGATAAATCACAGTCGGGCCGTGGTCAGGGGATCCGAGAAGGCGATGGTGGTGGGTGATATGCCATACTGTGCCTATCAGGAGAACCCCGCTGCGGCAGTATCAAATGCGCGGCGGTTTATCGACGAGGCCGGCTGTCAGGCGGTGAAGCTCGAGTGGTTCGATAATTGCCTTGAAGTGACGAAGAGCATTATCGCCGACGGTATTCCGGTGATGGGCCACATCGGCTTTACGCCGCAGACTGCCGATAAGCTGGGCGATTCGAAGGTTCAGGGAAAGGACTTCGATACCGCCGTGCGCCTGATGGAGCAGGCAAAATCGCTCGAGGAGGTGGGCTGTTTCAGCATTGTCCTCGAATGCGTTCCCTGGCAGATCGCTCAGATTATCACCGAGAGGATAAGTATTCCCACCATCGGCATCGGCGCGGGCAGTTACTGTGACGGACAGGTGCTCGTTTTGCAGGATCTCCTCGGCCTCTTCAAGCGATACCGACCGAAGTTTGTCAAGATATATGACGATATTTTTGAAAAGTCAAAGGTCGCCATTCAACAGTACCGGGAGGAGGTCGAGAAAGGCCTCTTTCCTACCGAGAAGGAGAGCTTTTCCATGAACGAGGAGGAGTTTAAAAAACTGAAAGAGTCCTTATAACATTCTTTTTCTTTTATGCTCCCGTTGCTTTTCTTTCTCTTTGAAAATTATTCTTACACCTTCGCGAAGAGACAACCTCTGTTCAGGTGCTTAAATGAATATCCGCTTGCATACCCGTCGCTCGCATACGCA
>CAZZCF010000029.1:0-36107 GCA_964652955.1 uncultured Leptospirales bacterium
GGACTTCTAAAAACTATTAATAGGATGTCCCCTTGGCCAGCGTTGTTTCTCACATCCTGTGTCCGCTGGCAGGCTCGTCTTAAGCAAATACCCCGCCGATGTTGCGGTTATCGACTGCGATAGCCCTTGCAGTTTACTGCGGGGTAGTATATTCTTGAATGAAAGCAGAAGGGGGTGCTTTGCTATCAACAGTGATAAGAGGTGTCCCTATCTTTTTTTTGCCGCTATACCTGCCGTGATATCGGTGATGAGTCGGGGCATCCATCCCGGCGAGTATCGCTTTGCATGATACATGAACTTGGCGCGAAGGCCGGGTACAACGATGAACCGGTTCCATCTGATCCCCCGGACAATAGAGCGCGCCACGGTTTCGGGCTTGAGCACGCCGGCGAGGAGCTTGACGGCTTTCGCCTCGGGCTGCATGGTCTTCGCCTCATCATCGACGAGCGGTGTTTCGACTTCGGGTGGACAGATAACGGTTACCCCGATTCGATGTCGTTTCACCTCGCCGCGAAGGCACTCGCCGAATCCCACCAGGGCGAATTTGGAGGTGCCATAGGCGGTATAGCCGATTATCCCGATCAATCCTGCTTCGGAGGCCAGGATGACGATATGACCTCCCCACTTCTTCATTGCCGGGAGGAGGGCGGCGATGGTGTTTCTCGTACCGTAGACATTTATCTGCATAATACGGTCGAAGGTCTCGTAGTCGATATTCTCGAAACTATCCGAATGACCGACCCCTGCACTGGTGATGAGTATATCGGGAACTCCAAACTTCTTAACCGCAGCGGCCATCTTTCGCTTGACCTGCTTGTTGTCCGCAACATCAACCTGCATGGTTGTTACACGCTGTTGATCGGATCGGCGTGATCTCTCGATTTCATCCTTTGCCCTCTTGAGCCTTTCAGCGCTTCGGGAGAATATGGCGATATGGGCTCCCTGTGCAGCGAGCAGCTTTGCCGTTTCAAGGCCGATACCGCTGGAACCGCCGGTGATAAAGACCAGTTTATCCCTGAACTTTTTCATCATTCACCTCCATACACTTAATCTGGCAAAGCCGTGAACAAAAGACCGGCTTTTTTAGTTGCTTCTGTACGAGTTTGGCACGACCCCATACCGGGCGGGAAAAGAGCTCAGACAGGATTAACCAGTTATCCTGTCTAATAGTGTAATGATTTCTAAAATAACTAAAAATTACTACCAGCGCATTAGCATACCTCGATACCTGCCTCGCTGAATATTTCACGGCATCTCTTGAAATGATCGCGGTTCATCCAGGTTTTCATCTCCTTGTTAGCCTTATGTGGATTCTCAGCGCCTATCTTTTCGCTCTTCTCGTGCCAGAGTGGGTTGTACTGGAGGAGGGCAGCTTTCGTGACTCCGTTCTTTTTCAGGAATGCAGCTATCCCCTTCAAATTCGATTCGCTGTCGGTGATATTCGGAATAAGAGGTGTTCTCGGCAAAAGGGTTGTTGCACTTCCTGTTATCTCGAGAAGCCTCATGAAGTTATCGAGTATTTGTTCATTGGGAGTACCACAGTATCGCCGGTGCTCCTCGCTTTCGATGAGTTTGATGTCGTAGTAGATGATATCAAGCACCGGGAGAAGCATCTCGGTGAATTCATCATAATCGAAGAGACCGCAGGTCTCAATGAGGGTGTGTATGCCATGTTCCTTCAGGGATCTCAGGAGCTCAGAGGTAACCGCCATGTACATGGTCGGCTCACCGCCGGAGAGGGTGGCACCGCCACCCGAGGTATCAAAAAAGGGCTTATCGATGAGCACTTTTTCGACAATTTCATCCACTGTCATCTCTGTTCCCACCCTGCTGAGAGCGCCGGATGGACAGTTCTCAACGCAGGCGAAACAGAGCGTGCACCTTCGCCGGTCGATGAACAGTGGATTTTTCCGGGAAAGGGCTTTTTCGGTGCACACCTCTATGCAGGTATCACAGCCGATGCACTCCTTCGGATCGAAGGCCAGCTCCACGGATGCACGCTTGCTCTCGGGGTTGTGGCACCAGGTGCAGGAGAGTGGGCATCCCTTGAAGAAGATCACGGATCGTATACCGGGCCCGTCATCGAGGGAGTTCCCCTTAATTTCAAGTATCAGGGGCGTTCTCATTCCCTCCGATTTAATGGAGTTCACCCTTTTCATCGCCTTCAGATCCCGTACTCCGCACGCTCGATCAGCTCAAGTTGTAGATCGCGGTTCAGGGTAACGAAGTAGGCGTTGTATCCCGATATACGAACAATGAGGTTCCGATAGTTCTCAGGATGAGCCATGGCATCACGAAGGGTGTCCGAGGTCACCACATTCATCTGCATCTGCATGCCGCCCAACTCAAAGTAGGTCTTCACGTAGGAGAACATGTCATTCACGATCTTCTCGCGTGAATCGCCCATGCCGGGAATCACCTTGATGTTAAAGGCCATGTTGTTGTTCATATTTCGGGAATCGAGCCGCGCAACATCCCGGATATTGTCCAGGAGGCTGTTTGAGGCTGCCGGCTGCGGTGTCAATCCCGGGGTGAAGGGCTTGCCCGATCGCCTGCCGGAAGGGAGAGCGCCGGTGAGAATCCCGAAGGCGACGTGATTTGACATCGACCAGAATCCCACCGTGTAGGGGCCACCGCGGTAGTTCGTAAAGCTGCCGTAATAGTCGTGGGCCCATTTCGTTATCCGATTTGCTAATGCAACCGATTCGTCGCTTCCTGAACCGAAGAGGGGTACTTTTCTGGTCGCCATGGCGTGGAGAGCCGGGTTGTCTTCAAAGTTATGGTCAACGGCTTTTTTCAGCTCCACAAATGAAACCTTCTCTTCATCAAAGACGAGCTTTTTAATCACCATGAGCGAGTCGGTCACATCAGCAAGTCCGATGATGGCTGCGCCGGAGCTGTTGTACATCGCACCACCGGTCGTGACATCCTTCCCGCTCTGTATGCAGCCGTCAATGAAGGAGGAGAGCAGGGGCGTTGGGCGTATATAGGCATGGGACTCCGCAAGGAGATGGTTATACTCGATGGACTGATCGATGAGATATTTGAACTGAGTGGTAAAGGCTTCGAAGAAAGCCTCGAAGGATTTGAAGTCATCGTTCCCGATAGTTCCCGTGTCCGGACCCAGCTTCCAGTTCATGAGTGGATGGCGGCCGTTGTTGAGGGCCATCTCAAGGGCGGCAACCATGTTCATCATCTGGAAATTGGTGTGGGCGATATGCTTCCCCGAGAGGGTCGGTTCAACGCAGCCGGTGGCAGACCAGTTTCGCAAATCCGCTATGTCATAGTTGAATTCCTCGAGCGACAGCATCACCTCCCTGTCATTGTGCATTGAAGGTGTTGCCGCGGTGATGAGATTGACCTCGCAGAGCCTCTTTAAGTAGGTTTCGCTGTTTCGTTCGGGGTGAAAGCGCGCATTGACATTGGGATCGCGGATGCTGAGCATCTCGGTTACCTTCAGGAAGATGTAGGTCATGTCGTTGACGGCATCCTCACCCTCGGGCGTAATCCCGCCGAGGGTGATTGCCTGATCCGATGAACTCCCGCCGAAGTAGTAGTTGGCTACATCAGGTGAAAGCGGAAGATGATCGGTGCATCGCATGAAGAAGCAGCCGATGAGCTCGATGGCGTGCTGCAAGTACTCCTTGCGCTCCTCTTCAGTGGCGAGCTTTTCCATATCGCTTTCATAAAAAGGCTGCAGCCACTGATCGAGGCGACCCAGAGAAAGGCCGGCATTGGTGCTCTCCATATGCAGGCCCACCCAGGTGATCCAGATTGCATTGACGGCCTCGTCGAGAGTGCGGGCAGGATTTTCAACCACCTGCTCGCAGATCAGGGCGAGCTTTCGGAGCTCCGCTGTGAGCCGCATATCGGTTTCCGCTTCTGCTTCTTTCTCCGCCTGCCGGGCGAGGTTCTTCGAATAGGCGGTCAGCCCTTCAAGACAGAGGATCATCGCTTCACGAACTGCCCGCCTTTCAGGATCAGCGTCGGTGTGCATCTGTTCTTTGATCTCCTCGATGATTCCCTTGGTGCCGAGGCGCAGGAGCTTTGGAAAATCTGGTATGGTGTGTGATATGGTCGCCTGCTTCCAGTCGAAGTAGACGGCAAAACGCTCGTCGATCCGCTGGCAGAGCGGGTTCTTGTATTTCTCCCTAACCCATTCCTTGAAGTTGCGCTTTGCCCAGTAGGGGAAGATCTCGTGATGCAGGAGGTTCCTGACCTCTTCAGAGACGCCGTAGGGATTCAGTGTTCTATTGGGAACGGTGAAGAGCTCGGACCAGACCATGGTGCCGTGTCCTTCGGGATAGACGACCACGCCGATCTCCTTGGTGGTGGTAGTACCGGCGATGAGATCACTCTTCCTGATGATGGGCGCGCGATTCTCCATGAGATACTTGTAAGAATGTGCTTTTCTGAGTACAGGTATCCAAGTATTGCCATCACTGTCTCTCTCGAACCCATTGGCTTTGTGCCAGTCGGTTACGAGTTTGGGAAGCTCGGAGCAGACCTCCGGTGTTACTTCAAAATGTATATCGAGAAATTCCTTCAGGCGGGGAAAATCCTCGAGGCTGTATTCCGAGAGATAGGGTTCATCGAGATATTTAACTCCCGGATCAATGGTATCGGCCTTCATGCGGTATGCGCGTCGCGAGATGAGTTCATCGCTCAGTCCCTTCTGCGGCACGGGGGATTCCCTGAGCAGCTTCTTCTTCGAAACGGTACGCTCCTTTTTCATCTGCTTTTTCTGCTTATTGTGCAGCAGGACCGAGAGGAGGAAGAAGAAGAGGTTGAGATAGGAAGCGTTCCCCTCGGCCCGCATATCGCTCTTCAGCAGCATGTAAATCTGATCGGTCGGCGGAGCGCCGAGGAGCTTTTTCAGCGCTGTATCGTTCCTGAATATCAGAATGATATCTGCGTTTTCAGGAATCGCGCTCATGACGGTAACGCTCCCCTCGCTGAAGGAGATGGCAGCTTCAACGGATTCGCTTTCGGTTTTAATACCCGTGATGAAGTTTATCCAACCCTCATCGCTTTTCAGATATTTCTTAATGGATTTGCGATGGTTGAAATTTGCCGCCATGATGCGCAGGAGCACATTTGCCAGGAGATTGGTTGACGAACGCTTCTTTTTGCCTGCTATGTAGAGGAGCACGATGGTACCTCCTTTTATGGGTAAATGGTATTGGATGGGACCCGGATATTTTTCAGGTTTTTCCCGATACTGAGAGTATGATACCATGAAATATTTTGACAGGATTTACATGATAAGCGAGATAAAATGTAGTATAGTCATTTTTTATCATAAATTTTCTTAACCGATAATTATCGAAATCGAACAGAATACTTGTTTGTAAAATAATCCTTGGACAGGATAAATACTTTTTATTATCCATTTTATCCTGTAATCCTGTCAATATTCCCTCTCTTTGGAATTGGGGAAGTAATACTATAGATACTAAAAGAGCACCCCCGAACACGAGCAGCAGAGGCATTTCATTCTTCCTGATTACTGGAAAGGATATACCGTTTCGTCACGTCGCTGACCATGAGTTCCAGTATTTCATCGACATTTTCCACAACTTCGTGGAGGAGCCTGCTGTTGTAGAGGCTCACCACGCCGTTCAGATCGCACCATACCTGTATGGTCTTGTACATTGCATCAACTTCGCTACAGCCTTCCCCTCTCAGATAGTGGTGAATGGTGTTGAAGACGAGATAGAATGATTTGAGCGCTGTCTGCTTCTCCATGAATGAGAGGGGTTCCATTTCCGTTCCGAAATAGTCGTTGAATTTAGGTGTTTCGCGATCAGTGAACATTATATCATAATAACTCGGGTAGCTGATACCGAAGTCGATGTATGCCCGTATCATTGCCCTGAGACGGTCATGGTGGTTATCATGTTTTCGATAGGCGGTATTCAGGTACTCGTAATAGAGCTCGAATCCCCGGGTTCGTATCAGGATGTAGAGCTCATCCTTGTTGGTGTAGTAATTGTAGATATTGGCTGCCGTCATACCGAGCTTTTCGGCGATATTTCGCATGCTCAGATTCTGAAAGCCGTCTTCGACGATGATCTGTAGTGCCGCTTCGAGGATTTCCTCCTTAACATGGTCCACCTCTTTTGTTGTTCTCGTAGCTCGTGGCATTGTATAATTATTTGATGGCAGTTATACGGTAAAATTCGTTGTGAACTTAACAATGTTAATTTAACTTTGTTAAGTTAACATTGTTAATAAAATAAGTCAAGGGATTTTTTTAAAAAAATTCGAAATATCTGCGAATTGTATCAATATTTGGTTAGAAAAAAATATTTATATATAAAAAATTAAAGAAAAGTTTACTTAAATGTCCTTAATCTCAACGCAGTTTTCAATCTGAATCCCATTCTTCTTGTTCAATGGATTCTCATTGAAAAAGTCGACGAGTTGTTGAGCATTTTTCAGAAAATATTCAGCTTTTTGATACTGTATATCGACTTCGTCATCGTTTTTCTGCTGCATGCCGTCAGTCATGAAGTCAAAAACATGATCCTGATCCGGGATAAGGGAGATCATGAGATCGATATCATTCGGCTCCTCTTTATTCGTTATGTAGCTTCCGAAAACGATAACCCTCAAACGGCTGCATTGTGATCTGACGAGTTGAAGCTCCTCGATAAATTTTTTAAAGAGGTCTCTTCTTCGTTCGTTCGTGGCATAGCATCTGGCGAACTCATCTATGTCGAGCTTTTTTACATTCATTTCCATTTTGCTGTTCATCTGTTCGCGAAAGAATTGAAGCCTTTATGTATACAAAAGAATGCTCTCCTCTCTCTGTTCTATCACCCCTTCTTCACCTGCGGCGTGACGGTTTTCCTCTGTTTTCACTTGCCTGCACGTACTCGCTTAAATGTACCGCCTCTTGCTCGCAATGCCGGGTGATGGTCGTATACCTATATTTCTGTACGGCGGTTTTATCCCGGACATCATTACCGAATGTGCCCGACCGAATTCTCGCAGAATTTGATAGAATATGAATATTTTGCTGATTTAAACAATTAAAATTATTATAAGTAAAAATATACTATATTTTTATGATGATGTCAAGCGAGTAGTACAGCAGGAGCATCACCCGTTCCCTCTCTCAGTTGATTCTCTTAGAGCTTCTACAGGATGGAGAGGGAGCCGCCGTAGAGGTGGTCATCCATGTCATCCAGTGGAAAGTCACCCGGAGCTTAAGAAAGCTCTATTGGTGCGTATCAGGGCGAAATGGGGAGCGTGTGATGAACCGTACAGAGGGAAGTGCCGCATTTCATGAAAATCAGTTTTCCTTGACGCCCCCGTTCCGGACTGTTATTATATTGAGAGAGGATCATCCCCCGACGGAGAAGCGAGGTTGCTTATTATGAATGAGAACAAGAAGAAGCCCAATGTAATACATCCCACACTGCCGGGAGCAGTTGGCTCGAGGAACTCTCCCCATCAGGAGGAGCGGGACAAGGAGTTCGAAGCCAGGCTCATCATCGATGAAATGATTGAGAAGATACGGGAGCGTGATAAGTCAGAATCGGATTAAAAAGAGCGGATTACTGTTTCACGGGAGCATCATTCATTCGAGGATGAGGTATAAGGCCCGTTTCTTATTTCATCTGTGTCCGTTGTTCTCTCCCCTTAATCGAAAAATAAATACTTAAAAAAATTATACAATCTTCATATTTTGCTTGATCTTTTTTTAATAAATGGATAGCGTTATCAATTACCTTGAGAGGTTTTGGCAATAAATAGAAAAAGATTTTCATTGAGTGATAAACAGTACAGAAACCTTTACCCGTTGACAGGATAAGAAGTACTTTCTCTACCGTTTTTTTATTTTACATAATATTATATTACAAGAAGGAGGTTCTAGTCTATGGCGCTGAATTATAAGGACAGATTCTGGATGAAGAATTGGGATCCGGGGATGGAAGATCTCAAACCGGAGCAGTTCGAAACAACATATGTGGATATGGTTGAAAAGGGCATCAAACAGTATCCCGACAAAATGGCCTTTGCCTATCTGGGTGCTGAGATAACCTTCGCAGAGCTGGATAAATATGCCAATCAGTTTGCCAACATGCTTATTGAGAACGGCTTTAAGAAGGGTGATGTTGTCGGTATCAACCTGCCCAATATGCCTGAGTATGTGATAACGGTGGTTGGCACGCTTCGGGCAGGCTGCATCGTCTCGGGCGTCTCGCCGCTTCTCTCAGGTCCGCAGATTCAGTATCAGCTCAATGACCTGGGATCCACCGGCAAGAATGTTGCCTTCGTCACCCTTGATGCAATTTTTGCCGGTATCATTACCAAGATCGCGGCGAATATCCCGCAGCTGAAGCTCGTCGTGGCCACCAGCGTGGCAGGATTTCTGCCGAAGATCAAGCAGGTACTGGGCAAGCTTCTCAAGAAGATCCCCTTCGGGGAGGTAACGCCACTGCCGGGGAAAACAGTGCTCCACTATCATAAGGATGTTCTGAAAAAATACTCCGATAAACCGGTGAAGGTTGATATAACCCCCGATGATATCGGCTGGATTCAGTACACCGGGGGAACCACCGGCGATCCGAAGGGTGCGATGCTGAGCCATCGAAACTGCGCCCATAACATCATGGCTATCATGACCTGGATGGGATGGAAGCACGGCGAGGGGGTTCTCTGCTCCGGATTCCCCATGTTCCATATCGCCGGACTGACCGTCTGCGAGGCGGCGGTGCAGGCCGCCTGGAGCCAGATTCTGGTTCCGAATCCGCGTGATACCGATTTCATCTGCGAGATGATCAAGAAGTACCGGCCGACCAATCTGGTTAACGTCCCCTCACTCTATCAGCTGCTCATGATGAATCCGAAGTTCAAAGAGCTCGATCATTCGGAGCTCGGCATCTGCATCTCCGCAGCTTCACCCTTCCCGAAGGAGTCACAGGTGGAGCTGGAGAAGATCATCGGCAAGGGGAAGCTCCTCGAGCTCTACGGGATGACGGAGATGTCGCCGGTATGCACCATGAATCCGGCAAAGGGGGAAAAGAAACTGGGGACAGTCGGCATGCCCTTCCTGAACGTCGACTTCAAATTAGTCAATCCGGCAACGGGGGAAGAGGTGCCGATTGGCGAAGCGGGTGAGATGTGCGCCGCCGGGCCGCTCGTCATGCAGGGATACTTCAACAGACCCGATGAGACCAAGAATGCGGTCGATGCCGATGGGTACATGCACTCCGGTGATGTGGGCATCATGGATGAAGATGGCTACATCCGCATAGTTGACCGGACGAAGGATATGATCATTGTCGGCGGTTACAAGGTCTTCTCGAGCAAGGTGGAGGATGTTATCGCCAAGCATCCGGCAATCGCGATGCTGGCGCTCATCGGCATTGAGAATCCCGATCGGCCGGGTTCGGAGAAAGTTCGTGCCTATGTACAGCTCGATCCGGCCTTCGAGTTCGACGGCGACAAGGAGAAGCTGAAGGCGGATATCATCAAGTTCGCCAAGGATAACTGCGCGCCCTATGAGGTTCCCAAGGAAGTTGAGATTGTCGATGAGATACCGATGACCGCTGTCGGCAAGATCGACAAGAAGGTGCTGCGCGCTCAGGCGAAGGGGTAGTTAATGCGTCTCGCAGTTTAAAAGAGTTTTATTACTTATATACCGGTTATCAAACCGGGTATGACAGTCGGTGAACATACAGGGAGAGAAGCCAGCGCTTCTCTCCCTTTTTTTATACGAAGGAAGGGGGTATGTACCCAATAAATTAACTCTTGACGATGGTATTTTTATGTGATACGTGAGGAAAAGAGATAAATACACCAGAGAAGGTCGTACGCTGAACAGAAGAGTTGAGTTTATAATTGTCGATTAAAAGATATCTTTTGTTGTTGATCACCATTTGAAAGATTTCCGGGGTAAGCTTCTCTTTTATATACTGATGTATCATCTCAGTCATTTCCTGTTCGATTAGAGTCCTGTTTTTTCTCTTGCTATTATTCATAAGGAGAAATAATGCTATTAATCGATACAACAGGAAAAACATGATGGAGGTGCGATCAGTGAAAGGTGATGTTAATCCAGGCTGGAAGATAGATACCCTCTGCGTTCATGCGGGAGAGGGTGTCGATACCGATACGAGAGCAATCCGCCGCCCCATTCACATGGCAAATTCATATGAACTGCCGACTGATCTTGAGGAGCTCATCAAGGTCATCTCATGGGAGTATCTCGATAAGTTCAACTACACCAGAGAGCACAGTGCGACGCCGAGATATCTGGAGGAGCGTCTGGCGCTGCTCGAGGGTGGCGAGGATTGCGTTGTTGCCGCAAGCGGCATGGGCGCTATCTCGGCGACGTTTTTTGCTCTCCTGCAGGCCGGCGATCACGTGGTTGCCTCGGAGGTCTGCTATACCGGCACGCAGAAGCTGCTCGGCTTTCATCTCCCTCGCTTCGGCATTGACGTGAGCCTTGTCGATACCACCGATCTCGATGCGGTGCAGGATGCGCTGCGTTCAGATACGAAAGTGGTCTATGTGGAGACACCGGGCAATCCTATCGTGTCAATCAGCGACATCGAAAAGATCGCCGAAATGGCACATGCAGTGGGAGCAACGGTGATTGTGGACAGCACCTGGTCCGGGCTGGTGGGTCAGAAACCGCTGGAACTCGGCGCCGATCTGGTCATTCACAGCCTCACCAAATACATCAACGGTCACGGGGATTCTCTCGGCGGCGCTGTTATCGGAAAGAAAAAGACGCTCGCCGACGTCAGGGAGTACGGAATCGTTCACCTGGGGGCATGCATAAGCCCCTTCAACGCCTGGCTGATCCTGCGGGGGTCCGTAACGCTGCCGATGCGCGTTCAAAAGCATTCGGAGAATGCTCAGAAGGTTGCCGAGTTTCTGAACGCTCATGAAAAGGTGAATATGGTCAGGTACCCCGGATTGAAGAGTCACCCCGGTTACGAGATTGCACAGAAGCAGATGAAGAATCCCTCTGCGATGCTGAATTTCAACCTGAAAGCGGATATGATGGAACACTTCAACTTCCTCGGCCGGCTGGAGCTCATCACCTACGCCGTTTCACTGGGACACGATCAGACGCTTATGTTTTACATCCCGACCTCCTTCTTCTTTGAGGATATGGTTGTCTTCGATGATGCCCAGAAGGAGAAGTATACCGGTCTCATGGGTGATGGGATCTTCAGGCTCAGCGTCGGGATTGAGGATCCCGACGATATCATCGCTGATTTAGAGCAGGCGCTGGATGGTGTTCCGTGAGCGCTGTGCGCTGTTCATCTACCCCTGTGAAAAGTATTGACAAAAAGAGTGATGCGGTGAGTAATCGAATGACTTCCCCGCCAACGAGATTGCGATTTGAACAAATACCTATGCTGCGGCGACCGGTATTGTTAACAGGGTGATAATTCCGATAAGCGTGATGATATGCCAGTACTGTTAGGAATAGATACGGGAGGAACCTACACCGATGCCGTTCTTCTTGATGATGAGAAGGGTATTCTCCGCAGTGCCAAATCGCTGACAACCAGACATGATCTCACTGTTGGTATTGCCGATGCAATGCGACAGGTGCTCCCCGAACAGATACCTCCCATACATCTGGTTTCCCTCTCATCAACACTTGCAACCAATGCCATTGTCGAAGGGAAGGGGGCACCCGCCTGCCTGATACTCCTCGGATATGATCCTGAAATGATCTCAAGAGATGATTTCGGGAGAATACCCCCGGAGAATCCGGTTGTCTTTCTTAAGGGCGGCCATACCCTATCCGGCAAAGAGCAGGAGCCGCTTGACCGGCGGGGAGTCCGCAAGGAGGCTGCCGCATATGCGTCATCGGTATCCGCGTTTGCCGTCTCGGGATATTTCAGCGTCAGAAATGCCACTCATGAACTCGCTGCACGGGAGATCATCCGCAATCTCACCGGCCTTCCCGTCACCTGCGGACATGAGCTCACTTCCCGGCTCAATGCGCCCCTGCGGGCGATGACGGCTCTCCTCAACGCGCGGCTTATTCCCCTCATGCACGATCTGATTGTAGCGGTGCAGAAGGTATTATCTGATCTCAAAATCGGTGCACCGCTCATGATCGTCAAGGGTGACGGCTCTCTCATCGCGTCGGAGATGGCGCTCGAGCGGCCCATTGAAACTATCGTTTCGGGTCCTGCAGCGAGCATGGTCGGTGCGCGGCATCTTTCAGGCTATGATGATGCGCTCGTTATCGACATGGGGGGAACAACCTCCGATATTGCTCTCATGCGGGGAGGATTCCCTCTGCTCAGCGACTGCGGTCTGTCGGTCAATGGCTTTCGGCCGATGGTGAGCTCCATCGATGTTCGAACGGAGGGGATTGGCGGGGACAGCGAGATTCGGTTTGATGATGCGCAGCGCATGCGAATCGGTCCGCGGCGCGTCATTCCACTTTCACTGCTCGGCAGTGAGTTCCCGCGGGTTGTCGAAACATTGAAGCGCCTTACGGGATTGGCAACCCGGCAAAATTTCCGGGACATGCGATTTCTCATGCGGAGCAGATCGATATCGAAAAGTGAGCCTCTCGCTCCGCTGCACGGGGAGATACTGAAGAGCATATCAGACCAGCCGGTGCTGCAGATGCATCTCCTCGAGCAGTTTCGATACCCCGCCGAGTGCCGATACGGCATTGACGATCTGGTTGACCGGGGAATGCTTGCCGTGAGTTCCTTTACACCGACCGATGCCGTTCAGGCGCTGGGCTTCTATGCGGTTGGCTCGCGAGAAGCCGCCCTTCATGGATCTGAGCTCTTCGCTGCGGGATGCGGCATCGAGAGTGATGAGCTCTGCCGGACAGTTTTCTCGCAGGTGATCGTTCAGCTCGGTCGAGCGCTCATTATGATGATGCTTGCTGCCGAGGGGGAACGGCCGGAGGATCCCGGATTTGGCGACGCGCTTATCGAGAGAGCACTGCGAGACGATGCAGAGTGTCTCCTCGCGGTTGCACTCTCGCTGCGAGTACCCATTGTTGCCGTGGGGGCGCCTGTTGCAACCTACCTGCCTTCGGTTGCCGAAGCGCTTAACTGTCCGATATGTATTCCCGATTATGCGGCGGTCGCCAATGCAGTTGGTGCTGTCGTCGGGTCAGTTTTTCAGTCGGTACACATTGTCATCAAGCCGCATGAGGGTGGAACCGTCTTTCGCGTCCATCTGCCGGAGGGTATACGCGATTTCAAATCTCATCAGCGCGCGGTTGAATACGCCCGGGAGCGTTCACGCATGCTGGCGGAGGAGCATGCGCTTCGGGCAGGTGCGGGAGACATTGAAATCCGTATTGAGATGCGGGAGTTGGTGGCAAACAGTGCTGTGAGCGGAGAACGCGTGCGTATTGAAACCGAAATCGTTGCCGCCGCCATAGGGCGGCCGGAGTTTGGCAGGTGATCGTATACGTAGTGACAGGTGCAGTACCTAATTAATAAGCTACTTGTTTTTTTAGTAAGACTGTACCAGATTAGACAGGATTACAGGAACTCGTGGATTGAAAATCTTACAAATCAAATCTTTATGTTCGCACATTCTTCAAAGATTTGGAATGAATCGTGAGTATCCTGTGAATCCATTTCAAAAATCTTCCTGGTTTTGGTTGAGCAGGTGAGGGGGCGATAGTATGAAGAGCAGCAGCTTTAGAGTTCTCAGTGATGATGAGATAAAGAAGATACATCAGCATACTCTTGAAATCCTTGAGGATGTTGGCATCAGAGTTGTCGTGAAAAAAATGAGGGATATGTTGCGCGATCTCGGGTGCCAGGTCGACGAGGAGACGAAGATTGTTTCGTTCAAACCGGATATGGTGGAGCGGTATCTGAAAAAAGTTCCCCGGGAATACACCCTCTGTGGCGCTGACACGGAGAAGCAGTGGCCGATTAATCCGCAGACCCGTGTGTACGGCGGGCTGGGGACATCGGTTAATTTCTATGATCTCAATACCGGCGAATATCGTCCGACGACCCTGCAGGATCTCACGAATCACCTTGTTCTCTTTGACAACCTCGAAAATATCGTCTCCAATCAGATGGATGTCTGGCCCCATGATATCCCGATGCAGACCATTCACGTAGAGGCCATTCGCACCTGGGCCAGAAACTGTACCAAGTCCTTCGGCATGGGGGCCTATGGCGTCATGGCGACAACCGACATGATGGAGATGACCGCCCTGGCGATGGGTGGCGCGGAGGTGATACGGGATAAGCATCCCTTTACCACCATTGTGAGCATACAGAGCCCCCTCTCAACAGCACAGATACAGCTCGAGGGGCTCATGATACTCGCGGAGCACGGGCAGCCCGCCCTCATGTCTCCCGAGGCAATGTCGGGCACCACTGCGCCGGTAACCCTTGCCGGACTGCTCGTGCAGCACAATGCCGAGGTGCTGTCCCATATTGTGATGGCGCAGGTGGTGAATCCCGGTACGCCGGTAATGTACGGCACCGTGTCAACCATTGCAGAGATGCGGCGGGGAACCGTTGCACTCGGCTCAATCGAAACAGGTCTTATCTCGGCTGCCTGTGCACAGTTGGCACATTTCTACGATATTCCGTGCCGTGGCGTTGGCGGTACGACCGAATCGAAGACCCTCGACTTGCAGTGTGGCATAGAGCGTCATCAGACGCTGCTCCTCGCAGCGCTTGGTGGCGTCAACTACATCACTTGTGTGGGGACGATAGAATCAACCACTGCCGGTGCTCATGAGCTTGAGGTCATTGACAATGATCTCATCGGCATGGTCGAGCGGGCGATACGGGGTATCGAGGTTGAAGATGTCTCTCTTGCCCTGGATGTTATTCGGCGGGTCGGGCCCGATGGCAATTATATCATGGATGAACATACGCAGCAGCATTTCAGGAGTGAGCACTTCATGCCGCGGGTTGCTGATCGTGACAAACGTGATATCTGGGAGAAGGGTGGACGCAAGGAGATGCTGCTCCGGGCCCGGGAGCGTGCACGGGAGATACTGGCAAATCATCGGGAGCGAGAGATAGATCCGAACAGGGCGAAGGAGCTGGATCGATACGTCGAGACGGTGAAGAAAAGAAGTCTCGACGATTTTTATGCTGCGGAATGGGAATCCTGAGGCATTCTCAGGGTGCATCAGGAAGCTTTCCGAAGAAGTTACGTGAAGGGGGGCGTATGTCAGAGAAACTGTTACAGGAACTCAGAGATGCCGTTGTGGAAATGAAGTACGAGGAAACCGGGGAACTCACCGGGAAGGGATTGGAGAGTGGGCTTACTGCCGTTGAGATTCTCAACAAGGCGCTCATCCCGGCCCTCGATCGTGTCGGGATTCTATTTCAGGACGGTGAATACTTCCTGCCGGATGTATTGATGTCGGTGAAGGCGTACAACAGTTCCTATCAGATGCTTGAATCCCTTCTCAAGGAGGGGGACTATAAGGCGAAGGGAGTGGTAATGCTCGGAACCGTTGAGGGTGATATTCATGAGATCGGAAAGAACATTCTCGTGGCGCTCCTGCAGGGGAACGGCTTTGACGTGATCGATCTGGGAGTAAATGTCACGGCGGATATCTTTCTCGGCAAGGCGAAGGAGATCAATCCCGATATTATTGGCATGTCTGCGCTCCTGACGACAACGATGACTGGCATGAAGAATGTAATCGATCTCTTCCGTGAGGAGGGCATGCGGGAGCGGTTCAGGTTTATCGTTGGCGGCGCGCCGTTGAATCAGAAATTCGCCGATGAGATAGGTGCCGATGGCTATGGTGAAGATGCACAGGCTGGCGTTGAGCTTGTCAAACGGCTCGTCGAAAGCTGAGTATACTATTATATGGAGAGGAGATGGAGATGAAATTGAAGGGGAAAGGCCAGAATGCACCGCTGGGGCTCCTGGAGATCGTGCTCTACAATCTCGCCGGTTTCTCGTTTAACATATATGATACGATCCTCTATGCCTGGATACCGTACTTCTATACGCCACCACCCGGTTCGGGTCTAACGAAGTATATCCCCCTTGCCGCACTGGGAATAATACTGGCGGGGGGGAGGGTCCTGGATGCGGTAACGGATCCGCTCATCGGATACCTCAGTGATCACACAAAATCGAGATGGGGGAGGAGAAAACCCTATATCTTTGTATCAACTCCCATCCTCTTTGTTTCCTTCATTTTCGTTTGGATGCCCCCCGTATCCGGGGAGAGCATTACCAACGTTCTGTTTCTTGCTGTAGTACTCTTCTTTTATTACTGGGCATATACCGGCGTTCTCATACCGTGGTTTGCTGTTCTGCCAGAGATGAGCCGGAAGAACGAAGAGCGGGTCAAGATTGCATCAATCGGTGTCGCCCTGGGTGTTCTGGGTGCGCTAATCGGCGGAGCACTGTCCGGTCCGCTGATCCAGAGCATGGGCCCCCTGCAGATGGCATTGATCCTGGGGATCGTCGCCTTTATCGGCGGTGAATTGACCCTCTTCGGCATCAGGGAGCGGTATACTGACTATGAGGGGGAGGCTCAGGGCTTTTTCAGGGTGATGCGCGAGGTTTTTGCCGATTCGCAGGTTCTCTCTTTCGCCATTATGATTATGTTCGTGCAGCTTACCTATCAGCTCATGCTCATGAACGTTCCCTATCTGACCACGCTCATTCTCGGCCGCACGGAGGCCGAAGCCTCGGTTCTCATGGGCGAGGTTATCATCCTCATCGCCGTGTCTGTTCCGCTCTGGTACTGGCTCCTGAGTAAGTACTCCAAGCGGACAGTGTTCAGGGCAATAATCATCACCATGATTGTTGGTTTTGCGCTGAGCTTTTTCATCGGGAAGCTGCCGTTTTGTACCCCCTTTATTCAGGCAATGCTCGTCTTTCCCGTTGCGGCAATACCCATCGGCGGGATGTTCACCGCAGTCCTCGGTGTCATCGCCGACCTCACCGACTACGATGAGCTCAAGTCGGGGAGAAGGCGGGAAGCTATCTATTACGGCATTTATGGGATTGTCAGGAAAACCGGATGGGCGTTTTGCTCGATTATACTTGCGACTGTTTTCTCACTATTCGGGTACAGCGCCGAGAATCCAACGGGAGTACGGGTTATATGGCTCGTCTGTGCATTCTCATGCCTCATCGGTCTCATCGCCTTTATCCCCTATAAGCTCGGAGACAGCAAGGAGGAGACGAAGGAAATAATGGGGCTCTAACTAAGGAGGGAATCATGGCAAAGCGTGTCAGGACATCGGGGAGACCGAGCTCCGATATCGATCCGACCGAACGAATCATTTCGGTCATCGACGGGGAGGAGCTCGATCGGGTTCAGACGCTCTCGGTGCTGCTCGATGATAACCCGATTCAACAGGTTCTCGGTGAACCGCTCATCAAGGATGCGACTCTTTTCTTCAATCCTGTAGCGCGATTCATCCTCGACCGGTGGGGATTCAAGCTGAACAGGCTGGTGCAGGGGGTGATAGAGGATATGATGCTGCGAACGGTCGAGGCATCGGTTCAGCTCGGTTATGATGCGATATGGCTCTACTATGAAAAGGAGATGATGATATATGACTCGAAGACGCTCATAAGCGTCTGGGGGAATTATTATGATTTTATCGATGATGGCCACGGCAATCTCTGGTACATGTATCGGGAGCCGGCGATCACCTCACCCGAGGCCTACGATGCGTGGCCATACTTTCCCGATCCCGATGAGTGGGCCCGGAAGACCTATCGGTTTTTTACAAAGGCACTGGCGAAGTACGGCGATCGGATATGCATTGTGGGCGAAACCCCGACCATGCTCTACGAGAACATGCAGGATGCCATGGGTTTTGCCCCCCTTGCCGTTCAGATGCGGCGGAATCCTGATTTCATACGGCGATATATCGCCCGCATTGAAGAAGCGGCGATGAAAACAACCATGGCAATGATGGATGCCGGCGTGAAGGTCATTATGAAGGGGGATGATTTCGGCTTCAAGACCGGCCCGGTGATGAATCCGAAGATCTTCGATGAGTTCTACGGCCCTCCCTATACACGGCTCTGCAAGGCGGTTCACGACCGGGGAGGAAAGATTCTGATTCACTCATGCGGTGATAACACACAGCTCTTCGATTATTTCATCAAATGGGGATTCGATGGCGGCCACGCTTTCGAGAACACCTCAAATGTCGATATTCCCCATGAGAAGAAAACACACGGTGATCGTTTCACCATCGTGGGAGGCATCGGCGTCGATTACTGTCTGACGCATCATTCAACACCCGTGGAAGTTGTGGAAGCGACAAAAGAGATAATCAAAGTCTGTGCTCCCGGTGGGCGATTTCTTATGGCGCCCGTTCACAGCCATCCCGAGATGGATATGTCAAAGGTAAAGGTGATGCTCGAAACGGCGTGGGAATACGGGAAATACCCTCTCCGGTTATGAATGAATGCTCTTCTCTTTAATTCTATCCTTCGAGAATTCAGCCGATGCGGCGTGTGTATGATTATTCGTACTGCTATTGTTATTGCTGATTACGAAACGTATCGTATCTAATGTGTTTATCTTCTTTCTCATGAAGATTCAGTTTTTCTCTGTTTTCATAATTATTTGTTGACTTACTGTAAAACGTATTTATACTGAGAAGCGGGTTCGCACTGAAAATCCATCCGTTTTTTTTACAGTGCCGGAAAACAGAGAGAAGATCCATTTTCTTCGCTTTACAGTGAACCGTCATTGATTCTTTAGCCTGAAGCGGTGATATGTTCATGTATCGCAATGGCGTTTCTGCTTTGTGCAGTATCGCCAAGAATTATATAAAAATAAAAAAAAAATAAAGAGGAGGTAGCCAAGATGAGGAAGTCATTCCTGCTCGTCGTTTTAATTGCGGTCGCTTTAATCGTTGCTCCCACATGTGCCAAGAAAGAGGTTGCTGGTGTCACCGACACCGAGGTGGTAGTCGGATGGACGACGCCGCTCTCCGGACCTGCGGCACTGTGGGGAGTTACGGCACTTGGCGCGAAAGCGTGGGCTGATTACATCAATGAACAGGGTGGTATTCACGGGAGAAAGATTACCCTTATCATCAAGGATGATGGCTATAACCCGACGAGAGCCATGGCCAATCTTGAGGAGATGAAGGGGAAGGTTTTCGCGGTGAGCGGTCTTCTCGGAACAGCCATCTGCAACGTCGCCAAGGACTACTTTTCGGATAACGAAGTTCCCCTGATCACGGCCTACGGTGATATCAGAATCTGGGCGAAGCTTCCCCGAAGCAAGTTGAAGTATGTTTTCATCGCCTATCCTGATTACGAGGATGAGGCAGAGTACCTCACGAACTATGCGGTGAAGAAGCTCAACGCAAAGAAGATTGGGCTCTTTTATCAGAACGATGATTACGGGAAGATGGCCATGTCAGGCCTCAAGAAGGCACTGGCGGCCATGGAGGGTGAGGGTGCTGAACTCATTGCGACGGTTCCCTACGAGGTTACCGAGCGAGCGCTGGGAACGCATGCCCTGAAGCTCAAGGAATCCGGTGCCGAGGCGGTTCTCATCTATACGACGCCGACGCATGGTGCACTCATCGTGAAGGAGATGACCAAGATCGGTTATCGTCCCAAAATACTGACGACCTTCACGCTCGGCGATCCCATTATGTACAAGATTGCCGGCAAGGCGTGGGAGGGCACCTATATTGCGCTTCCGGGAAACAGCGGGGTTCCCGGTTCTGAAGCCGAAGCCGATAGGGTTGTAAACATTCTCAAAAAGTATAATCCCAAGATCGCCGGGAAGGAGTATCTCGCACTCTTTGGCGCAATGTCGATTATGCATGTTATTGAAGGCCTTAAGAATGCAGGGAAAGAGCTTACTCCTGACTCCATGGTGAAGGGAATGGAGATGATAAAAGACTGGAAGCCGGAGGGTATCGGTGCTCCGGTAACCTATACGCCCGATCAGCGACATGGCAATAATGCTTCCCGAATGGGACAGGCCCGAAACGGTAAGGTCGTTCCGCTTGAGCCGTTTAAGATTCACAAGTCCCACTTCTAGGCATTATGGCATTTCTGGACATTACGGATCTCTCTATCAGTTTTGGTGGTATACAGGCACTTGCTGGCGTTTATCTTGAAGTTGTTGAAGGGGAGATACTGGCGGTTATCGGTCCGAATGGATCCGGAAAGACCACCATGTTTAACTGCATCTCCGGTGTATACCATCCCGATACCGGCCGCGCCATTTTTCAAGGAGAGAGTCTCCTGGGACTCTCTCCTGATTCAATTGCGCGAATGGGTATCGCCCGCACGTTCCAGAATCTCCGCCTTTTCCTTCACATGAGCGTTCTGGATAATCTCCTGCTCGGGCGACATATCAAATTCAGAAAAAATCCCCTGCATGCGTTCATGCGAATAAGGAGTGAGGAGATCCGGCATCGGCAAACCGCAGAAGAGATAATTGAGTTTCTGGATTTGCAGCCCTATCGGCATCAACTGGTTTCCGATTGTCCTTATGGCGTTCAGAAGCGCGTTGAGATGGGCAGAGCGCTGGCTGTGGAGCCGCAACTGCTCCTCCTCGACGAGCCGATTTCAGGATTGACCGCCGAAGAGCGCGAAGAGACCGCTTATCACATCACCGAGATCCGCGGGAGGTATCAGACGACGGTACTGCTCGTTGAGCACGATTTACGGATTGCCTCAAAGCTCGCCGATCGGATGATAGCGCTAGATTACGGTCAGAAAATCGCCGAGGGGAGTCCCGAAGATGTTCAGCGCAATCCTGATGTGGTAAAAGCATATATGGGTGAGGAATGAGCTTTTCTTGCCATGCTGATTGATGACGCAGTCAGGTGATTAGCATTCATAAGGGACTATAGAAAAACGGAACGAGATAAAATCGAATATGGAACCGCTGCTCAAGATTTCGAACGTTGAGACCCTCTACTATGATCGCATTTATGCGCTTCACAGCCTCTCGCTGGAGGTGAAGGAGAAAGAGATATTCGCTGTTCTCGGGCCGAACGGTGCAGGGAAAACAACGCTACTGAAAACCATTGCCGGTTTGCTGAAGGATCAGCCGAAGAAGGGAATCATCGAGTTCATGGGGAAGCGCATACACCGGCTCCCGCCGGAGCGTATATCCCGTCTGGGAATCGTGTATGTTCCCGAGGATCGGGGGTTATTCCGTGAGCTCACCGTACGGGAGAATCTGGATCTCGGCTGCTGGGGACGAAAGGATAAGGAGATCAAGAAGGATTTCGAATTCATCTATTCGGTCTTTCCCATCCTTGATGAACGATCAAATCAACAGGCTGAAACCCTTTCCGGTGGCGAACAGCAGATGCTCGCTATGGCCCGGGCAATGCTCTGCCGGCCGAAGCTCCTCATGCTTGACGAACCATCACTCGGCCTGGCGCCGCGGATAGCCCATCAGGTCTACGGGGCGCTCTCGCGTATCAGTCAGGCGGGAACAACCATTCTCCTGGTAGAACAGAATGCCAGAATGGCGCTGCGCATTGCCACCTATGGCTACATCATGGAGACAGGGCGTATTGTGCTCGAAGGGACCTCGGCAGAGCTTCAGGAGAATGAAGATGTTCAGGAGCTCTATCTCGGCCTCGGCGGAGATACCGCATCACCCAAGGGATGGCGGCTTTACAAGAAGAGGAGGACGTGGTAATGGATCGGTCGAGAAGATTTCCCGAGCTCTTCTTCAGGCAGGTGGAAGCACAGGGTGATCGCATAGCCCTCAGGCGGAAGGAGTTCGGTATCTGGAACCGCATCACCTGGAATCAGTACGGAGAGAAGGTGCGCGAGACGGCAGCAGGGCTTATCGCCATCGGCATCTCCCCTGGAGAGCGGGTAGCAATTCTGGGAGATAATCGACCGGAGTGGCTGATCTGTCATCTGGCGAGCATGTCGATCGGTTGCGCTACCTGCGGTATCTATTCGACCTCTGCGCCGGAGCAGGTGTCTTATGTGGTGGGACATTCCGAATCGGCCGTTCTCTTCGTGGAAAACGAGGAGCAGGTGGACAAGGTTCTTGAGATTCTCGATAAGGTGGAGCTCAAACAGGTTATTGTATGGGAGCCCAAGGGACTCTGGGGGTTTTCGCATCCTCGGATAATCTATTTTGATGATTTTCTTCTGAAGGGGAAGGCATATCTGAGCGATAATCCCGAATGCGTTTCCGATCGGATGAACGATATCGATCCCGATAACACTGCAATGATCATATACACATCGGGGACCACCGGTCCGCCGAAGGGAGCTATGATCACACACGCAAACATCATCAGTATTACCGAGTCCTTTACCACCTTTAATCCCTTTTCCCCTGATGACGAGATGCTCTCCTATCTTCCCCTTGCTCATATCTATGAAAACCTCATCTCCCTTTTCCAGGCGGTATGGAGCGGGGGTACGGTGAATTTTGTGGAAAGTATGGATACCCTCGCTCAGAATCTACGGGAGGTATCACCCACTGTCTTTGCCAGCGTGCCGCGCATCTGGGAAAAGATCGCTTCGATGGTTGAGATACGGATGTCGGACTCGACATATCTGAAGAAGCTATTATACCGATTTGGCGTTATAGTGGGGCTTCGTTATGTTCGCAGCGCCAGGCACAGCAGCGCACGACTGCTCTGGGGGCTGCTCTACTGGCCTCTGTATGGGCTGGTTCTCTACCATCTCAAGAGGCAGCTGGGACTTGAGCGGGTTCGGTATGCCATCTGCGGGGCGGCACCGGCATCACCTGAGCTCTTCGAGTACTACAATGCGCTCGGTGTTCCCCTGCGTGAGGGATACGGTCAGACCGAATCGACCGGTATTATTGCCGTTCAGCGGATTAATCGACCGAGATGGGGATATGTCGGAGAGCTCATTCCCGATGTTGAGGTTAAAATCTCTGAGGATGGAGAGATTCTCGCACGCGGTCCCGGCGTCTTCAAGGGGTACTTCAAGGATCCCGGGCTCACCGCAGAAACCATCAGGGACGGGTGGCTCTACACCGGTGATGTGGGAATTCTGGAAGATGGCTTTCTCAAAATACTCGATCGCAAGAAGGACATCATCATCACGGCAGGCGGGAAGAACATTACGCCGGCATACATTGAGAACAAACTGAAATTCAGCCCCTATATACAGGATGCGGTAGTTATCGGCGAGGGGAGGAAATACCTGACCGCCCTGATCCTGATTGACGAGGATAATGTAAACAAATATGCCCAGGATCACCGAATCCCCTTTACCACCTTTGCTGACCTGACAAAAAATCCGGAGATACGAAAGCTCATAGACGGTGAGGTTTCCCGGGTGAATAAAAGCCTCTCACGGGTCGAGACGGTTAAGAAGTTCGAACTGCTGCCCCGGCGATTCTACGAAGAGGATGGGGATGTCACCCCCACCAAGAAGGTAAAACGGCGCTTTCTCGAAAAGCGATACTCTGATCTTATTGAAAAAATGTATGGATAGCGTATGGATCTCATAGAGAGTTATCGGGATGAATTGAAAATAATTCGGAAGCCATGGACGCAGGTGTGGGCAGGTCTCTTTATTCTGTCGCTCATCCTGCTCCCCTGGATTGCCCCCTCTTATGTAACCTACATAACCATAATCATCTTCATCTACACCATCGGTGTCCAGGGACAGAATCTTCTAATCGGCTACACCGGCCAGATCTCCTTCGGGCAGGCTGCCTTTCTCGCCATTGGGGGATTTACCTTTGGCCATCTGGCCCGCCTGGGAGTGCCCTGGTACCTGTCCCTCATCGCTGCCGGTCTCATGGCAGGTATCTTCGGTCTCGTGGTGGGCATCCCCTCGCTAAGGCTCAAGGGGCCCTATCTGGCTATTGCAACGCTCGGTTTCGGTGTCGCCGTTTATCAGATCTTCGTGAACTCCGAGACCCTCTCCGGCGGTCGCATGGGGATGATTATTACCAAGCTGTCCCCACTCTTCGGGCTGCCGGCGGTTATCTTTCACTACTATTTTCACTTCTTGATCGTTTTCGTCTTTACCATCCTGACCTATAATATCGTCTCTTCGTATATGGGGCGCGCCTTTATTGCTATCCGTGATAATGACATCGCTGCCGAGGTCATCGGTGTGAACCTGACGCGGTATAAGCTCCTCTCCTTTGCCATCAGCTCTTTTTACACCGGCGTTCAGGGGGGGCTCTACGGACTGTTCATGGGATATCTGGAACCGAATATGTTTACCTTCATGGAAGCGATTACCCTCTTTGTTGCTGTAATAATCGGCGGCCTCGCTTCGGTTGAGGGTTCAATCATGGGTGCTGCCTTTGTTATTCTGGTACCGCAGGTATTCAGCGCCTATAAGGAGATGGTTCCGGTTGTATACGGCGTCACCATCTTTATCATCCTCATATTCGAGCCACTCGGTCTCTATGGTCGATGGATGAAGATGAGGCTCTATGTGCAGAACTGGCCGTTTCGGTAATGACGAAAAGGGGGATCAATGCTACAGATTGCACAGTACACTATATCGGGTCTCGCGTCGGGGAGCATCTACGCCCTTGTTGCACTGGGGCTGGTGTTAATTTATCGCTCGAGTCGAATTTTAAATTTTGCCCATGGAGACCTTACCACTGCAGGTGCTTATTGCGCATTTACCCTTATGGGAATGCATATGAACTTCGGCGGAGCATTTTTTCTGGCGCTCCTTTTCGGATCACTCCTGGCCATGGGCTTCTACTTTGTTGTTCTCGTTCCTGCCCAGCGTCGGGAGGCAACGCAGCTCAGCCAGATTATACTCACCCTCGGCCTCGGATTGATTCTGCAGGGGCTCATCTCATACTTCGGTGGCATGGAACCGCAGTATTTCCCCTTTCCGCTTTCGGATGAATTGGTGTATAACTTTGGCGGTATCGTGATAAGCCAGCTGAGTCTCGGTACTTTTATTGTCGGCCTCCTGGCGAGCGTTTTCTTCTATCTGATAGTTCAGAAGACGCGAATCGGGCTCGCGATGCGCGCCACCTCCGAGAATCTCCCCGCAGCCCAGACAATGGGCATTCCAACCAGGCGCATTCTCGCGCTAAGCTGGGGATTGGCAGCGCTTCTGGGCGTCATTGCCGGTCTGTTTTTAGCACCGGCGCTCCTCCTCGATCCCTTCTTCATGCTCGAACCGTTTCTGAAGGGATTTGCTGCGGCGATACTGGGCGGGCTCAACAGTCTCCCCGGAGCAATCGTCGGTGGTCTCATCCTGGGGGTTGCAGAGAGCCTGGCCGGCGGTTTCATCTCCGTTGCGTTTAAGAATACCCTTGCTTTTCTTATAATAATCGTCGTTCTCCTCGTGCGCCCGGAAGGATTACTGGGTAAGGAATTCATCGAGCGGGTGTAGCTGTATCGCTCTGTAATGCAAGGTTCTGCCCGGCTCACGGTTTATCCTTTCGGTATGTTGGAAAGCAGGCGTTCCCCTCAGAGAAGCGATTCGATGACCCGGGGAAGTATCTCGGGGAGGCGATAGACATCGCGGAGAATAAGGTAGCTCGTTGGATCGATCATCTTTCTGAGATAATCGTTACCGCTCTGATCGAAGGTGATGCAGAAAGGAGCAATTCCCTCACGCTTCGCTTCAAAGAGCGCCATCATCGTATCGTGCAGACCGTACTCATTGGAGCGGCGGTCTTCGCCATAATCGCAGTCCTGCGGGAAACCATCGCTCAGGAGGACGAGGAGACGCTGATCTGCGTCGACCGATTTCAGCTTTCCGATAGCATGCCGAATGGCGGTACCCATTCTCGTGCTCTGTTGTGGCTGCATCCCGCCGATGCGGTATCGCGCCTCGGAATGGGAATCCGTGAAATCCTTGATTTTATAAAAGTCGACGCTTTTCCGCCCGTAACCGGAGAAGCCGTAAATGGCGTACTGATCACCAAGAGCATGAAGCGCTTCCGTTATCACCACGAGGCTCTCCCGTTCAATATCGATTATCCTCTTTTCCTGATGCTCCGCTCCTCCGTTCACCGTGTCTTGTGTACGATGTGAGGCAACGGGAACGCTGTCATTGGTGGAGGCGCTCATGTCGATGAGCATGAGCGTTCCTATCCTCCGTATGCGCTTCTCCTTTCGGGCAAATATTCTGTCCGAGGGGCTCTCGCCGGATTTTCTATCGGTAATCGCTTGTATCAGTGCGGTGTAATCGATCTCGTCACCCCATTCCACTCTCCTGAGTGGATTGAGTTCCGATGGCCTGATCCGCTGGAATTGTCTTCGAACATTTTGTATCAGATCATCGTAGGTGTCCCGTATCAGATCAATCAGGGCGGTGTTGGCTGTTTCGACATCTTTTTCCCTGAGGCAGCACCACTTTCGGCGATACGATTTCTGTTGATAGTCCCATTCGTCATAGTGAAAGGGCCCCTCATTGACAGCTTTCCCAGGAAGGACAACGGGGTAGTCAAACCGCTCATATGTGTCATCTGATTCTTCGGAATCGCTTGCCGGGAGCCCCTCGAGGTCACTGACAAAGAGCCCCTGACCGGCACTATCATCACTCTTGCTGATTATAAAGTGGTAGTTTTCTATATTCTCGAGAATTCTCTTCAGCTCATCCGGCGAGAGGGGAGTTCCCCTCTCGTCTTCTCCCTCCTCATACGATGGCGGGTTCAGTGTGATCGGGTCGGCGAGCAGTTCGGGATCAAACATCCCCCGGAAGGGAATGGGGAGCGAAGGGCTGTACGGATGCTCGAGGCTCTCTTCGTTTCCGTCCGGTGTGCTTTCCCCTTCAGGTACAATTCCGATCTGTATAAAGAAATCGTAGATCTCTCGCGCCGCGAAGAACGAATCCCATACGCTTTTCGCCGAGGGATAAAAGGCGCTGATCCTCTCTCTGAGAAAGGAGACGTGTTCAAGGAGCTGCGGGGGGATATCTCTGTCGGGGAGCTGTTCAACAGTCAATCGGAGGAGGCATTCAACGAGACCCTCTTGCCGGGGGAGCTCGGCAGGAGCGGGTCTCCTTGCAAGGGAATCTGCTACGGCAGCTTCAATATCATTCTTCAAACCCTTATACGCTCGCTTGAGCAGGGAATCGATTCGCCCATCCTCAAGTATGAAGAAGATATCCCGGGCGAGCCGTTTCAGCGGAAGCGTATCGAGCAGTTTCAGTATCAGGTGAAGCCCGCTCTGCAGTGACCCGAATTCAACGTAGCCGGCCTGATGGGCGGTTGCAACCTTATAGGTGCGAAAGTTTTTCGAGGTGCTCTTCTCATCAGCGGAGAAGGGCGGGAGGAAAATAGTCAGCCCGTCGGCAGCGGGATAGAGCTGTGCTGTTGTTTCGTTCTCCTCACTGTTCTGTACCTGCATGCTTTTTCCCGTCAGTGCGCACGCAAAGAGGGTCAGGACATGTCGGACATCCTCGAGCATTACGGCGTGCTTGAGTTTGATAGCCTCAGACCATGAATCGGCAGTTTCGAGTTCAAAATAACTGATGCCGTTTCCTGTATCATGATGCGGTATTGATAGGCCGCGCGCAACCCAGGTATGAAGGAGAGTCTCGTCAATCTCGCTCAGAAGGTGGGGCACCGCATTGAAATAGGAGAGGCATGCCTCCGGAAAGGTGTTCCAGATATGCAACCCCTCTTTCAGAACGGTCGACTGCTCGGGATTGGCGAGGGCGCGCATGGAGGTTGTTATTGTTTCGAATATGGAATCTATCTCTTCGGGGGCGCCCTTTGCAAGATCGCAGGTGAGTGATAATACCGGTTCCCTGATATTGGGGTTCAGCCGGGTGAGAACCGTGAGTGCCCGTTCATAGAATTCGATACTCCGTTCGGGAAGAACCTCTGCGAAAAGCGAGACGAGCTGGAAAAGGCTGACCCGCTCGGTGCGATAGAGAGTAACGAGAAGTTCCGGAGTCAACGAAAAGTACCGCGATGCATATGCGGGCGAGTGTTTCCCCAGTGTCAATCCGACAGTGCTCCATTCTTTGAGCTCGGAAAAGGTGATGAATTCCATTAACCTGACGCTTGTACGGATAAATGCTGTGGCGGGAACGTCGCTGTCCGGAATTGCCGTTCGTATCTTCAGAGCCAGCTGCGCCCATTTTTTCAGGTGTATGAGATTACCCTTTTCGAGAAATGCAGGTGTGGTGTTGAAAAACGCCGTGGCCATTCCCAAGGAGTGATCTGATATATCGATGCCCTGTTTGGCCCAGCTCAGTAACGAGAGCGGGTCGCCGTTCGGTATGAAAGCGGGACTCGACTTGAAAAAAGCGATGGCGAGCTCGATGTTCCCGTATGATGCAATATGTTTCCCGTAAGCTATCCACTGGAGAAGGTCGCTCCGGGAGAGGAGATGAAGCCGGGGAATTGTTTTCAGGAATTCCTCTGCCAGGGTGGACGAGACTGCATTAAACTCATCAGCCAGATAGAGCATCTCATCCCTGTCCATTTCGATATGGAGGGGAGGGGAATCATCTGATCTGAATCCTGTCGGGTGCATTTCTTCTGGATCCAGCGGTTTCATTTACTTTGCTCAATTAAGGGAAAATAGTGGATATCAGTTCAGAGATGGTCCGTTGAATCTCATGGTCGTCCGTCAGTGAGGCGGCAATAGCGATATCACAGGCTCTTCTCGGCTCTACTCCTTCCCGTATCAGCCTTCCGGCGTAAACCAGGAGGCGGGTGCTCGCACCTTCGGCAAGCGCATGCCCTTTCAGGTTTCGTATTTTTTCACCGAGCGTGGCGAGCTCGATTGAGATATCTTCATCGACGGCGCTCTCGTGCTGTATTATCCGGGCTTCCTGATGACGCGGTGGATAATTGAAGTCGATAGCGATGAAGCGCTGTCTGGTGCTCTGCTTGAGATCCTTTATGACACTCTGGTATCCGGGATTGTATGAGATTACGAGATGGAAGTTTTCGTGAGCCTCGACGATCTCACCCTTTTTATCGATGGGCAGCATTCTCCGATGATCGGCAAGGGGGTGTATGATAACGGTCGTATCCTTCCGCGCCTCAACGATTTCATCGAGATAGCAGATACCGCCCGCTTTTACCGCTCTGGTGAGGGGGCCATCGACCCACACGGTTTCATCACCCTTGAGAAGATACTTCCCGACAAGATCAGTTGTCGTGAGATCCTCATGACAGGCAACAGTGATGAGGGGAAGTGGCTGTTCGTCATTCCCGAACAATCCCAGCTCTCTGCTGATGGTATAGGTCATGTATTCAATGAACCGGGTTTTCCCCGTCCCGGTCGGGCCCTTGAGGAGCACCGGTATTTTTGTGCGAAAAGCTGCAAGGAATATCTCCACCTCATCTCTTATCGGGAGATAGTACGGTTCTTCCCGGATGCAAAATTCCTCAATTTTAATTTCTTGAACCTTCATCGGTTGAATAGCGCCTGTGCGTGTTTCTCTTCTCTTCTCCTCTCTTCCTCTGCGAGAGGGTTTTAGCTCTGCGGCAAACTGGGCTTAACTTGTCATCACAGCGGTTTTCTGTCAAGAAAAACAGAATTACCCGTTTTTATATCACCCTGTTATAGTTTTTCCTAGCACCAATAATTTTTATTTACAAATAATCTGATGAGTGTAGTCTGGTTGCAGTTCACAGAGAAAAGATATCGTTCAATTCAATCGGCTGACAGCGGTTTCGATGAGTAGTGATGCTTCGGAGACGCCCTATTCGCATTGCATCATCACGGGGAAAGGAGGATTCGGTTGCCATGAACTTTGAGTTTTCGAAAGAGGAGATTGCTTTCAAGAAGGAGGTGGAGGCTTTCATCAAGGAGGAGCTCCCCCCTGACTGGGAGGAGCGTTCTCTCTACTGGCCTGCCGCATACGGGGCGTTGCCCATTTTCGAGGAGGAGTTCAGGGAGATTTCAGACGAACTCTGTCATAAGCTGGGCCAGAAGGGATGGCTCACCATCGGGTGGCCCCGGGAATATGGCGGCATGGGATCCATGATGAAGCAGGCGATCTTCGAGGATGTCGTAAGCTATTATCGGGCACCGCTCGGTGATGTTTCGACCAGTATCAGTGGTCCCACCATCATTGCCCTGGGTAACGAGGAGATGAAAAAGGAGTGGCTTCCCCGCATTGCCAGCGGCGAGGTTCGCTTCTGGCTGGGATACAGTGAGCCCAATGCTGGTTCGGACCTCGCTTCCATAAACACACGGGCGGTTGAGGATGGCGATGAGTATGTTATAAACGGCCAGAAGATATGGAGCAGCGGCGCACATATCGCCGATTATGCATGGCTGCTGGTACGAACCGATCCTGAAGCGCGCAGGCATCAGGGTGCAACTCTGTTGATAGTAGATAACAGATCGCCAGGAGTCACCATTCGGCCTATCGAAAATATCTGCGGCATTCATTCATTCAACGAAGTCTTCTACGATGATGTGCGGGTTCCCAGGAAGAATGTCGTGGGTGAGGTGAACAAGGGTTTTTACTGCGTGATGCTGGCACTGCTCTATGAGCGGCTTATCATTGGCATCGGCGCTTTTCGGCGTGTTCTCGATGATCTGATACAGTATACGAAGGAGACGGTGCATAATGGGAAGTCCCTCTCGGAGAATCCCCTGATCCGGAGTAAAATTGCAAAGATGGCTGTGGAAATTGAGGTCCTCTACGGTTTTTACTGGCGCTCGGTCTGGATGATGGATAAGGGGCAGATACCGGAGCTCGAAGCATCGGTCTTGAAACTTTTCGGGTCTGAGCTCAGCCGAACCCTCGCAAATGTGGCCGTTGAGATTCTTGGACTGTACGGTCAGCTCGAACGGGGATCGAAGTGGGCACCGCTCAGAGGGTGGATTAGCCTCGGGTACCTCGATTCTATCTCAGGTCCCATCGGTGCAGGAACGTCTGAAGTTCAACGGGGAATAATCGCCACGCGGGGATTAGGACTTCCCCGGAAATAGGGTGATGGCAACAGGAGGGAGGTGGATACATGGATTTTGAGCTCACTGAAGAACAGAAGATAATCAGGGAATCAGCACGAGAATTTCTCCTCAATGAGTGTCCCAAGGAGCTCGTTCGTGAGCTCGATGAAAGTGACGAGGGGTATTCCCCCGATCTGTGGAAGAAAATGACCGAGCTGGGCTGGATGGGTTTGGTCATTCCCGAGGAATACGGGGGCAGCGGCGCTTCTTTTATCGATCTCATGGTGCTTCTTGAGGAGATGGGATACAATATCTGCCCCGGCCCCTTTTTCTCGACGGTTATTCTGGGCAGCCTGCCGATTGTAGAAGCGGGAAGCGAGCAGCAGAAGCGCGCGTATCTTCCGCGCATCGCACAGGGGGAGCTTAAGGTAACCATGGCACTGACCGAGCCGAGTGCCATTTATGAAGCATCGGCAATACGGACAAGTGCCCGGCCGGATGGGAATGACTACGTTATCTCGGGAACCAAGCTCTTTGTCCCTGACGCGCACATTGCTGATTACATCATCTGCGTCGCTCGAACGGATAATGGTTCGGCAGGCCAAGATCGGCCCTCTCCGGAAAAGGACATCGCGCTCTTCCTGATCGAGCGCTCGGCACCGGGGGTGAAGACAACCCTTTTAAAGACCCTCAGCAGGGAGAAACAGTGCGAGGTTCTCTTCGAGGATGTACGCGTCTCACAGGACTCGCTGCTGGAAATGAGGGGATGGCAGGTGGTGCAGGACATTCTTGACCGGGCGTCACTGGCGCTCGGTGCGGAGATGCTCGGAGGTGCGAAAGCGGTTATGGATATGGCCCTGCAGTATGCGCATGATCGTTCTCAGTTCAATCGGCCCATCGGAAGCTTTCAGGCGGTACAGCAGCACCTTGCCAATATGTGGGCCGACATATATGGCACTCAGTATCTCATCTATAAATCAGCCTGGAATATCGCGGCGGGAAAACCTGTACCGCGTGAGGTGGCGATGGCAAAGGCGCGAATAGGGCAGGCCTATCGACGGGTTACCATTCTGGGGCATCAGATATTCGGTGGTATCGGATTTACCATGGAACATGATATGCATCTGTACCATCGTCGTTCTCTTACTGGCGATCTCCTCTACGGCGATTCCGATTTTCAGCACGAACGCATCGCCCGGGAGCTCGGTTTGTAGGAGAACACAGGTCTCTATTTTACTTGATTTTTTATCATATAATTCTAAAGGTTGTTCTATTACGTATTAGGAGGGATTTATGGCTGATAAATCAAAAAAGGGGATGGAGTTCCCTGAGTTTACATTTGAGATCGAGAAGGGGAAAGTAGCCGAATTCGCCATGGCGATCTCTCAAAAGGAGAGCAGGGATCAGATCGATCAGATTTACGTTGATGAAAAAGCTGCTCGTGATGCTGGATTTGAAGGAATTACCATACCACCCACCTTCCAGACCTGCTTTGCCCTCTGGAGCGGCGGTGGGCTCATGCCCATTCTTCAGGAATTGGGGATTAACCTGGTACGGCTCCTTCACGGTGGAGAGGAGTACGAGTACTATGTGCCTATTCATGTGGGAGATAAGATAACCTGCAGGACGAAGGTGGCGGATGTGTACGATAAGGAAAAGAAGGATAAGCCGGGCAAGTTCATGGAATTCACCGTTCTGGAAACCGAAATGAAAAATCAGAAGGGCGAGCTGGTCATTAAGAGTCGCTCAACCCTGATTGAAAGGTAGGAGGAGATATGGCTAAGGAATTATACTATGATGATGTTGCGGTCGGTGATGAGATACCCGCATATACTTCAGATCCGATAACCAGGACACATATCGTTCGCTATGCGGGCGCCTCGGGTGACTTCAATCCTCTGCACCACGATGTAACCTTTGTGACCATGTTCGGCATGGAGAGGGTAATCTCACACGGTATGCTCGTCATGGGGATTACCGGACGGGCGATTACCGAGTATCTTCCTCAGAAATACCTGAAGAAATTTCAGGTGAGATTTTCCGGGATGACCGAACCGGCTGATCTGAATGACATGGGGAACACCGCTGCCCGAAGTAAGCTCACGGTTACCGGAAAAGCCGTCAAGAAGTATGAGGAGGGTGGCGAGAAACTCGTTGAGTATGAAGTTCAGACAGCCGATCAGAACGGTGGCGTGAAAATCACGGGAACCTTTATCGCAGCCCTGCCGAGCAAATAATCTCGTCTGATCATATATTCAAGTATACAAGATGTGCCAGTTGAGAGGTGGGACGAAGGAGCGATCCTGTTGTCCCACCTCTCAATCCGCCTCTCTCTGCCGGTATTCACTCTTTCAGCAGTAAGCAGTTCCCCGATGTGAGTTTCTTCCATCATTAGCAGTCATAGTGTACCCGTGCCGGTGGCAGACTGCAATCGGGATAGGTTTTCTCTTGACTTTTTGTTTTTTCGAGATTAACAGATATGTCTGTGCATGCGATTCTGTCTTCGCAGGAGGTTGAGCTATGAAAGTGAGTTCCATTGCTGAGATGAGGGAGATGGATAGAACTGCTATCGAGCGGTACGGTATTGCTGATGAGATCCTGATGGAAAACGCGGGGCTCGCCGTCTTTGCACTGATCTCCGGCAGGTTCGGCATTGCCGGAAGTAAATTTCTCGTTTTCTGCGGCATCGGGAATAATGGCGGTGATGGTTTTGTTATTGCGAGAAAGCTCCATTCGGGTGGAGGTTCGGTTAAGGTTTATATTCTCGGTGACAGGAAGAAATACCGCGGTGCGGCGAAGACGAATCTGGACATTCTCTCCCGGCTGTCCGTAGAAGTTGCAGAGCTGCAATCGGTTGAGGCCATCTCAAAGGAAGTCAGCCATTGCGATATCATTGTTGATGCGATCTTCGGGACCGGTCTGAGCAAGGAGGTCGGCGGAATCCATCGTGAAGCGATTGAGCGGATTAACGGGAGCGGGAAGGTCGTTTTCAGCGTCGATATTCCATCAGGGGTACACGGTGATACCGGTCAGATCATGGGAGATGCCGTACAGGCCGATTACACTGTTGCGTTTGGACTCCCGAAGCGGGGAAATCTCCTCTATCCGGGATTTGAACGATCCGGTGATCTGTATGTGACCCATATCTCTTTCCCTCCCTCCCTGTACGATAGCGACTCACTCGAAGTGGCGGTGAATACTCCCATTCACCTCCCGGAGAGGATCCCTGATGCCCATAAGGGTGATTTTGGCGAGGCGCTCTTCATCGCTGGCGCTTCGAGCTATTTCGGCGCTCCTTACTTTGCCGCGCTCTCCTTTCTCAAGGCTGGCGGAGGCTACTCACGCCTCGCTTCGCCGAAGACCATAACTCCCTTCATCGCGAACAGGGGGAGCGAGATTGTCTTCGTGCCGCAGATCGAAACCCCGTCGGGGAGCATCTCGTATGAGAATAAGGACGCGCTCCTTAAGCTCGCCGCGGGAATGGATGTTATCATTCTCGGTCCCGGCACCTCTCTCGATGAAGAGACCGGAAAGCTCATGCGGGAGCTCCTGCAGGAGATAGAGAAGCCGATCATCCTTGACGGTGATGGCATCACCGCGCTCGGCGGGCATCTCAATCTCATTGCCGGGAGAAAGGGGGGAACTATTCTGACGCCTCATATGGGAGAGATGTCGAGGATTACCCGCAGGAGTATCACTGAGATAAAAGGTGATCCCATATCCATTCTCCAGCACACTGCCAGTGAATTGCATGCCTGTATCGTCCTGAAGGGAGCGCACACCCTGATAGGCTATCCCGATCGGCAGGTCTTCATCAATATGAGTGGAAATTCCGGTATGGCGACAGCAGGTTCAGGCGATGTCCTGACGGGAACCATTGCCGCCATGTACTGCCTCGGCCTTTCTCTTTACGAAGCGGCGCGGAAGGGCGTTTTTCTGCACGGGCTTTCCGGTGATATCGCTGCACGGGAAATAGGAGCGGATGGCATGACTGCTCAGGATATACTGGAATCGGTCCCCGCTGCATTGAAGCTCGACCGTGAGCAGCATGAGGAAATACAGGATCGATATTGCGGAGCACGCATAGCTCTCTGAACGTTTTCCCTGCTGAAGGCGTGAAGGGATCATCCTCCTGCTCTCATGAGACGGAGGGTGATCTCCCCGACATCTTCACGCTGCGTCTCAAAGGGGACGGCCGCCCTTGAAACAATGACATACCTTTTCTAATGAAAGCACTCTGCTGGGTATGCCAGATCTGAACCGACATGGTGATGGAGCGTTTCCGTCAGATCTCGGCCGCGAGCCCGGTAAGAGCGCTCCCGGCCACAGGCGTACCCACCCGGTCGGCCAGTATGCCACGAAGCACTGCTTCAGTTGCTATTATGCGTAGAGGTCTTTTGCGGCCTCCTCTAGTCCGAGCTCAAGGAGCTTCTCCTTTTTCGGTTTTCCCGTTTCCCAGTCCCACTGCCGGTATTCATAGTACTCCCTGAGGAGAACGTCCATGTCCGGTTTGGTGCCGGCGGTGCTCCCCTCATCCAGCGGTTCAAGGCAGATTTTGGGTATCACGTCATGGTCACGGTTCAACCCGAGCTTGTTGTTGATGGCCCGTTTGAGGCTCACTGATCGATCGCCTGCGGTGAGAAGATCATCGGTACTGATCTCCCAGCCGGTGATGGCACTCAGAATCTGAGCAATCTGCGTCGGAGCGATCGTTACGAACTTGCAGAGGGTGAGCGCATCGAAGAGATCCTTCAGGCTCTGATATTTGGCTGCGTTCGCACCCTTTCCCTCCGACTCGAGCCGCGGGCCCGGATTGATACCGAACTCGACAACCGGTGCGCCGGCGCCGATATCGACATTGTAGTAATCGCCCTTGAGATGGCAGGCGCCCCGGGGACCGGTAGCGTACGAAACGGCCAGGCCGGTCCATGCCCGGGGATCGTGCATCGGTATCTCGACGCCCTTCACCTGAGCGGCCTCGTCCTCGCTTCGGCCGAATTCCCGGGCCATCTTCAGTGTCCCCTGCGCAAGGATTTTGCCGATACCCTTCTGCTTGACGATCATATCGATGAGCTTCAGGATGACATCTCCATCGCCCCATGATATTTTCATGCCGGCTTTTCTCCTGGTGAGGGCTCCCTCTTCGTAGAGGTGCATGGCGTAGGCGATGGAAACTCCCGCCGAGATGGTATCCATACCGTAGCTGTTGCAGAGATGATTTGCTCTGATTATTGTATCGAGGTCTACATTCATGCAGAGCGGGCCGAATGCAGCAACGGTCTCGTATTCTGGCTCGTCCACCGATTCGATATCCTCGCTGAA
>CAZZCF010000030.1:0-35887 GCA_964652955.1 uncultured Leptospirales bacterium
CAGGATTTCGGCATCTTCGCCGATATCGGCGGCACCGAGGCCCTGATTCCCAAATCCGAGATCTCATGGAGCAGAAGGCCCCGTCTCGAATCTTTTCATATCGGACAAACGGTCCAGGCCAAAATTATCTCTCTGGACTGGGAACATGAAAAAATCGGCCTCAGCATCAAACAACTGAATTCTGAGCCGTGGGAGAACATCGAACGATACCATGCAGGCCAGCAGGTTAACGGAACGGTGACGAATACCATCAGAAAAGGCGCATTTGTTGAGATCGAGCCCGGTCTTGAGGGATTCATACCCCTCTCTCGGATGAGCCTTATCAAACGCATTAACAGCCCCGAGGAGGTTCTCGCAGTCGACAACACCATCTCCGTCAGGATTCTGGAAATCAATCCCGATGATAAAAAGATGCTCCTCGAGCTGATAACTGACGAACCTGATCCCTGGCTCGCTCCCACCGATTCTCTCATGGAGAAAGCCCACTCTGCGACGGTTGAATCGAGCAGGGATTCCGGCCTTACCGTCAGAATCAGTAACGGGATGGCAGGATTCGTGCCGGCGAGTGAACTGATTCAGGGAAAGGGCGATCTCCAGAAAACCTATCCGGTCGGAAGTGTGATAAAAGTGGCGGTAAAGGATATCATCAAAGAGGAGCGGAGACTCATACTCAGCGAGCGAAGAGCAGTCAAGCGAGAAGAGATGGAGGAGTACAAGAAGTATATGAGTGTTTCTCCTGAAGGACAAGAATCGGATTCAACAATCGGAAATATCTTCAAAGACACCTTCGCCGAAATCAAAAAGAAAATGGAGGAAGAAAAATAAACTGCCCTGAATTATCGGTCCGTAAGGGCGATTGAAAACTCCCCGACCGGGGATCTGAAATTCAAGCTGAATTTCAGTTCTGCGGGAATTTCACTGAGCTTTTCAGGGACTGAGATACTCATCTCTCGAGCGATCTTACCGGCAATCATATTCGCAATCTCACCTATCACATCGTAGGCATGTTCATCACCGCTGTTTCCGGTAAGCTGCTCGGTTATCGTCTGTGCGGTGTCTCTCTCCATAACGAGGGAGAGATTGCTCCCGTCACCGATATTCAAATGGACGCCGAAGAGATCATCACGCAGGGCACTCTCTTTCAGACGGTAGAGCCGCATTCCAAAAATCTGTTTGAAAATCATCCTCGCCGCGCGTTCCACTCTCTCTGTAAAATCCTGCATTATGCCTCCAGCTTTCACGATGCTCATGTCCCATCACTCCTTCACTCGGGGTTTTCTCTCTACACATAGTATCGGTTATTTCTGCAGGCAACCGGATACTTTTCTCGGGAACTGTTTTAATGTGAGTTATCGAACGAAGGCCTGAAGAAAGCCGATCACGGGGTCCACAGAATATCCCGCAGACCAGAACGTCTCACGGTGGGGTTGGATACGGCAAACCGCACTATCTCCTCGGAACCCCATATCTCGACACTCTTGCGCGCACGCGTGATAGCGGTGTAGAGGAGCTCCCGGGTGAGAACCGGCGCAGGCCAATCAGGGAGTACGAGAAGAACCCGATCAAACTCGGCGCCCTGGCTCTTGTGAACCGTGAGCGCAAAGGCGGTCTCATGCTCGGGAAGCTTGAGGGGATGAATTCTTCTCAGGGCACCTCCCGTTGAAGGGAAGAAAGCGGCATCTGCTCCGTCATATTCGTCATGGAGAATGAGACCGATATCACCGTTGAAGAGCCTCAACTGATAGCAGTTTCGAACCACCAGAATCGGTCTTCCCCGATACCATCTCCTCTCCGGTGTGACGAGCCCCTGCCGCAGAAGAATCCGCTCAACCAGATAATTGAGCTTTTCCACTCCCGCCGGCCCCCGGCGTATGGCACAGAGAATGGCAAATCGCGAGAAACTGCTTAGGGCCTCCTCGCGGCTTTCAGCGGTCAGATACGGCGTGAATCCCTGAACCACCGATTGCATTAATCGTTCCGGAAGGGCCTCCGGCTCATAGGGAATCAGGGTGATATCGTCAAATCCGCCCCCGCTCAATAACCCGACGGTTCCTCCGGCATCACCCGATCTGATGACACTGCTCACCTGTCCGATTCCGCTCTCGCTGCCAAAACGGTAGCTTGTGCGAAGAATGACAACGGAATCCGCCATAAGTGCTCTTTCAGTCGTCCCATCGGCGGTTTCTTCAATTTCAGCGGCAGTGAACTCATCACAATTCACAGCGCTTGTCCCGATCGCTGATTGCATCTCTTTCGAGAAACCGTGCTCAACACCGGTGTCACATATGTCGCCGAGCACCGCACCTGCCTCAACCGAAGCGAGTTGATCCTTATCGCCGAGAAGAATGACAGTCGCACGCCGGGGTATCGCCTGAAAGAGCTTCGACATCAAGGCGAGATCGGCCATTGAAGACTCATCAACCACGACAACATCATAGGGGAGTTGATGCTCTGCATTGTATCGAAAGGTAGACAGTCCGGGAACCGATCCAAGAAGCCGATGGATGGTAAAGGATTCGCTCGGGATGCTCTCCCGTATGTCTTCGTCGGTGTCAAGGACCTCGCGAGCCTCCCTGATCACATTGGTGAGCCGCGCAGCGGCCTTCCCTGTCGGGGCAGCCAGGGCGATAGCGAGCTGATGCCCCCTCGCCCGTGCCTGCTCCAGAAGCAGGGCGAGTATTTTAATCACTGTCGTCGTTTTACCGGTGCCCGGTCCGCCGGATATCACGCTGAATCTCCTCAGAATCGCAACAATAGCGGCAACCCGCTGCCAGTCTATATCGTTTCCCGCCACCGGGAAGAGTCGGTCGAGTCCCTCTCGCAAAAGAACGGCATCGAGCTTCTCCGGCCCGGTTCTCACTCTCATGAGTATGTTCTCGGCGAGATTCCGCTCGTATTCCCAGTAGCGGAAGAGATAGAGCCTCCCCGCATCGAGAATGAGCGGTTTATACTCTCCCGGCATGCCGACAACATCGCTCTTTTGCAGTGCCGAGAGCCACTCCCCCTTTCCCGGCAGAATTCTCTCATCCTGCGCATCGCCCCCTTCAGGAAGCACCTCCGTGAGATGGGCGCCCGCGACGGCAGCAATATCAACGCAGATATCACCACGCCTGGTCAGGGCGCTCACGAGCAGCGCACCGAGTATAAGTTCCGGATCATCGCTTCCCGAGAGTTCAGCAATAAAGCGGGCAAAGCTTCTGTCCAATTCGGTAAAGGAATCCCCGGCGAACAGTGCATCAGAACTATTCATCCGCCCCCTCCCCGAGGCTCTCGCTCAAAGCGGAAATCAGCGCGGCCGAGGGCCTCTCGGAATAGATACCATACGCAGGTCCCGAAGCCGGATCGACGCCGCGGATGAAGATATAGAAGATATCACCGAAATGCTTCTCATAATCATAGTCCGATATCCGTACGGAGAGATAGCGATGCAGCGCGACGGCATAGAGATGGTATTGAAGTATATAGTAGTGCTCCTCCATTGCGGATTGAAGCGCTTCCCGTGAGTAGTCTTCGATGCTGCCGCCCAGATGGTTCGATTTCCAGTCGACAATATGATACCGATCCCCCTGCCTGAAAACCATATCGATAAATCCCCGCACGAAACCGCGTGCTGGCAGTATTGCGAGTTTCTTCAAGCGCTGTGCAAATCGCTCCGAATAGTGCGAAATAAGGGTGATAAGCTTCGGAACTGCATCGCTGCCGAGGGGGAAATGGAATTCAAGCTCGTTCAACCGATCCCCGTTACCGACAGAGCGGAGTGAGAAATCCCCCCTGTCCCCGAGCCTCGTGTCCAGCACCCGCTCAATCATGGCAAGCAGAGGATTCCGCCATTTCTGCTCGAACCCGTACCTCCTGAGCCTGCTGTTGATAAGCTCACTCCATTCCTCCCGGGCGCTATTGGTGAAATCGATCCCTTCAAATATCTCGTGAATGCACTGACCGGCCTGCGCTCCCCGGGGAAAACCGAATATATCCCCGGTACCCCCCCCCGGCGGCGTGATGGCGAGAGCCCGGTCATAATCGGGCTCCGATTCCTCTCTCCGATATATCAGTGATGAATAGCTCGATATTTTCCAGTCCCGGCGAATAGTTCCGGTAAAACGCCGGCAGGATATCTCATCATACAACCGGGGACGGGGAAGAGAGCGCTCTTCGGGTATGCTGGAGAACACCTTCACCGCAATGCTGTTCTGCGACTTCTCCGCGATCTTCTCAAGATCCCGAATCATCATTTCAGGATCACGGGAGATCATCTCATTCCCGAGCTCGGCGACCGGATCTTCCCCGGCACGCTCCGGCTGATGAAAGAGGTATGCCGGCGCCGATGTTCCGGTGTTGTTAATCTTCCCCCAGAAGAGATAGCAGCGATGACGGGCCCTCGTTATCGCCACATAGAGGAGACGAATATTCTCTGCGAGATCCTCCCGCTCGGCGCATTTCCAGTTTTCCTCATCCTGTGATCTCAGATCCAGGGTCAGATTATACGCCCGCTTCGGATCGTGAAAGGTGAACCCCGACCGATCGGGCGCTCTCCCGCTCCAGGCAAAGGGGCAGAATACCACAGGATATTCAAGCCCCTTGCTGCTGTGAACGGTTACAATCTGTACCGCATCGTCATCGGTTTCGAGACGAAGCTCCTCCTCCTTGACGGGACTTTCACGCCGCACCGAGAGCCAGGTGATGAGGCTCTCCATGCCCTGCTTCTGCTCGACCTCGGCACAATGAAGCAGCTCGGAGAGATGAAGGAGATTCGTCATGCGACGCTCCCCGTCAATAAAGGAGAGGAGTCTGAATCGAACACCCTCATTTGTTAAGAGGCTGCGAAACATTCTCATAAAACCGTGCTGGACCCAGAGGTTGTGATACTGATACATTCGGTCGAGCAGCAGATCCCCGTCGGGATCGTCGTTATTCCTGAGAAGGAGCTGCTCGCCTGAATAACCGAATATGTCTGTTGCAAGAGCAGTGCGAAGCAGGGACTCGTTCCCGGGTTCTGCAACGGCGAGCATCACCCGCTCCAGCTCGAGCGCCTCGCGAGCGCTGAAAACGCTCTCCGCACCCTGAAGCACGCTCGGGACGGAGAGCTTTCGCAGATGATCCTGAACCATCCGGGCCTGCCGATGTGTCCGGACAAGCACGGCGATATCTCCGGGTTCTAACGGTTTATCATCGATTCGAGCTGTCCCGGCACGTATCAGGCGCGATATTTCCGAGGCGACTGCCCGCGATATAAACCGCTCCGCGGTGCTTTTATTAATCGAAATGCCATCCCGATTATCGGCCAGACCACTATCGAGGAACCATATCTGAAAGGGAGACCCGTTATCAGTGATGGAGAACACCCTCCCCTCTCTGGGTGCAGCGGATACCGGCACATAGCCGATCTCCTCAAAGATGAAGGGGCGATGAAGTCTCTTAAAAAGAGTATTGAAAGCGGAAATGAGCCCCTCATCGGAGCGCCAGTTCATCTGCAGGGTATAACGATCGGTAACGCTCAGCGATGCCTTCAGATACGAAAAGATATCGGCACCGCGGAAACCGAATATCGCCTGCTTAGGATCGCCGATAAGGAAGAGCGCCGAATCATCCCTTCCGAAGAGAGTGGTAAAGATGTTGTACTGCACCGGATCGGTATCCTGGAACTCGTCTATTAACGCTGCGGAAAATCGCTTTCGGGCCGATCTGGCAAGGGCCGAATCCTCCCCCTCGCCGAGCGCTTCGTGAAGGTGAATCAAGAGATCATCGAATGAGCGGGCATTCTTTTCGCTCTTGCGTCTCGCCAGTTCCCGATCCGCAAAGTCGAAGAGCGTGCTCTTGAGACCGAGAATATACTGATCAATAAGCGCCAGACTCTCTTCACGCTTTTCATGCAGCAGCTCACAGCAGTAAAAAAATTCATGCTCAGGCGGCATACAGTCCGCCTTCGTCGATTCCCGGAGGCGTTCCTGTGAGAATCGCTCGAGGGGGGAAGTACCGAGCGGATCATCCGAGCGGACATAGAGAGCTATCTGATCACGCCACTTCTCCAGCAAGTTCTTTCGATATCTCCTGCCATCAAGCCCCCTGTGACTCAGCAGAACCTTCCGTATCTCATCTCCGCTTTCGTTCCATACCCGGCACATATCCCCATATGCATCCCGGAGGGATTCAAGCGCATTGATCACCACACTTTCGTCGGGAAGCTCACGCGGGAGAATCTGAAAATCGGGATCAATGGATCGCTTCACGAGCAGCTTGAAAAGATCGCCAATCGATATTTCCTGCATCACATACCGGGCAAGTTTTTCCGGTAACCGGTAGAAGTTCTGCCGCCAGAAATCATCGATTACTTCCTGCAACAATTCCCGCTCGTCGGTTATGAGAACAGTATCGAAGGTGGAGTTGCTCTCAAAAGCATTCTCGAAGAGCATCTGCTGGCAGAAACCGTGAATGGTGTAAATGGCCGCTTCGTCAAAATTCCTCAGAGCGGACTGAAGCCGGCCGAGCGCTCCCCGGTCTTCACGGTATCGCTCCGCCAGCGCTATGAGGAGCGGATCCGTCTCCGCTGTGTCTTCATCAGCGAGGAGGGATATCACACGCCTGAGCGTTTTCCGTATGCGCTCCTTCAGCTCCTCCGTGGCTGCGACGGTAAAAGTTACCACGAGAATTCTTGATACGGCAATTCCCTCCTCGAGGATGAGCCTCAGAAAGAGACCGGCGATTGTGTAGGTTTTGCCCGTGCCCGCACTCGCTTCAATCAGCCTCGAGCCCTGCAGGGGACATGTCAGAATATCGAACGATTTCACCTCTTCACCTCCCGCTGATATGCAAGGAGTGAGCCGTACACGGACTCAGCAACAGCAGCAAACGCTTCATCGAAAGCAACAGAGCCCCGAAAGAGGAGATCGGTATAGGGATTGTCCCCCTCGCCCGCAGCAAAATCGCTTCCCCGCCATGTGCTCGCCGCTCTCTCAAGCGCCCGGTCCCGTGTCGCTCCATCGACAGATGCCTGCACAAAGGCAAAGGATGTCTCCGGAAAGAAGATCAGCGGCTCCGAAAGTCCCCGACGATAGAGGGTGATGAGTTTTTCCAGAATCTGGCGGGGCTCCGCGACTGCCCCCGTTTCCCAGGTTCGATCCCTGCAGATAAGAACGCTGCCGAGCTGTTCTCCGCCATCAGCCGCGATGGTGAGGGCACAATGCGTTATCCACGAACGCAAGCGATCCTTCGCTTTCCCATTTGCATAGCGAAAAATCAGCTTCCCCCCATCCCATATATCATCAATGGTGCCGGTCAATCTGACTCCCGAGAGATCGCAATCAATATCGATCGGATCACGTCGTTCTCCTCGCATGAATGTCCGCACGTGCTCCGAGAACCAGCTGAGATCGGGAACGAGTCTCCTGAAGCCGTATTCCCCGACGATTCCGTGGGGGAGTATCCCTTCGGCACGGAGCACCCGATACAGGGAGTCGATATCGCCGTTTTTCAGGGAGCGGTCGCAGATCTGCTGTTCGATCCAATACCGCTCCAGACCCTCGATGGAAAACGGTTCCCGCTCTTCGACAATATGCCGCCGCTCATCGAGGTAGATACCGAGCCGCCTCGTGATCAGATACCGTGCGGGATTGAGAAAGAACTGTATCAATTCCTCAAGGGTGATAGCATCTATCTCATCAACATGCGGGAGATTCTCCCGCACCAGGAATTCCGGCTCCCTGCGGCTCCCGATCATTGTACGGCACGCCTCGCAGTTCTCCGCCGAATAGCTGAAGAGCTCCCCCCCGGTAAAGTATCCCGTGCTGAATCCCTGAAGGCGGTGCATGACGAGATGCCTGACAACCGGCTTTCCCGAAACCGTACATGTCTGCTCGAGATAATCCATGAGCTCGCTGACGAGGACAGAGGGGGGAATCTCGCTGTTATCCTGCATCTCCCGTCCGACATAGCTTATGTGGAGCTTCTCCCGCGCCGAGAGAATTGCCTGGAGAAAGAGGTATCGATCCTCATTCCGGAGTGACCGATCACCGCGTCGGGGGCTCGCCGCGATGAGATCGAATCCCGGACTCATCTGCATGCGCGGAAAGGCCGAATCGTTCATCCCGATCAGGCATATCACCTTCGCAGGAATCCCGCTCATCGGAAGCATGGAGGTAAAGGTCACCCGCCCGGATACATATTCGCTTCTGATTTCCGCTTCGATGAGGCATCTCTCCAGAAAAGCACGAATCACGGCAATGCTGATCTCACCGTGAAAACCGGACTCCTCCTCCAGTGTGCCGAGCCGCTGGACATAATCCCGTATATTCTGGAGGTTCACGGCGCTCTCTTCGTCGGGAGAAAAGAGGCTCTCGAGAAGCTGAAAGAGGATTTCCGACCACCCCTGCAGGGTTTTCGGCTCCTCAACCGAGAGAACAATCCCGGAGAGGGTTTCAACATACGAGACGAATTTTCCCAGGATGAGAGCATCACCACCCTCAATATCATCATAGGGGAGTATATCGTGAAACATCCGCTCCCCTCTCCCCGGGAGAGCGTACCCGAGCAGGAGCCGCTCAATACCGGCCTGCCAGGTATTCTCTCCGTAAGGGGGGAGTCCGTTTCGCTTCCGGTGATCGCCGTCGATGCCCCATCGGATGCGTGTTTCCGTAACCCATCTCCTCGCCAGATCAATGTCAGCGGGTTCCATATCGAAACGACGGCGCACATCATCACACTCCAGTATATCGAGCACCGTGCCCGCACCGAACCTCCCCTTTGCGAGCTCAAGTATTGAGAAGAAAGCTTCGACAGTGCGGCTCCGGCGCAGGCTGCGTCCGGCAACGGCGAAGGGGATGCTCATCTCCCCCTCGACAGTGCCGAAAACCGCCTGCACATAGGGTGTATAGGTTTCGAGATCGGGCGTCATCACAATAATATCGCGCGGCTCAAGGGTTGTATCTTCATTGAAGAGATCGAGCAGGACATCGTGCAGCACTTCAACCTCCCGCATGGGGTTGTGGCATGAGTGCACCTGTATCGAAGTATCGTCGCTGAACTCCTCCTCGGTGAGCTCTTCCCGCTCTTCTGATCTCTGTCCCCGGTCTATCATCCGAAGAATGTCGGACTGCACCGTATGGAGAATAGTGTCACGACCGGGATCCTCAAAATCGGGTACGTCGATGATATCATAATCCATAAGGCTTCCGAGGAAATCCCTTCCCAGATGTCCCAGGGATGCCAGAAGGGCGTTCCCCTCGAGGTGTAAATCCTCAACCGCTGACGAATCAGGCACCACCTTCTCAATCTCCTGCCGGGAGAGGATATGCGCCCAGTACTGATCCGAGGGATTGAGATGGAATATGTTTATCTCGATATACTCCGAGAGAGCCATTATCACCTCAAGGTGGAAGGGGGGGAGTGATGATATACCGAAGAGCGAGAGCCGTTCCGGGAGCGTCTCTTCACGTACCGCTCCCTTTCTCAAATTTTCAAAGAAGGCCTCTCTGAGAGCCGGTGGATGCTTCTCCTCCGATTCCGCCATCAGCATTCGCCAGAGCCCGGCCTGCCAGCCGGCATCCTCGCCCCGCTCCCAGCTCATGATCATATCCGGTCGAAAGGTGAGGTACTGATCGAAGATATTCACAATCCTGGAAGCGAGCTGATACACCTTCAAGTCATCGCTCCCGCTGAGATATCTGGTTACCTCCCGAAAGGCGGGTCTTCCGGCGCACGCGGGGAGAAGCCCCATTACCCGCCAGGTCATCATCTCAGGATCGAAAAATCTCCTCTTGGGAATATCGGGAAAGAGGAGCTGGAATATCTCCCGAATCAGCTCGTTGGGGAAGAGGAAGCGGCAGTTTGCCCATACGCCGATATGCCCGGCAAGCTCCAGCGAGATCCAGCGCTTCATCCCGAGCCCCTGCACCATGATATACTCGGTTGCCATCGGATCGGAGAGGGGCTTTTCGAGCACCCCGGCAAGCCGCTCGGCAAGTTTCTCGAGCCGGTTGCTGCTGTAGAGGTTTGCCTGCATTATAAGCTCATCATGTACAGTATGATTCCGCACTCCCGCCGCACCGGCAGCAGAGACAATCATTCAGCGCTTTCAACCAGGGATGAATAAAGGTATTCTTTATCATGAAGGGGATTTTCAGGGAGTCAAGTACAATTGCATTATGTCACTATTTGTAGGTGATGATATAATTTGGCACCAACATTCAATATATTTATTTTAGCACTTCATAAACACTTCAGTTATTACAAAAATACATTAGTATTACAATTTTGTTGTATTGTAATGAATTAAAGGTAAACTCCAAAATCAATCTCGTAACCGTTGACCTTAACCTTTACTTTCTTCCCGTTCTCGAATCGCATAACGGAACACATTGCTCTAACATATTTTCCTTGCATAATGCCTCAACGCTCAGTTGATTTCATCCCTTTTTATGTGATTCCCTGTTCTCACCCGCATGCGCCGTCCCAGAATTCCCCAGAGCTGCGAGAGGAGCATGCCGATAAGCATGAGTCCGCAGCCAATCAGCTCCCGCTGCGAGAGGAGCTCGTCGAGAATCAGCCAGCCGCCGAAGGCGGCAACAACCGTTTCGAGACTGAGGGTAATGGCCGCATGGGCGGGATGGGCAGTTCGCTGGCCCACCACCTGCAGGGTGAAGGCAACGCCCACCGAGAGTGCGCCGCTGTAGAGAATGGGCACGGCGGCGCCGTAGACGCCATCGAGCGTTATCCGCTCGAAGATCACCGCCATCAGAAGGCTCAGGGTCGAACAGACGAGGTACTGCAAAACGGCCAGACGAAGCGAGTCCATCCGAGGCGAGAGCCATCCGATAATAAGAACATGAGTCGCCCAGGCGAGAGCGCCGATGAGAACCAGAATATCCCCGATGTTGATGCGGTACTCCTGGAGGCTCAGGAAGTACAGTCCCACGGCAGCAGCGATAGCGCCGATCCAGGTGCCCGCATTCGTCCGCTGCCCGAAGAAGAGGCCGAGCATCGGCACCATGATCACGTAGAGCCCGGTAATGAAACCGGCGTTCCCGGCGGTTGTATAAACGAGGCCGAACTGCTGCAGTGAGGTGCCTGCAAAGAGAGCAATCCCGGCAAGGAGGGGACCGAAGCGATTACGCTCCTGCGGATCATTTCCCCTTTCGATGAGCCCTCCATGCGTCTCTCTCGTCTTAAAGGAATTCCCCCTCTTACGCATCACCAGTGGGAGGATCGCAAGCGTTCCCAGGGCGAAGCGAATGCCATTGAAGGTGAAGGGCCCGACGTATTTCATTCCTACACGCTGGGCGACAAAGGCGAATCCCCAGATGACGGCGGCCATGAGGAGGATTCCATCGGATTTCAGGATCTTTCTTTGCATCTCCAAAATATAACTGAACAGCAGAGGTATAGTTTTACAGTTTACCTGTACAGCCGGTACATTAAGAAAAGAAAACAAAAATAAGGGAAACCGTAAGGGGGGGATGGTATATCTGTCAAGGAATTAGCAGTTAATCGGTAAGAGCGGCAAAGAGAAAGAACATATACTTAAAAAGATAAAGGCGCTAATTCACATGAGTGAAACGAATGGAGGATGTTGCACCCGAATATAATTTCAGACATCTTAAACAACTATCGCCCCCTTCCCCCTTGTGGAATGACGCCCTTAGCCCTCTCCTACACATCTTCAAAGATGGAATAGCCCATCTGAATGACGAAGAGCATCGGGGGAGCACCACAATGAGTCCCCAGACCACGATCATCGGCGAGACGAAGCTGTCCAGTCCGCCGATAAAGCCGTAAGCGGTCGGGATGAGTCCGGCCACCGTAGTGAGCGTGGTGAGGAAGATGGGACGGAGCGCCATTTATTTCTTGACAGAACCCCGTGAAAAAAGGGATTTTCTCGAATTGTGGTGATAAAAATTATAACAGTTACAGGTCACGAAAACGAACAGGTGCTCATCCATTTCCCAAAAAGGAGAATGCAATGAAAAGTCTACGAGCGATCTCATTTCTGCTGATACTGCTCATCTCGCAGCCGGGATTCGCACAGAATAACGAGAATGAAGAAAATAAGAATCAGTCGATTGAGGTCGAGTTTGCCGATGAAGCCGCCTTCGTCATTGACGGGAAGAAGCTCACGCTCGGCGATGCTATTCGCCTGGTATTGACGGAAAACCGGGATACCCTCAGTGGCGCCTATGATGTCGCGATGAGCGACTCGGATTACCGGAAATATGGCAAGAAGTACTCGCCCTTTATAAACCTTGAGGGCGGTACCAAGTACTCAGAGTATCCCGAGGAGATGGGCCCCATGGTAGGCGCCGACGAGCGGATAACCGATGCAACGCTGGCACTTTCCAAGATGTTTTCGACGGGCACCACCCTCTCCGCCGGTCTTACCCATCAGTATACGAAGATCACGCAGCGCCCTGTTGTGATACCGGGTATGGGAGAAATTACCTTCGGCCAGGCTGAATACTACCGACCGGTGCTCTTCGCGAGTGTTCAGCAGGAGCTCTTGAAAAATTCATTCGGATACTCGGAGCGGCGGCAGCGGGAGATGCTCAAGAACTACGGGAAGATACAGCGCGAGGCACTGATCTATCAGCTCTCGGGACTCGTTGTGCAGGTCGTCGTCGACTACTGGACAGTGGTTATCAGCAGCTCAGCGGTCGATAATGCCAAACTGAAGCTGCGGGAGACCAAGCGGGTGAGAAACATCACCGCGGCGAATGTCAGGCTCGGTCTCGCCGAGCGCTTCGACCTGAACTATTATAACACACTGGTTGCCGCTGCCGAAGCGACCTTTGCAGCCACACAGCAGCAGTACCGAGATACCGTTCGAAAGCTCCTGCGCACCCTGAACTTCGATAAGGATACGGAGATTACCGGGAACGCGGTCGTTGCCAACAAGCTCCCGATCATCGATGAATCGGAATCGCTGAAAATCGCCTTTGAGAAGCGGGCCGATTATCAAAACGCCCTTCTCTCCCTGAAGAATGCACAGATGGAGCTTGAGATGTACGAGAACGAGGGATTGCCCTCGGTGACTGCCGAATTCAACGTATCGGCCCTCGGACAGAAGGATGAGATGAATGAGGCCTATTCGGACACCACCGCAGCAAAGTATCCCTCATGGGAAGCCCGGCTGAAAGTCACCTATCCTCTCGATGACAGTGAGCAGAAGACGAACGAGCGGAATGCCCGTTTCAAGCTGGAGCAGGCAAAACTGATGCTCGATAAGTACAAGCGGGAAGTCAGGGATGATGTCGTCAGTGCCATTGAGCGCATTAAAACCTATTACACCATGTACGAGAAGGCGCGGGAATCGCGCAAACAGGCGGAGATATACTACCGGAGGCTCTACCAAAGCATGAAGCGGGGAAGATTCACCGCAGCAACCGTTAAGAACGCTCTCGATGCCATGGTGGACAGCCGGCAGCGAGAGCTTGAAGCGCTCATTCAGTATAATATCTCGATTCTGGAGTTCGATGTCGCCCGAAATTATCTCTTCGATCGGTATCAGATCAAGGTTGATAATTATATTCCGAAAGAGAAGTAAACAGGTTGTAAAAACACCCGTTCTATCTTAACGAGTGTATACGATCATATTGACCGCGGTAAAAAAGAATTGATTTATATCATCACCCTTTACTAATGGTATTCCCATATGCCGTGACAAGGGGCGTCTGTCTGCCATGCGAGGTTGCGGGCTGCCGCTTTTACTCGATAATCCTGAAACGGTATAATTCCCTGTTAAGGAATGAACAATGCTGAAACGAACACCACTGCTGACACTTGTCCTTGCCGGTGCCGTCGCCGTTCTGGTGGTAATCCTGTTTGAAGAGCCGGAGCGTCCCTTTACAATATTTCAGGCAATTCTGCTCTATCTCATTTCACTTTTGCCGTCGATAGGCATTGCTCTTCTCTTCGATCCGGCACCGGCGCAGGCGAAAGAGGAGTTCCTCAAGATCAACTTCTACGAGGAGAAATAAACATCAGAGCGGTACTCTTCGACATAGACGGGACTATCCTCAAGTGCAAGGGTGCGGGGAAGCGGTCATTCATGTCGGCAACCATAGAGACCTACGGCACCTGTGGCCGTATGGACACCATCCCCTTTCAGGGGAAAACGGACATGCTGATCCTCTACGAATCATTGACGCCAACCGGTTTCAGCGAAAAGGATATCATAAGCAAACTCGAACTGCTCAAGCGGAACTATTTTGCCGCTCTGCAGCGCCTCATTCAGGAGTATGATGTTGAGATCATGCCGGGGATTCCCCAGATACTTGAGATACTCTCACGCCGTTCGGACATCGTGCTCGGATTGCTCACTGGAAATTTTTCGGATGGTGCGCGAATCAAGCTCTCACGGGTGAACCTCTTTGACTACTTCATCGTTGGCGTCTTCGGGGATGATACCGATCAGAGAAACGAGATGCCTCTCATTGCCCGGCAGAAGATCACCGATCACCTTAAGAGCGACATCGCTTTCTGCGATATATTCATTATCGGTGATACGCGATACGATATCGAATGCGCACGAAAATGGGATGCCCCTTGCATTGCTGTCGGAACCGGATGGACAGATGAAGAGGATCTCCTGTCACATGAACCGGATTTCTATTTCCGGGATCTCAGCGACACAAATGCTGTTCTCAAAGTCATTTGCAATCACAACCCGTAAAGGGTGAAATGTAATTATAATTTTACGATTATCAAACAGGAAGGACAAAGGGAGAGCGCGGGAACGGGAAGATGATTTCCGCTCCGCGATACGACAGACAATCATGAGCATCATCTGACGAAAATCGCATCCCCGTGTTTCCGGTTCTGTCCGAAGAGGAGGAACAGATGCAACTTGGACATGTCGCCGTCGCACTGGTTATCGCATCCTATGCACCGGAATTGACCGGAGGAGAGATGGAGGCCTTCTCCGCAGAGAGCATTACTGTTGCCATGATTGCGCACTGGCTCCCGAATCTCGATGTTATCCCCATATGGCTGAAATGGGTAAAACCATCCTTTCACTGCACCTGGTCCCATTCACTGCTCTTTGTCCTGCTGCTCGGGTTGCTGCTCATCCCCATAAAGGTGTCGTGGGCAATTATCGCCACCGTAAGCCTCCTGATTCACTTCCTTGCCGATCTCCCCAGCAGCGTGGGGCTCCCTCTCCTCCTCCCCCTGACGAAGAAGCGCTTTACCCTTAATCTGTGGGCCGACACCGGCCACTCGGGATGGGAGGCCTTCAGGGGAAGCTACGTACAGGCCTGGCCCTGGGTCCTTGAAGGCGGCATGTATCTCCTGCTCTTCATACGAGTATATCAGGAGAGCGTATGGCCCTTTGCCTGAGGTGGGGCGCGCTGCAAAACCGTTTGCCCGGGAGCTTTGCAAAGCTGGCTCGAGTTGCGTACAGTGAAGCTCGCGGAATGTGAAATTATTTACGAATTGCAAAAAGCGAATCAAGAAATGGCACTTATTCCATTAATCACTGCGACTCCGTGTCTCGGGCTCATCATACTCGAATGCGCCGGCAGTTGAACAGATACGGAAAAAGATGAAAACGAAACGCACTGAATATCTGATAATCGGAAGCGGATTCGGCGGTGCCCTGGCAGCTTACAACCTCGCACGGGCGGGGAAAGAAGTGCTCATCGTCGAGCGGGGGAAATGGGTTGTCAGAGACGATACCTGCTGGGACGAGGTAGCACTTCACCTCAAAGATCCCCTTTACCGTGGTGAAACCCCCTATCTCGTGGATCAGAAATGGGGCCGGGTTCAGGAAGATTGGCCTGACGACACCGTGGGCGGGATGTCTCCTTTCTACGGCGCCGTTTCCCTGCGGATGCGGGAAGAGGACTTTCAAGGAGCACCGGTCCCCGGCTCAGATCGACGCGATTCGGAATCAGCATGGCCCTTCGGCTACAGCGAACTGAGCCCCTACTATGATCTGGCCGAGAAGCTTCAGGGGGTTGCCGGTATCCGGGGAGAGGATATTACGGAACCGGAACGGATAGAGTATCCGCAGCGCCCGCCGGAAATCCTTTCACGGCCTTCTCGCCTGATATGGGACGCAGCAGTCTCGCTTGGAATGCATCCCTTTCATCTCCCCATGGCAATCAACTTCAGCGGAGAATGGGGTAAAGAAAAATGCATTCTCTGTGCAACCTGCGATCACTATCTCTGCAAAATTGAGGCAAAGAACGATCTCTCTGTCGCGGTGCTCCCTGATGCCATTGACAGGGGAACGGTTCTGATGGATAATCACCGCGCAGTACGCATCAATACCGCCGGAGGTCGCGCGCGCTCAGTGAACGTTATCGATCAGGAGAAGGGAGATGAGACCATCATTACCGCGGATCATGTTATCGTTTCCGCGGGAGCGCTCTCAACACCTGCTCTCCTTCTCGCATCGGGCATACAACATCACTCGGAAGGTGGCGCTCTCATCGGCCGCTGTCTCATGCGACATGTCAATGGCGTTGTTGCAGGCGTTTTCCCCTTCAGAACCAATCCGGAAATGGTGCTCCAGAAACAGGTGGGAATACCCGATTTTTACTTCGGCCTCCCGGAAACTGATGCAGAACCACAGGGAGTCTGGGGCCTCATACAGGATGTATCGAGCATCGGGAAGGGGGTGATCAAGGACAATGCACCATTCGGCCTGAAGAATGTTGCAGCATTCTCCTCGGACTATCTGATCAATCAGCTCTGCATTGCCGAGGATATTCCGCAGATGAACAACAGGGTTTCACTTCATCCAGGGAAACGGGATCGTTTCGGCTTCCCGCTCACGCTCGTCTATCACCGTTATCATCATCGGGATATTGCCGCACGGAATGCTCTGTACCGCATGGCGAAAAAGGTCCTGAGGAAGGCTGGCGCTCTGTTTTTCTATGCCATGCCAATTGAAACCTTTTCGCACGCCTTCGGCACCTGCCGATTCGGCACGAAGCGGGCGACTACGGTCCTCGATCCGGATTGCCGGGTCTGGGGCTTTGAGAATCTCTATGTCTGCGACGCAAGCTTTATGCCGTCGGGCGGATCCGTCAATCCCAGCCTCACTATTGCTGCTAATGCGCTCAGAATTTCCGAACACCTCGCACAGAGATGAAGCAACCGATTTCAGATGTATACAAGCGCAAAGGGAGTTCTCTGAACGGCGGATGGAACCGGTCCCTTGAGACAGCAAACAAAATTAAGGAAACTCTTACAAGGCCAATTATCCGATGAGCTTCTCGGTCAACTCAACTGTCTTTTCCAATATCGCATTGTGACGAATCAACGGTGAAATATCTCTTCCGGAAAGCATCAGATAAGGAATGATCTCCTGCAGCAGATGAAGTGGAAGCATCCCGCTCTCCAGCAGATCGCGCACCTCGCCTGCGAGATCGCGAAGGGATGAATCAAAGAGATTGTCAGCGCTGTCACCGGTGAAATCGGCGATGATGGTTTTTGAATATATCACCGGGACTGTATGCCTGGCGAATACTTGCACAACATTCCCCATACCTTCGGCATTCCGCACCTCAATAATTGACACGAGGCGATCATCGAGATCGAGCTCATGCATCAGGAGCTCCTTTTCCCGTCGGGCGATATCGATGCTCATCTTCGAAATGTACACCCTCCCGCCGAGTATCTCGGGAACGCTTTTTATCGATACCTCACCTTCCCTCTGCTCAACGGGATAGACCCTGGCATTCACGACTCCACCGCCCGAACCGTAATAACCGAACTTCTTCAGGGAAACATGTGCGTAGAACCCGATCAGCTCGAGAGCTCCCAGAAACGTTTCCTGCACAAAGTTCGGCGGATATGAGAAGGGAGCGTGGGTAACTCCTGAAAATACCAGGGAGGATCTAAAATCAGCATGACTGAGCGCGGGGAGGAGAAGAAGGAAGACCTCGGAGAGGGGCGTCCATGAGTCGGCTTCAAATTCAAAGCTGATTCCTTTGACCGGATGCGGTTCAAAGTGAATAGTATCTTTCACTGTGAGCACTCCCAGATTATGGCTCAGTAAGAATCGACCGAAATCGTTGAGAACCGGGTGATAGAAGGGATTGTCTTCGAGGAGCGAGCTCTCGATGGTAATTTCTTTACCGGTGAAGAGGGAAAACGACAGTGCCTGTCGCAGTGAAATCCAGTCATCAGGTGTGAAATGAATTGACACGCTCTCAATCCTTTCGAAACGCTGCTCTCTTCCCATTCCCGGAGAGGAAGGCGATGAACGCGAAAAGTTTCTTTCCCCTCCTATCCGCCTGGCGAGAGCTCGATACAAGCACATTTACGATAGTATCATCATAATATCTTCTGCAACTGATGAACATCGATAAACCGGCCGAATTTATACCCCGCCCCGTTCATAATACCGATTGCCTCAAATTCGAACGATTCCAGGAGATGAAGTACTTTCGCGTTGTCATCAGCAACCCGGGCAAGGATGATATGAAACTCCCTGCATCGCGCCTCAGTGAGGACCGCCTCGAGAAGCCTTCTGCCATATCCCCTGCCGCGATGGCTCTTCCCGATATACAGAGACATCTTGGCAGTAAACCCGTACGTTTTACTGTCCGACCACCGGTTCAGAGATACCCAGCCGACAACGGAGCCGCTCCGCTCCGCAACGAGAATCGGGTAGACCTCACCATGTTCCGAAAACCAGCTCTCCTGTTCTGTCGCTGACTTTGATTCGGTATCGAAAGTTGCAACCGTTTCCAGAATCGCCTCATTGTAAATTCCGGTAATGGCGGGGATGTCCGATATACGGGCGCCTCGTATCTCAAGCATGAAGCCGTCGTCTCCCAATAACTCCATCTCTTATTTTATATAATTCTTCAATGCTTCCGGTATCTCAATACTGCCATCTTCCCGTTGATAATTCTCCATAAGAGCAGCGAGTGTTCTCCCTGCAGCGAGCCCCGATCCGTTCAGGGTATGAACGAACACCGGTTTCTCGCCCCGTGCCCGACGGTATCTGATTCGCGCCCGCCGGGCCTGATAGTCAAGGAAGTTTGAGCAGGATGATACTTCGAGATATCTGTTCAGGCCGGGCATCCAGACCTCAATATCATATGTCTTTGCTGATGCCGCCGAAATGTCTCCGCTGCACAGGATGACGACCCGGTAGTGAAGATTGAGCCGCCTCAAAACCTCCTCCGCATTGCTGACCATCCTGTCCAGTTCCTCAAATGACTGCTCCGGTTCCACGAACTTGACCAGTTCCACTTTCTGAAACTGATGTACCCTGATAAGCCCCTTCGTGTCACGCCCGGCAGCGCCCGCTTCACGCCTGAAACAGGCTGACTGCATGGTAAGATACAGGGGGAGCATCTCCCTCTCCAGTATCTCATCTCGATACAGGTTGGTGAGGGTCACCTCCGCGGTCGGGATCAGCGAGAGCCCGTCACGTTCAATGCGATAGTATTCATCGACGAACTTCGGGTACTGCCCGGTGCCGATCATACTCTCATCATTAACGATAAAGGGGCCGAATATCTCGGTATAGCCATGCTCGGTGGTATGGAGGTCCAGCATAAAGTTTATCAGTGCCCGCTCGAGCCGTGCAGCGAGATCCCGGTATACATAAAATCGTGCTCCCGCAAGCTTCACGCCCCGTTCAAAATCCAGAATATTCAGGTCGACGCCGATCTCGTAGTGCGGCTTCGGCTCAAAGGGGAAATCCGGCTTCTCGCCCCAGGTCCGAACAATCCGGTTATCACTCTCATCAACACCAACAGGAACAGACGCATCGAGGATATTGGGAAGCGAGAGGAGCATATCGTTATACTGGCTGTTGAGCGTTTCAAGTCGATCATCAGCTTCCCTGATGCGCTCACCCAATCCCTTCACCTCCCGCATAAGTTCTTCAGCCGGTTCACCCTTTCCTTTTTTTGTTCCGATCTCCTTTGAAAGCCTGTTTCGCTTCTCCCTGAATTCGTCTGATTCGGTAATGAGCGCCCTTCGCTCATCATCAATACGCATCAACAGATCGAGATCCACAACATCTTCCATTTTTCTGTTCTTCAATGCGGTTTTCACCGAATCGATGTCTTCTCGTAATAGCTTAGGATCTATCATTACCGTAACCTTTATTGAGAAAAATCTTTGTTAGTGCAGTCACACCGCAGAGCTCCAGCGGTGAAACCCGAACGCGAATCAATCACCTCTGCGATACGGTGAAAGTGCCGGGATTCCACGGACTACAATAGTAAACGGAACATGCGCTTATAACCTATGATTCAACTTGTATTTGTCAAGAAAAGAAGCACGAGCAGTGAAAGAGGAATGAACAGATAATCGCTCCCGCCACACCTGTCTACGCCATCCGCACCCTTTTCGCATAGCTCCACATGTGAGAAAAAACTCGAATACTCATTTCAGGATAGGGATAACAGGGGATCCTCGCCTGGAGCAGATAATCGCCGGAATTTCTCACATCCTCTTTTGCGCCGACAAGGGAGACAAAAACAGGTTTCGATCTGTTTTCATGAATGACCTCAACGAGGGGCTGATACAGCTCCGCCCCGTAAATGGCAAATGACATAAAAACAATACCGTGAACGTCGTCATCCGCCAGAAGTGTTCGCATTATTTCAGAGATGGTTTTCTCATATCCGTGAGTCATCATATCGGGGAAAATGTCAACGGGGTTCTGCGCTTTGAGCGGCGTTGAAATGACCGCAGAAAGACTCTTGAGGGTTTCAGCGCTGAAATGAGCCATGCCGAGTCCCTCCCGAACCGCCATATCAATACTCATTATGGCCATAGCCCCACTGAAAGTTACGAGCGCAAGGGAATTGCCTTTTGGCAAGGGCATCCACTCAAACCCCATAAGGGTATTGATCAATTCCTCAATCCCGTCCATGCGAAGAATTCCGGCCTGGCGGAGGGCTCCATCGAGAAGAGCATCATCCAACGCAAGGCTCGCCGTATGTGTCGCGCTGGCCAGAGCCCCCTGCGGGGTGCGCCCCCCCTTGAGCAGGAGTACCGGTTTCGGTTTTCCTCCCCTGCCGGCTGTTTCAAGGAACCGCCGTCCGTCGCGAATATCTTCGAGGTACATGCCGATTGTTCGGGTTTGATCATCGTCCATAAAATATTCCAGCGCATCACACTCATCAATATCAGCTTTGTTCCCCAGACCCATCCCCTTCGAAATTCGGAGCCCCTCAATGGAACCGAGATATCTCAACAGCGCACCGACGAATATGCCCGATTGCCCTGCGAATCCGATGGAGCCGGGGAGAAGCATCTCCCTGTTCGAAAAATAGGAGGTCGTTAATCCCGTGGCGGTGTTGATAATGCCGAGGGTGTTGGGACCGAATCCCCGCATGCCGGTGGATCTGAGAATGTCGGCGACTTCCTTCTGATACTCTACTCCTCTGGACCCCGCCTCTGCAAATCCTTCCGATGAAATAACGACCCCCTTGACTCCCCTGCGTGCACAATCATTCAGTGCACCGGGTACCGCTTCGGGAGGAATGAGCAATACAGCAAGCTCCACATCAAAGGGAATCTCATCCAACCGGGTATAGAGCTTCACCCCCGCGCTCTCTCCGCCCTTCGGGTTGACCCCTGCAATCTTCCCTGAAAATCCTGTTTCCTTGAGTATCTGCAAAAGCATGGCTCCCGGCTTGTAAGGATCCCGAGAAGCCCCGATGACAGCCAGATTCTTCGAATCCATAACCTCTTTTAAAGCTCTCACAATCTCCTCGCTTCAACTATAATCTCATGCTGCATCACCATTTATACGATCCCGCTGTCTCTCATTTGAATTGACAAAATGCACGTGCCGGAATAGATACGAACCTGCCGTCAGTTACGATACGTTTTCAGACGGCATTCTGTCAAGATTTTACCGGTTTCAGGAAGCACCATTATGGAAATCAAGTAGGGAGTGCTCAAGGAACAGCAGATTCCCATGGGCGACACTGCATGATGTTCTGTCATCAAGCGAAAACGTTTTCACGGAAGAGTTGAGAATGAATAAACAGAAGAGCGAGCCTGCTCTGCGCAGGCAATCCTCTGCTGTTTGAATCAACAGGACATCCATCATCGAGGCACGTTTCGAGGAATACCGTCTTATAACGAAATGCCCTCCGCCACAGGCGGAAGGCATTTCAAGAGAAACTGGTCAGGGACGGAATCGAACCGCCGACACGGGGATTTTCAGTCCCCTGCTCTACCGACTGAGCTACCTGACCGCCGAAACGGAAACACATATAATGAACTCCCATGAAAAGTCAATAACTTATCAGAAGGAATGTGAAAAAAAGAAAGTTGCCTCGCGAAAGCTATCGGTTTTTCGCACATGTCTTCTTGTCATCCTGATGCTCATCACCGGAGCAGTGCAATCAGCTCCGGACTGGCGCTACTATTATAAGAAGGGTCTGATTGAATATAATGAGCATCTCTATGAATTTGCTCTTGAAAACCTGAACAAGGCGCTCGAAAAAAAGCCTGATCTCTACGACGCGGCGAATATCATCGCTCATATTCATATGCAAAAGGGAGATCGCTTCACCGCGGAGAAATACCTTTTGCAGTCGCTCAGTATCAATGAAATGCAGGAGGACATTCACTATCAACTTGGTGTGCTCTATGATTATACCGGTCAATATGATAAGGCTCTTTCTCACTTTCTCCGGGCAGTAGAGATCGACCCGTCACACCGTGCCGCCCGCTTCAACCTGATAAAACAGTATTGGGCACGGGGTGATTCGGCCAATGCGGAAAAGCACTTCGCCATCTGCTACCGGATCGGAAAACCGGACGGTTTAAAGCTCTACCGGGAAGGGTTGCAGCGGGAGGAGCAGAAAAATGACCGTGAGGCGCTCGCCCTCTATCAACGGGCATTAACAAAGTGCCCCGTGCTCATCGAGGCTCATTTCAGGATTGCAGAAATTCACCGGAGGAGCGGAAATATCACTGCCTCAATACACAGTCTTGAAGAGATAAAGAAGATACGTCCCGATAATGATAAGGCGTATATATATATCGCCCATCTCCTTTTTACCAGAGTGAAAGCAAAAAACAGATCGGCCATCCTTCAACGGGCAATTGGCAATCTTCACAGGGCCATTGAGATCAATCCAAGAAACTCCGAGCCCTACTTTCTCCTCTCGGAGATATACCTCTTTATCGGGAAGAGGGAAAAAGCCGTTGAGTACAACAGAAAAGGCGCTGCTCTTGAGGAATCAGAGCAGTAGCTCTGCCCCGCCGTCAGAGAAAAATATCACCGCCTCAACGGGAATCGAAACAGGTGTGCGAAACGAATATAAACGTACACGGCAGAGGAGCGGCTATGAACCCTCCCGCGCTTTTTTCTCCTCTTCGATGAGCGACAACCTGTCTATCTTCCCCGAGGGAAGGAGGGGAAGGAGCGGCCGCACCTCAAATTCCTTCGGTACTTTATAATTAGCGAGATGCTCTTTGCAAAGCTCCCTGAGTTCATCAGGTTCAACCGTTGTTCCCGGGACCGGCATGATGTAGGCCTTCCCGACCTCCTGCCAGGTCTCGTCAGGGACGGGTATCACGGTAACAAAGGCAACATTGGGATGCTTTTCAATGACCGCCTCTATTTCACGGGGATACACATTGTATCCACCGGACTTATACATCTCCTTGATGCGCCCGACGAGGGTGATATAGCCCCGCTCATCCATGATTGCGAGATCGCCCGATTTCAACCATCCATCCTCGGTAATCGTTTCAGCCGTCTCCTCGGGACGATTCCAGTACCCTTTCATGATCAGATCGCCGCGCATCCAGATCTCCCCGACTATCCCGACGGGAACCTCATTCCCCTCTTTATCGAAAAGCTTCAGCTCAAAGGCCGGATCGCATTTCCCTGCTGTCTTTACTAAATCATCAATCGAGTCCCCCGGCTCGCTGTAGGTGATGAATCCTGCATTCTCCGTCTGCCCGTACCCCGTGATGAGCGTCGATCCCGTTGCTGCGAGCTTCTTCACCATTCCTTCAGGTGCTGCCGCACCTGCCCACACGTAGTTCTTTATGCTGGAGAGATCATAGCTCTCATAATCGGGCAGCTTGAACTGCAGGAGAAACATGGCGGGCACCTGGCCGAGCAGGGTTATTTTCTCCCGTTGAATGATTTGCAGCGTTCCGGCCGGATCAAATCTATCAAGCATAACTATCGGTAGTCCCGCATAGAGAGAGGTAAAGCCGATCTCCACTGCACCGGCAACGTGGTTGATGGGAAAGTGCAGGAGCGCCTTCCCCTCCCCGGGCTCGTGGTTTACAAAGAAGTGCTGTGCCTCTACGCTGGCGCTGGCGATGATGTTCCGATGAGTCAGCAGAGCACCCTTGGGTTTCCCCGTTGTTCCCGATGTGTATATTATCAGCGTTGGTTCGTCTTCGCTCACCTCCGCCATTCTCTTTTCGAGTTTATCATCCAGCTCGCTCCGCTCCTTCTCGATCTCCTCATCCCAGTTGAGCGTTCCCTTCCAGTGCTCACCGATTATAACCAGATGCTGCAATTCGGGAAATTTCTCTTTCACCGCTATCATATCATTCATGTAATCTCTCTGCAGGTAATCATAGAAGCGAACCACGAAGCCCGCCTTCGGTTTCGCATCACCGATCTGATAGCAGAACTCATCGAGCGTATACCGGGGATTGAGTCCGTACCAAACCGCACCGACCATTCCCGCAGCAATATAATGATACATGAACTCATCCCGTGCTGCTGAAAGGGTAAAGATCCTATCCCCCTTCTCAACTCCCAGCTCAAGGAGCAGTTTTGCAACCCGGCGAGTCTTTTGATAGAACTCCCCGAAAGTAACTCTCCGATCACCAAAGATCAGCGCCTCACTGTCAGGTTTCTTTCCGGACCACTTCCGCAAAAAGTGCCAGAGCAGTTTCTCGTCTTCCATAACAGCACCTCCGCTTAGATTAATAATACTACTGTACTCATCAGGGAAACGTATTACTGTGTTTCTCTTTTTGCTTACCCTTTCTCGCTGAGGGCCTTCGGCTCCACCAGTGTAACCTTTGCCGGCACGCCAATCTCCTCCTCCAGAAGACGGGAAATCCGCTCCTTCAAGCTCTCCAGTATCTTTATTTCGTCATTGAACGCCTTCTCTGACACCTCGACGCGAACCTCGAGAAAATCAACGCCATCTCTGTTCTTGACGAATACCTCAAAATGTGGCTCGACTCCTTCGGCCTTTTTCAGAATCTCCTCTATCTGAGCCGGGAAAATGTTTACTCCCATGATAACGATCATATCATCCGTCCGTGCCGCGACGGTCTTAATCCGGGAAAATGTTCTTCCGCAGGGACACTCACCTGCAATCAGGGAGGAGATATCGCTCGTTCGATATCGAATCAGCGGAAAAGCCTCCTTGTTAATAGTCGTGAGCACCAGCTCACCCTCCCCGCCGGGCTTCACGGGTTCAAGCGTCTCAGGATCGATTATCTCAACAATGAAATTATCCTCATTCACATGCAAACCGTTCTTCATCTCACATTCGCCAGCAGTTCCCGGGCCCACCAGCTCATTGACACCGTAAGTATTATAGGCATCGATACGGAGCTCCTGCTCAATCTGAGTCCGGATCTCCTCACTCCAGGGTTCTGCCCCGAAGAGACCAACCCGCAGATTGAGCTGCTCCGGATGAATTCCCATTTCCTTCAGTATATGTATAATCTTTATCGCATAGCCCGGCGTGCTCAGGAGAACCGAGCTCTTGTAATCTTTCATAATAATAATCTGCCGCCGGATGCTGCTGTTCGACGATGAGGGAATTACCGATGCGCCAAGCCGCTCAGCACCGTAGTGGAATCCGAAGCCACCGGTAACCATACTGTAGTCAAAGGCCATCTGGACAAAATCATGCTCGGTGACGCCGGCCGCAGCCAGGAGACGCGCCACCAGCATTGACCAGTTCTGGAGATCATTCCTGGTATATCCGATTGCGATGGGCCTCCCGCTCCTCCCGATTGACGAATGTATCCTGACGATATCCCTCAGCGGGACGGCAAACATATCGTAGGGATAGCTCTTTCTCAAATCATCTTTTGTGGTGAAGGGGAGTTTGCGAATATCATCTATCTCCTTAATGGATTCAATATCGATGTTGTAATCATCAAACTTCTGATGATACAGAGCAACATTCCGGTATACGCGGTTAAGAGTACTCTGAAGTCGCTCAATCTGCAGCTGCTCCAGTTTCTCCCTGGGCATTGTTTCGTAATCTTTATGATATGTCATGGCCGCCTCCTATTCAAGGTCGCCGATGCTCTTATAGTCCTTGCCGAGATAAGCTCGCTGAACATCGTTATTGTTTAATAACTCATCGGCAGTTCCTTCAAGAACTATCTGACCCGTCTCCAGCACATATCCCCTATCGGCAATATTCAGAGACGCGCGTGCATTTTGCTCAACGAGCAGAATAGTGTTGCCGCTCTTCCGCAGCGTCACAATTATCTTAAAAATACTCTGTACAATAATAGGCGCGAGTCCCATTGAAGGCTCATCGAGCATTATCAGCTTGGGCCGTGCCATCAAGGCCCGCCCGATGGCCAGCATCTGCTGCTCTCCACCCGAGAGGGTGCCCGCCAGCTGATATTCTCTGTCTGCAAGAACGGGAAAGAGCTCGTATATCCATATCAAAGCGCTTCTCAGCTCCGTCCGCTTCATCTTTCGTAATGAATAGGCGCCGAGGATTAAATTCTCTTTTACAGTCATCGTATCGAAAATCTGTCTTCCTTCGGGAACCAGGGTGCATCCGAGCGCAACGATCCTCTCTGCAGGCACAGCGCGGATATTCCTCTGGTCAAAAAGTATCTCTCCCGATTGTGCCCTGATAATATTGGCGATGGTCTGGAGCAGCGTCGTTTTTCCGGCCCCGTTCGCACCGATAATCGTGACTATCTCACCGGGGTTGACATGAAGGGATACCCCCTTCAATACCCGCAGCTTGTCATATCCCGCTTCGAGATTTCTGATTCTAAGCATTCTCTTCTCCCAGGTAGACCCGGATAACCTCTTTATCTCTCTGCACCTCTTCCGGCTTTCCTTCAGCGATCTTTTTCCCCGAGCTCAGGACAACAACATCATCAGAAATGTCCATAACGAGAGACATATCGTGCTCGATAATGAGCACGGTCACACCGCTTTCCCTGATTTTAGTTATGATACGCGCAATTGCAGCAGTTTCATATATATTAAGTCCGGCAGCCGGTTCATCGAGGAGGAGGAGCTCAGGCTCGGTGGCCAGTGCTCGTGCAAACTCGACAATCCGCTGCTTCCCGAAGGGGAGACTTTTCGCATCCTGTTTCGCAAGATCGGCGATTTCCAGAACAGTCAGTATTTCCATTGAGCGATCGAATATCTCTCTCTCCTCTCTCCGTGTCCAGGGCAGATTCAGCATCCCGGCGACGAATCCGGCTCGACTCTTGATATGCCTCCCGACCATTACATTCTCAACAACCGTCATAGTGCTGAAAAGCTTAACATTCTGGAAGGTGCGCGAAATTCCCCGCCGGGCAATACGATACGGGGGAATGTTATGAATCGGCTTCCCCTGCAGGTATATTGTACCTGCATCCAGTTTCAGGACTCCGGAAATGAGATTGAAGAGCGTTGTCTTTCCCGCTCCGTTTGGTCCGATTATCGCCTTGATCGAGTCGCTCTCTACATGAAAGCAAACATCATTAACCGCTCGCAATCCACCGAAGGATCGGTGTACGTTCCTCACTTCAAGAAGCCATGTCCCGTTGTTTCCGTTCACCGAAACACACCTACCACATATCACTCTACTATGAAAAGAAATAACTTAATCAGGCACTGTCACCTTTTTGTTTCTGCAGACGTAATTGAATTATTTTCCACTGTACCCCGAGGAATTGATAGAAGCGATTTATATTCTCCTTCCGTAAAATTCCATCGGGGGCAAAAAGCATTATGAGTATCAGCATGATACCGAAGAAGGCATCATCGTAACTTCCGAAATATCCTCTCAGTGAAAGGAAATTGAGCGTAACACCCATTATCAGTGCTCCCCAGAGATTCGCCATACCCCCGACCGCAACGATAGCAACATATCGCACCGACTTCATTACTCCCGCTTCCGAGGGCCCGATGCCACCGTTATAGTGAGTGAGGAGAACACCACCAACGGATGCGAACACGGCACTGAGCACAAAGACAAAGAGCTTATACCGTGCTGTGTTGACCCCCATTGAATTGGCCGCATCCTCGCTCCCGTGAATTGATCGGAGCGCTCTCCCGACACGCGAGTTAATGAGATTGAGCAGGAGAACCATCCCGAGAACAACAACAAACCACGCGATATAATAGTTTTCAACTCGCAGAGACATCTGGCCGCTCACGCTGAGCTGTGGAAGGATATTGAAAGCGGGTACCTCCGAGATGCCATCTGCCTCACCGAATATTCCACTCCCGAGAACGATTCTGTACACAATGGAACCGAAACCGAGCGTTGCCATGGCGAGATAGTGACCCTTCAGCCTGAGAATAGGAATACCGATTAAAAAAGCAACGAGAGCGGTTATCGCTATCGCAATGAGAAGCGATATCCAGGGTGTGATATGCAGTATCTCCATACCGTAGGGATTCTTCCGAATGGTAGTGAGCCCCACCTTCATCAGTAACTGCACCCAGGCGCTGCCGCTCAGGGGAAGCAGGTTAAACGTTGTCAATACTGAAGCGGTATACCCCCCCATGGCAAAAAAGGCTGCATGCCCGATGGATATCTGTCCCGCATATCCCATCAGGATGCACAGGCCGATAGCCACCAGTGAATAATAGGCGGACATGGTCAGCTGCGTTAGAAAATATTCCTTCCCGAGCGCCCCCGTAATGAGCTGGAAGAGAATGATAAAAGCGATTAGGGTGATAACCGGAATATACTTCCTTATACTCATCAGAATTCCTTTAACGCTGCTTCCTCCTCTTTCCCCATGAGACCACTTGGCCGTACGAACAGAATGAGAAGAAGTATTGCAATGGCAATGGCATCTTTATAAGCGAGGGGGAGTATACTGATACTGAAGGTTTCAAGAATACCAATTATCAAACCGCCGATAATTGCCCCGGTGCTATTGCCGAGACCGCCCAGAATTGCAACGGCAAAACCCTTGATAGCCAGCGGGGTCCCGCAATCGTACTGTGTTTGCGTAATAGGGGAAATGACGCTTCCGGCAAGTGCGCCGATAGCCGCACTCAACATGAAGGAGAAGGTAACCATATTCTTTACATTAATACCGCATAATAGTGCCGCTGTCCGGTTGGCAGAACAGGCACGCATTGAGCGACCGAGAACGGTATACTTAAAAAAAATCGTCAAGACAATGACAATCAGCGTGCTGATACCGAGCACCCAGAGCACCTGCGGGGATATGAACGCTCCCAGCAGGCGAATCGACGAAATTTCATCCCCGGTAAAGTAGGGAAGCGAGCGAACCTTCTCATCCCATATGTGCAGAGCAATTTCCCGGATGAGTATCGATATGCCGATAGTAACAATAACCATGTTCAATACCGTCGGCTTCTGCAATCGCCTGATAAAGATAAAGTCAATCAGGGCTCCAACGACAGCGGTTATTATAACAGCAATGAGGATTGCAAGGGGGAGTGGTAAAAATGCTGAAAAGGTAATCGCCGTCATGCCGCCGAGCATGACGAACTCACCCTGGGCAAAGTTAATAATACCGGTTGTATTATAAATGATGTTAAAACCGATAGCGACAATAACATATATGCTCCCGATGGTAATACCTGAAAGAACATACTGGAAAAACTGCTCAAAAGTCATTTGACTCCATTCCTGTCATCATGCAAAAGAATTAGTCCGGTCGAACGAAAGCTTACAAAATGAAATGTCATCAATAAAATGAAGGTGGGGCGTCGCTCTGCTGCCCCACCTTTTTGAAGAGGACATGGATACTACTCACTGCTCAAGGAGAACGAATCTGCCATCCTTCACCGTGAGCATTTCAAAAGAATCTAATCCCAGGCCGTTGTGATCTTCAGGAGAAAAGTTAAAAATGCCGGCGGTACCGACAAATCCGGTCAGGTTCTCAAGAGCATCGCGGATCTTCTCTTTGTCAGCAGTTCCTACCTTTTTCATCACTTCGACCAGAACCATCAATGCATCCCATGCATGACCGCCAAAGGTGCTGACATCCTCGCCAAACTCAGATTCATAATCCTTTTTATACTTCATGAGCAACGCTTTCTGCGGATGTCCATCCGGCAGCACATCAGCAACCAGCAATCTTCCACAGGGGAAAATAATCCCCTCACCCGCCTTCCCGGCCTCTTTGACATATTTGATATTGCCAAACCCGTGGCTCTGGAAGAGGGGAATGTTCAGGTTAATCTGCTTCATGTTTTTTGCCACAATAGATTGGGCTGGCACAATAGACCAGTTGACCACCGCCTGAACATCCTTCGCCTTTAACTTGGTCAGAACACCGGTCAGGTCTGTTGCCTTTTTATCGTAGACTTCACTGATAAGTATTTTCATGCCGTACTTCGGCGCAATCGCCTCAAGTTGCGCCTTACCTGCGTTCCCGTATCCGGTGTTCCCTGAAATGATGCCGATGCGCGAAATACCCATCTTTTTCATCGTCTCATATATCTTCATGACTGCGTGGCTATCCTTCTGGGGCGTCTTAAAAACGTACTTTGCCACCGGATTAACGATGACTTCAGCCGCAGCGCATGAGATCAGGATAGTCTTCGCCTGCTCACAGATACTCTTAATCTTCATCGTTTCGCCACTCGTGGATGGACCGATTATGGCGATGACTTTCTCCTCCTCAATGAGCTGTTTTACAAAGGAGATAGCCTTTTCGGGGCTTGCACCCGAATCCTTGATAATGAGCTCAAGCTGCTTTCCATCTATGCCACCCCGATTGTTGATCTCATCAACGAGCATCCGGGTGGTCTTCGCTTCCGGCGCACCGAGAAAGGATGCAGGCCCCGTCACGGCAAAGATAGCACCTATTTTAACCGTCTCCTTTGCATCCTTCTTGCAGGAGAAGGTGAGCGTCAGAGCAACGCTCAATACAATACCACATAATCTTTTAAATAACATAACACCTCCCATGTTTGTCTTTTTAATTGTGTTCTCAACTCAGCATAGTCGGGTATTATCACGGAGAACTGCTGCTCATGTCAAGAAATTACTGTGCGCGTGCAAATTTTATATATGATATCATTTACCTGTTCTTCCAATTATTTATAAATGATTTTTTATTCGAGAGGCGATAAGGAAAAAGAGAAAGGATATTCCTGTACAATGAGAGATTTCTCCTCTATTGCTTTTTAAACATATATTTCACTGTCAAAAAAATAAGCCCTGACCCGGCTATTATTAATTGACAATCGCTGAAAATACCGTATACTCACACGAGAGCTTTCTCGAATAGAAAAAAAGACACAAGATCCATTTCCCATTCACAAAAGTCGTCCAATTTAATATAAAATAGGAGGAATACAATGTTTGGTAATAAATGGATGAAAGAAAAGTGGTATGCCGAAAAGCTCAGGGACGTCCAATATCCGCGTGAACTGGTGATAGGAGAAACGCTCCGTCGCAATGCACAGCGATTCCCCGACAGGCTGGCGCTCGTCTACCAGGATAGGAAATGGACCTACGCGCAACTGCATGAGAGGAGCAATCGCCTGGCAAATGCCCTCATCAAGCTGGGCATTCAGAAGGGTGATGTAATCGGAGTCTTCTCTTACAATCAGGATCGATATGTCGAATCGGGTTATGGCATCACGAAGGCGGGAGGCGCGTTCATTCCCATCAACTTCCGTCTCGTGGACCACGAGGTCGAATACATCCTGAACCATAACGATGCGGCGGCAGTATTCGTGGATTTTCCGATCCTGGAGACCATATCTTCCATTCGCAAAAAGATCAAGGCGAAGCACATCGTTGTTTTGCGACCGGAGGGGCCCCTCCCGGACGGTATGATCGACTATGATGAACTCATCGATTCAGGGTCGCCCGAGGACCCCCCGGTGCATGTATGGGAAGGTGATCTGGTAGCCCTTGCACAGACAGGAGGCACAACAGGGCGACCGAAAGGGGTTATGGTAACCCACCGGTCCGCACTCAGTATTATCAACCAGGTCTGTTTTGTCCATAAATATCAGGAAACCGACAGGGGACTTCACTGCCTCCCCTCCTACAGCTCTGCCGGGATTGCCTATGACTGGGGAGCGACTATCTTCCACGGGGGGACTATTTATCTGTCCACACTGCCGCCCTTCAACCCGGCCGAGATCCTCGAGATCATCCATAATGAGCGCATTAATCATACCACCGTCGCTCCGATTATGCTGGACTTCCTGATTCTGACGCTTGAATCGTCTCCGGGAAAATACGATGTCAGCTCAATCCGAACCCTTATCTCGGCAGGAGCCCCGACGCTGCAGCCAACGCGCGAGGGAGCGATCAAGCATTTCGGCGAGGTGCTGTTCGTCGAATATTCCGCGACGGAGACGGGTGTTGCCACCCTCCTCACTCCAGACGAAGTTCTCAAACATCCGGGAAGCAGCGGACGCCAGGCCATGGGTCAGGAAGTCCGTGTTATCGATCCCAACGGGAATGAAATGCCCGAAGGAGAGATAGGCGAGATCGCCGTGGCAGGATCGATGGTTACCCCCGGCTACAACAAAAACCCGGAAGCGACGAAGCAAGCCATACACGGAAGGTTCCTCGGAATTGGCGACATGGCCTATAAGGATAAGGATGGATACATATACATCGTCGATCGCAAGTCGGATATGATCATAAGCGGTGGCATGAATATCTACCCCGCCGAGATCGAAACGGTGATGATTCAGAATGAAAAGATCATGGAGATTGCAGTCATCGGCGTTCCCGATGAGCAGTGGGGCGAGAGCGTGAAGGCTCTCATCCGCCTGAATCCGGGGCAGGAAGCAACGGAGGAGGAGATTATAGGGTGGTGCAAGGGGAAGATGGCCAGCTACCGCATCCCGAAGTCAGTTGAATTCGTCGATGATTTTCCACGAACGGCAGCAGGCAAGGTTCAGAAGTCGGTTCTGCGGAAGAAGTACTGGGAAGGGACGGGTCGAAAGATCTGAAACGAGAACACCGCTCAATCGATTCCCTGCGCCATCAGTTCAAGACCGCGGTTTTTTTTACCCGGCATTGGGATACGCTGCAGAAACTGCTGGTGTGCATGATTGATACCGACACCTTTCGAGAAGAGAGACCCGAAAGATCTGCCGATCGATATATCATTGAATATACTCTTCGCAGAGGGCACCGTGCGCTCATTGCGTACCGATACCGCTCTCCCCCTGGAGAGCGGTATCCCGGCTTATCCCAGTAAAATGCTACGGACAGGTCGTTACCGGATTGGGACACTGATTATCGGGAGCCAGCCACCCGATTACCTTATTGAGCCTGATCTTCGCCCATTTCCCCTGACAGCTCAGGAGCGTCAGCGAGGATTCAGCGTGAACCACTCCCGCAAGAGAGCTTCGTTCACCGGGTGACGAGAAGAGTTGCACCTTCATGTACTTTTCAGCTGTATCAGCTCCCGCATTCCCTCTCACCTGTGTTCCCAGGAGGGAGGCATAAACCCACCCTCTCCCCTTGAAGCTCACATCGAAATCAATACCGCTGGCATTATGAATGAAGAACCAGCTCCCCCTGACCCCGATAATCTCCACGATGACTCCATCGGTGCCGGTCGGAAGTTTCCCAATAACCGGGTACCCTGTTCCGGGTCCGCTGCGCACATTCAATCCCGCCGGATCCGTATCGATAACAGAGCCAGCAATAGAACAGGGGGTAAATGAAACCTGACTGTAGAGAGAAAATGCAAAAAGCGCAAATAAAACGATAATAATGACGGTTAAGGTGATAAAAAGTTTTTTCATCTCCAAACCCCTATCTGCTTGACTTTACCAGTCTTTTAGTGCAACTGAAAGGTACTATCAGATACATCAGCTCCGTCGCTCAATCTGCACAATAAGATCCTTGAAGATGATGAAGTGGAACGGGAGGAAGAGGTACCAGTAGAGCTTCCCAAAAAGCGTTTTCGTATAATAATAAGCGGTCACGGAGACGGTTTTGCTGATCCCCTCACCCTGAATATTAAATTCGAGCCAGGCGCGTCCCGGGAGCTTCATCTCAGCCCGGAGGAGTAATCGCCGATTCTCCTGAATATCTTCAACGCGCCAGAAATCAACAACATCGTTAACCTTGAGCTTTTTGGTGCTCTTTCTTCCCCGCGCAGTACCCACGCCGAGAAGCATCTTGTCGGCAAAACCGCGCAATCGCCACATCCAGTTGGTATTGAACCACCCCTCCTTGCCGCCAATCCTGCAAATAGACCTGAAGAGAACCGCTTCAGGTTTCTCCGTAAGAAGAGCATAGGTAGCGGTATAGCGGGGGGGTGATGAAAGCTCGTGAAGCTTTGGCACCATCCCGTAATTCTTCGGATAGGCATCAGACCAGCGGGTTGAGACCCTGTCTTCCTGCTCTCTCAGAAGGGCCCGTCTCGCAGCTTCACCATAGGTGAGCGGCTCGAAGGGAATGAGATCCCGTATCTCATCGTTCTCACAGATGAGATCGGTCTTGAGACCCTCCATAAGGCATCTGACGAGTGGGGCGGCAACCGGGGTTATGAGACTCACGATATAGGAGTACAAGCCCATATGCGAGAAGGGAACAGATATAAAAATACGACTCGTGCCGAGAATCGACGCGAGCTCACGCATCATTTCTTTATAGGTGAGAATATCCCTCCCTCCGATGTCAAAGGATCTCCCCACTGTTTCCGGCGTTTCAAGACAGCCAACGAGATACTTTATAACATCCCGAATACCGATCGGTTGACACCGATTCAGAATCCAGGGAGGCGCGGGTATTACCGGCACTCGCTTCACCACACAACGGGTAATCTCATAAGAGGCACTGCCGGAACCGATAATAACGGCTGCCCGGAGAATGGTAACGGGTACTTCCCCCTTGCGCAGCTCCTCGGCAACCTGCAGCCTGCTCCAGAGGTGCTCCGACAATTCCCCTTTGACATCTCCCAATCCTCCCAGATAAATTATCTGCTGTACTCCTTCAGCCGATGCTGCATTTCGAACATTGATTGCAGCCGAGATATCAGCCTGATGAAAACGCTTCGGTCCGAGAAGAAGGGAGTGAATGAGATAGAAAACCGTATGCACGCCCTGAAGTGCTGCGCGGAGGCTTTCGGGGTTCAGCGCATCAGCTCTAACCGCTTCTGCCTGCGGCCAGATCGATTTATAGTGATCAGGTTCCGAGCGCACCATAACGCGAACGCGGTATCCCCTGGCAAGCAACTCGGGCACGAGGCGTCCACCGATATATCCCGATGCGCCGGTTACCAGGACAGGCTCTTTCAGGGAGAGAGGGCGGGTCGGCAGGTCAGAACAGAAGAGGTTCTCCCCTCGAGGCGAATGAGAGGATTCACTCATTGCAATTCATCCCCCTATTTTATTCATGGAAATTCGTTCAAACCCAAGGGAGCTACATCCATACGTGACATTACGGGATGAATCGAGTGTATGCTGTTTCGGTTTCTCGCTCACCGCTTTCAGGATAATACGCTTCAAGGTTTCATCTCCCATATCGGCACGGTACGGCGACTTTAAATCGTATTCGCTTTTCGAGAGGAGACAGGTTTTCAGCAGGCCATCACAGGTCAGACGCAACCGATTACAGCGCGCGCAGAACTTATGGGACATAGGAGGTATAACACCAACGAGCATCGGATATCTGCTCTGGTACTTGAACTGATACATAATCGCAACATTCGTATCAATGCTATTATCTCGTATGAATTCTCCCCGCAGCTCAAGGGCACTGATAAAATCATCCGCTGAAAGGAATTCGCCGATATGTTT
>CAZZCF010000031.1:0-34629 GCA_964652955.1 uncultured Leptospirales bacterium
AATAGCGATTACTGTGAACATAAGCACAATGGCAATAATCGGAATTATGAAGAAGAGTGTGAAAGTATATACCGGTGGTTCGACCGTTTCGAAAATAGAATCGATGGTATATGAGAAGAAATATGATGATGAATCGGTTACCGTTGTCACTATCATCGATCCCTCTCCGAATAGTGTTGAAACAAGGGATATGCGTTTTGCTTATACGGTGAACGGCCGGTTATTAAAGGATATTCGGATGGAGCAGATTCAGAATACAACGGCTTTTCCGATACAGAACGATCTGAAGCGGAATTTTCTCATCCCCCATCTCAATTACTTCTACAGCGTTATTCTCAGTATTGCAGAAACCTATAAGAAGGGGATAAAGGATTCAGAGAGCCTCATGGCGGATTTTCTCAAGGAGTCAACGAGCTACTGAGCTGAGCGGTGCTCAACGCTCACACTGCCTGTACCGTATCTGCTGGATGTTCCGGCAGCATTTCTCTATGAAAATATTAACGCTTGATGAGATTTCAATTTCCTTTGGCAACAGAGAAATATTAAAGGATGTTTCACTCTCCGCTGATACAGGCACCATAATCTCGATAACGGGAAAAACGGGCTCAGGGAAGACAACCCTCCTGGGCATCATTGCAGGCATGCTGAAGCCGAAGAGCGGTTCGGTTACGTATCGGGGACATGACATTTTCAGATGGGGTGATTTCAAGCGATCGCGATACCGGAATCGCAACATCGGCTTCGTATACCAGTCTTTCAACCTCCTTCCGCATTTAACCGCATCTCAGAATATACTCTATCCCGCGCTCATCAATCACCGGATGAGAGATGTCTCAGTGCGTCTGAAATATCTGGTTGAATATCTTGAGCTGCAGGAGTGTGGTAATCGGTTCCCCGCTGCACTCTCGGGCGGCGAGAAGCAGCGGGTGGCCCTCGCCCGCGCGATTATCAATTCTCCGGAGATTGTTCTCGCCGATGAGCCGACGGGAAACCTGGATGAGCGGACGGTGAGGAGAATATTTGACCTCTTTGAGTATTTGCGAGAGGAGGGTATGATAGTGCTCGTTGCCACTCATGACCGGCATATAATACGAAACGCGGACAGCCGATTTCACCTGGAGGAGGGGAGACTTATTCGGAAGAGATGATCGACACTCAGGACGGGTGCGAATGAAAAGTGAAGGTGTTTCTCAATGCTGTTTGTTCTCAAGAAGATACTGACCGCACTGATAACCATCCCGGGCGTGCTCATCGTCTTTCTGCTCGGTACCGGCATCGTCGGCGTGCTGCGGCGGGGGAGGATGTGGTATGCGAATATCATCACCGGTGTGCTGATCTATGCGATTTCCATTGCGCCCGTTGCCAACTTCTTCATGATAAGTATCGAGCAGTCCGCGGTGTACCGGAATGAAAAGGTTGATGTCATGGTGGTACTCGGCGGCGGGCTGAGTGAAGGAGTTGCCGACTTCAGCGGGACGCATCTCCCCTCACCCGATATGATGATGCGTCTTGTCGATGCGGTCAGGATATACCGGATGAAGGAGAAGCCCGTCATTGTCAGCGGCGGTATTGTCGGTTCCGGTGTGAGTGAGGCATCGGTTGCCAGGAGGGTGTTGATCGATCTTGGCGTTCGTGCGAAGGATATCATTCTGGAAGAGCGGAGCAGGGATACGGTGGAAAATGCCAGGTTTGTCCGAGCGATCTTTACAGCGCGCGGTTTTCGTAAAGGGCTCCTGATTACTTCAGCCTATCACATGAGGCGGTCGCTCCGTATCTTTGCCGGTGAAGGTCTTCAGGTTATTCCCCATGCAGCGGGAGTTATTGGTGAGAAAAAAAAGTATCTTGACACGTTTGAGTTCGTGCCGAACATTCATGATTTAAGAAAAAGTGCCATTGCACTCAAAGAAGCGCTCGGTTGTGCCTTTTATGCCGGCAAGTACAGGCTTGCAAGTGATAAGTAATCCAGAGCGTATCATACCGGGTGAATTTCAATTGCCCACGTGGTTCCTGCGGGAGGAGTTATGAAGCTGACGGTAATCGGCTCCGGATATGTCGGACTGGTAACAGGGGTCTGTTTTGCAGAGATGGGGAATGATGTCTGGTGTATTGATATTGATGAGGATAAAATTGAGCGTCTGAGAAAGGGGGTTATGCCGATCTTTGAGCCCGGTCTTGAGTCGATGGCACAGCGGAATCTGGAAGAGGGGAGATTGCGCTTTACCACCGATATACGGGATGGGCTGAGCGAGTCGCTCTTTGCCTTTCTCGCTGTCGGAACGCCGCCCGATGAGGATGGCTCTGCCGATTTGCAGCACGTCCTCGATGTTGCCAGATCCATCGGCAGGAATATTGAAAGCTATATGGTTGTGGTCAATAAATCGACCGTTCCTGTCGGCACGGCCGAAAAGGTGAGAGCGGTTATCACCGAGGAGATTCAAAAGCGGGGAAAAACCGTCGAGTTTGATCTCGTCTCGAATCCGGAGTTTTTGAAGGAGGGGAGCGCTATCGAGGACTTCATGCGGCCGGATCGAATCATCATCGGGACCGATAATGTCAGAACCGCCGAACTGATAAAGGAGCTGTATACACCGTTTGTGAGAAATGGCCATCCGATTTATATTATGGATATTCTCTCGTCGGAACTTACCAAGTATGCTGCAAATGCCATGCTCGCAACGAGGATCAGCTTTATGAACGAGATGGCGCTCCTCTGTGAAGCAACCGGTGCCGATATCGAGATGGTCAGGCAGGGTATCGGCTCCGATAACAGAATAGGAATGGCCTTCCTCTATGCCGGCGTTGGGTATGGCGGCTCATGCTTTCCCAAAGATGTTCGGGCAATCATTCAGACCTCGCGTGCATATGGGCTGGATATGCACATCATCACCGCTGTTGAGCGTATCAACCGTGAGCAGCGGATTCGGTTTGTTGAAAAAGTGATAAATCACTTTGACGGCGCTGTTGCCGGGAGAACCTTTGCGGTATGGGGTCTCTCGTTCAAACCGCTCACGGATGATATGCGTGAAGCGCCCTCCGTTGACATCATCCGGGCACTGCGGGAGAAGGGGGCCCGGTTCAAGGCTCATGATCCCGAAGCGCTGGAAGGCGCGAAGAGCATACTCGGCGATGATGGAATAGAGTATATATCGCACTCCTATGATGCACTCCCGGGTGTTGATGCCCTCTTCCTGTTGACGGAGTGGCGGCAGTTCAGGCGACCTGATTTCGAAAAGATGAAATCTCTGATGAAGAGCCCCGTTATTTTTGACGGGAGAAATCAATACGAGCCCGCGAGGATGAAGGAGCGGGGATTCATATACTACTGTGTAGGGCGATCATGAAACATCAGCGAAAGAGAGTGCTGGTAACCGGCGGTGCGGGTTTCATCGGATCGCACCTCTGCGATGTGCTTGTTGGCAGGGGATATGATGTGCTCTGTCTTGACAACTTTTTTACGGGAGCGAAGGATAATATCAAGCACCTCCTCACGCAGTCGAACTTTGAGCTCATTCGTCACGATATTGTCCATCCCGTTTATCTCGAGGTTGATGAGATCTACAATCTGGCATGTCCCGCCTCTCCCATACACTATCAGTATAATCCTGTTAAAACCGTGAAAACGAATATTATGGGTTCCATTAACATGCTGGGGCTCGCAAAGCGGGTGAAGGCCAAGATTCTTCAGGCATCGACCAGTGAGGTGTATGGAAATCCGGCGGTGCATCCGCAGGTTGAATCGTACTGGGGATTCGTCAATCCTGTCGGAAGGCGGGCATGCTATGATGAGGGGAAGCGTTGCGCCGAAACGCTCTTCTTCGATTACCACCGGCAGAACAGGGTGAACATTCGCGTGGTGAGGATTTTCAATACCTATGGCCCTCGCATGCATCCCGATGATGGCAGGGTCGTCAGCAATTTCATTGTACAGGCACTGCAGGGGAAAGCGGTCACTATTTACGGCGACGGGAGTCAGAGCAGATCATTCTGTTACGTCGATGACATGCTTGATGGAATTATTCGGTGTATGGATGCACCCGATGACCTCATCGGCCCCCTCAATCTGGGTAATCCCGATGAGATAACTATCCGCGAACTCGCGGAGATGATTCTGGAGCTCACCGGCTCAGCGTCGAAGATAGTTTATGAAACTATCCCTGACGATGACCCGGCCAGGCGACGACCGGATATCACGCTCGCTGTTCAGAGACTTGGATGGGAGCCCCGGGTATCGCTTCGTGATGGATTACAAAAAACAATTGACTATTTCGATAATCTGCTGGGAAATAGTTCCGACAGTTGAAGGTGGAGGGGTGTAATGGAAGACGGCTCGAGTCAGAGCGGTGAACCAAAGCACAGGGCAGGAATTTACGAGAATTATGAAAATTGCAAAACGGCGACGATGATGCAATTTCCATAATTCCCGCAGTTGCTCACCGTTTCCTGCCCTGCCGTGAAAGTGAAAAGGAGGCAGGAAATGAAGAATCCCATCCTCGTTCCTGAAATCCGGGGGCTTCTCAAGAAAAAGCGGTTCAGCATCCTCAAATCCTTTCTCGACGATCATCACGAGAAGGAGATTGCCGAATACCTGGGCATGCTCCGTCCGCAGGAGATATGGAAGGTGCTCGAGCTCGTTGATATCTATCGGCGTGCTGAGATCTTCAGCTATCTCGATATGGATATACAGGTGGAGATGATCTCCCGATCCCTTCGGAAGAATGCCCTCGAACTTTTAATGGGAATGTCCCATGACGATCGGGCCGATCTCTTCCAGCATCTCGAGAAGGAGGTTGCCGATCGGTTGCTCCCCATGCTCCCCGCGGGAGAGCGATCCGATGTCATAAGACTCACCTCCTATGCCGAGGAGACCGCCGGTGCGATTATGACCACCGACTACGCGACGCTCCTCGAGGATGACACCGTTGAAGGGGCGATACGGAAGATTCGGAAAGAAGCTCCCTCCAAAGAAACGATATATTATCTCTACGTGACCAATGAGGCGGGCAGGCTGATCGGTTTTGTGTCACTGCGGAATCTCATCCTCGCGAAGCCGAAGCGCAGGGTCGGCGAGGTGATGAAGCGCGATGTGATATACATCTTTGTTGACGATGATCAGGAGAAGGCGGCACAGATGATCGAGGAGTATGACCTCATCGCCCTGCCGGTGGTCGATCCGAACGAACGGCTCGTGGGCATTATCACCCATGACGATGCTCTTGATATCATCCGGGAAGAGGAGACCGAGGACCTGGAAAAGCTCATGGCGATTAGCGGCGGCGTCGAGGAGAAGTCGTATCTGGATGTTCCGGCCTTCATCCATTTCAAGAAGCGGGTGTTCTGGGTCATTGTGCTCGGGATGCTGGGATTGGTTGCCGGCATCATCATACAGAAGTTCAAGTATATACTCGAGTCACTTATCATCCTCACCTTCTACATGCCGCTCCTCAATGCTGCAGGGGGAAACACCGGCTCGCAGTCGGCCACCGTCGTTTTGCGGGCAATTGCCCTGAAGGAGCTCTTCCCCAGAGATATTCTCAGCGTTATTAAAAAGGAGTTTATCGTCAGTGCGCTCCTCTGTATCTGTCTCGGACTGATAACCTATTTTCGGGTGCTGTTTTTTACGAGTGAATCGATTATACCATCCACCTTCAGTCTCGGGAACATCGCTATTGTTATTTCTCTTGCGCTCTCGATTCAGGTGGTGTGGGCGACCCTTTTCGGGGCGGTCATTCCCATTATCGCGACAAAATTGCGGATCGATCCCGCGCTGGTTTCCAACCCGGCGCTCACCACGCTCGTCGATATCATTGGAATATCCATCTATTTTGCCGTTGCCATGCTCGTCCTCGGAATATGACGGCGCGGATAACTGCCGGCTCGTTCAGGCGATACCGTAAAAGGTGAGTGCCGTGGAACCGTACCTTCTCTGATCGGTTACGGTGAAGATGCCCTCTCGTTCCTCCATTCTGTTCACGGAGAAATGCTGTATGATGATGATGCCGGTATCATTCAGGAGGGGGTATTTCCCGAGATCGCCGAGAATGATGCTGTATCGGTGAGCATCCTCCTGTTTGATATAGGGGGGATCCAGGAAGATATAATCAAAGAGCATCTCCCGGGAGTGCAGGTGCCGAATGCAGTTCGATGCATGTTGATTCAGGACGGTGGCGTATTTCTCAATGTTCCATTCCCGAACGAGCGATTGAATATGTGCAAAGCGCCGGCGGTCGATCTCGTTCATGACCGCGACAGCGCCTCTGCTGATCGCTTCGATGCCAATCTGCCCGGAGCAGGCATAGAGATCCAGAAAGGCGGTGTTATGGAGATCCTCACCGATGATGGAGAAGAGTGCGCCTTTTACCTTCTGTGGAGTTGTCTCGGCGCCGCCGAATTTTTTGTTCTGGAAGGGTATCTTTCTCTTTTTTAATGTGCCGCCGATGACCCTCATGGTTTCGATTTCTTGAGCGCCTCATCGAGTTCCTTCAGGAGCTTTTCGAGGTTCGGACAGTTGTTGAGCGCACCTATTTTCACGGTGTCCTCTCTGTTCCCCTTGCGCTCAGGGCGGTAATGGTTGTATTTTTTGAACACCCTGAAGACTTCTTTCGACATTTTGAGCGCTTTTCGACAGTGATGTTTTCCGAAATAGCCATGGTGATGATTCCCATAAAAAAATGAGAAAGAGCGTAAAGTTGTTGCAATTTTATGTGAGAAATTCAATTTATGTCTATTCTTTTTTTTTTGGAGAGCGAAATGGCAACATGTGAGATATGCGGAAAGTCAGTACAGTTCGGGTTTAATGTGAGTCACTCCCATAAGAAGACGAAGAAGAAGTGGCGTCCGAATGTTCAGCGAATCCGCGTTCTCGAAGGGGGACGCGTTGTCAGGAAATACGTCTGTACCAGGTGTATTCGCTCGGGTAAAGTTGTGAAAGCGGGTTAGCTTTTTTGCTCTCTCCTGTATCTCCCGGTAATTCCGTTTAATACCCTTTGCATGTTATATAAAGAATGCTCATCACGGGGTCTCGCGATGCGGATAATCGTAATTGTTTTATATAGTGCGGTTTTGTATCTCACCGTTCCCTTCGCGAGAGATATCGAGAGATTCCTGAGGACTCATAACATTCTTACCATCGGCGTCTCCCTCGCCCTGGGACTTTTTATTCTCATAGGAGCTTTCGGGGCACTTCGGTATACCGGTTTCAGGTTGATAAATGTCGTGGTGCTGTCGCTGATCGGACTGTTCTATATTCGTATCGTCATGCAGTACCGGATCATGGTCGAGAGGATTCACTTCATTCAGTACGGAATCCTTGCTCTTCTCATATACAATTCCCTGAGTGTCTCAATGACTGGCTTTAAAAAGTATCTCATCACGCTGGGGCTGGTAACCGCTCTCGGGTGGGGTGATGAGCTCATCCAGGCACTGCTCCCGGAGCGGGTGTATGATCTCAGAGACGTGTTTCTAAACGCGCTTGCCGGAGCCCTTATGTTAATAGTGATTTTTACAGCAGAGCGGTTGCGGCGTGCGAGTGTTTCCGCACCGGCCGATTATCGTGATTAGGGGTTGTTTTTTCTCAACACCCTGCCTGAGAGCTTTTTGCGCTCCACTTTCCCGTCCATCAGGACAGGGCTGCCATTGATGAAAACCCCCTCTATACCTTCGGCAGGTTTCATCTCCTCGGGTTCCTGTATCTTCTCGTAATCGAAGAGAACCAGATCGGCGTAGTATCCCGGTGCGATGATACCCCTCTTCTGAATCCCCATCTTTCGCGCTGGCGCACCGGTCATCTTGTATATCGCTTCTTCGAGGGTCATGAGTTGAGCCTCTCTGGTCAATCGCGCGATGATTTTCGGGAAGGTGCCGTAAGTGGCCGGATTCTGTTTCCCTTTTCTGGTGATGAGGGCGTCGGTTTCAAAGCGGCAGAGTGGGTGGGAGAGGACGCGAGCCATGAGACCGTCGTGCCCGTCGTTGTTATAGTAACCGCCGATGAGAATTCGTGCCTTGCTCTCGGTGATTTCGGTGACGGTGAGATAGGCGTCGAGCGGTTCCTGCGCCATGTCACGGGCGATTGCATGAAAGCTCTGACCCTCATACTTCTCGAACGGTTCATAGTGTGCTTTGAGGAGCACGATATCTCCGATATCGAACTTCAGAAACCGTTTAGAGATGGCGAACATAATCCGCAGCTTCCGCAGGAGGGCGGTGTTTTTTATATTTTCTTCAAAGTTGTTGATGAACCAGTAGGGGAGTACGGCCGCAATCGTGGTGTTTCCCGCGGTGTAGGGAAAAGCGTCGAATGAGATATCGAGGCCTTCGGCGTAGGCCCGTTCTATGGCTCCGAAGACTCTCTTCTCGGTTTTCCACGAGGGGGGGCCCGGAAATATCAGATGTGATATCTGTAAAGCCGTCCCTGCGTTTCTCGCAAGAGCTATCATCTCCTTCAGGGCCAGCAGGTTATGGGGCGTCCCGCCGGGTATGTAGGGATAACAGGGGGAGATGGTAGAGTACGCTTTCAGGTGAACAGCGCAGACACCGCTCATCCGCCCCACCAGGCTGGTGAACCACTGAAGCTCCTGGCGGGAGGAGTACATCCCGGGTACGTACCCGAGGCCGAAGGAGATGCCGAAAGCACCCGCGTCGAAGGACTCCTCGATAGCACGCTCGATTCGAGCGAGCTCCTCTATGGAAAATTTATCGCTGGCGGTAATGCCTTTCAGCGTCGCCTTCATGGTGGCATGACCGATGAAGGGCGCCATGTTCAGCGCGATTCCCTGATCTTCGAGGCGCTCGAGGAATACGTTCAGTGATGAGCTGTGCAGGGGAATGGGCCTGTCACACAGGAGATCGGAGAATCTGTCGACATCGCTTATCTTTTCATTGAAGAGCGGTGCCGGAGAGAACCCGCACTGGCCGGTTACCACGGTCGTAATCCCCTGGCGTACGAGCGGCTCAAGGACCTCAAGGTGATCCGGATCCGGGAGAATCCAATCGACATGTGAATGTATGTCAATAAATCCCGGCGACAGGAATTTTCCCCGTCCGTTCAGTACCCTTTTCTTCCGGGGGAGCTTCTGCTGTTTCTCGTCAGTAATGATATGCTCAATTCTTTCACCCGAAATAAGCACCGAACCGCGGTAAGGAGCCTTTCCGGTTCCGTCCACAATGGTAACATCCCGTATGAGGTAATCCATGCAATCCCCTTTTCAGGTCAGTGAAATGTAGCCGATGAGCTGTGTGAAGAGCAGAACAAGGACGAAGAAGACGAACAAGCCGATGAGTATGAAGGGAAATATGACAATCAGCGCCGATTTCGAAAATGGTATCTTGTTGATTTCCGAGAGACCTATCATAACGATGAGTGCAGACCAGATAAAGAGCGCTATCGAAAAGAAGGCATAAAAGAAAAGCGGTGCAAATCGAAAAACAGTGAAGATGTACACCAGCGGCAGGAGAAGCGTCTGTGGCAGGAGGGAAAAGCAGAGCAGGGGGATGAGTGTCCTGATCGCTCCCTCGTATCCCAGAAATTGACAGGTGAGATCAATAAATGCGGCGATAATCACAATCTCCATGAGCGTGATCAGGATAAAGAGAATCCATCCATAGGTTATCTTATGGTAGAAGAAGGGTGTTTGCGGCGATAAGAGGGAGCCGGAGAGTATATCGATAATGGCAACTGCCGCCACAACGATGAGGCTCAGTGGCAGCGGTTTCGGCTCACCGCGATTTATCAGGGTGACGAGCTTCCGTGGATCAACGAGCGCGTGAAGATAATAGTCTACCCAGCGGAGCGATCGGAGCGTCTCAATCATGGCTGATACCTGTATTCAATCATGGTGTGCTTGACATTCAGCCTTCGTTCCAGTTCCGAATGCCGCATGAATACATTCTCCATGGACATGAGAAATTGCTCAAGCGGATGCCGTATCTCATCGTAGACTGCCGCATCCTCGGGAAGCTCTGCCAGCTCCTTTGCCTTGGCGATAGCGCTCTCGAGACCGCCGATTCCATCGATGAGCTTGGATTCGAGAGCGGAGCTTCCATTCATGACTCGACCGTCCGCATAGGGTTCGATATCTCCGATGGGCATGTTCCGTCCCATGGAAACATCCTTGAGAAATTTCTGGTATGATGAGTCAATCATCTCCTGGATCAGCTCACGCTCTTCCGCGCTGATATCCCGGTACGAGGCCAGAAGATCCTTGTATTTACCGCTCTTGATAACGTTCATCTGGATTCCGAGCTTTTCGAAGAGCCCCTTGAGGTTCGGCGCAACGGCAATCACGCCAATGGAGCCTGTTATGGTCCCGTGATTGGCATAAATGTAATTGCATGCAGAGGCAAGGTAGTAGCCCCCCGATGCCGCAATGTCACCCATCGATGCGACGAGGGGGATGTTCTTCTTCCTCAGCTTCAGAAGCTTCTGAAAGATCTCCTGCGTGGCGGCAACGGTTCCCCCCGGAGAGTTTATGCGAAGAACGATAGCTTTAATCCTATCGTCCTCCTCCAACTCGTTCAGTCGCTTGAGAATTGCCTCCGAACCGTACTTCAGAGAGAAGGGATCGCCGGTATCGGTGAACATAATTGGACCGGTGATGCGGATAATGCCAATACCGGGTCCTATCTGTGGTACCGAGAAAGGATAGGCTTCCCTTCTGGCTCCCTGCATTTTCAAGCTTATGTCGACGATTGCCAGAATAGAAGAGAGAATAAGCAGAGCGAATATTGCTATGAGTATTTTTCTGTTTCGGTCCATCACACCACCCATCTAATTGCGCTACCTGTTCAGTTCACGATCAAAGGAGCAATAAATCAACCTTTTTTTGGTTTGAGGCGAGAGTCCTTTCAATTGTGCACCAACTCCGGGAGGGTTCGACAATTGACCGCTCCCGTTTCTGTATGGCATCTTTGAGAAGATGAGGCGGGACGGGGGTGACGGGAGCGCAGTCGGGAGATAAAACAACCTTCACGAGCGTCACTGTTACCGGTAGGGAGCGGCGCATAGTTGCATAAATTATCCGGTTACGAGGCGGATCGGTTAAGACAATTGTTTAACTTTTCTCTGTCTTCATCCATCATTTCGACAAACTCAATGGCGGCGTAATACTTTCCCTTTTTCTTTTCTGTTCGGAGTACAATGCCGTCGGTCTTCACTTCGGATTCGCCCTCTTTATCAACGATAAGCAGCATGAGATATACGCGCGCGTGAATCTCCAGCTCCTTCGATGTCTCGCAGTAGATGCCCCCTTCGCTGATATCAACGCTGTGTGCCGCGACGAACGTTTCCCTGCCGAGAGACATCTCGAAAAGCTGATGCAGTACGATACGTGGATATTTTCGCCGCTCTTTTGTCATGTGATGCCTCCTTTCGGTACCGGGAAGCTGATTCCGGAAGTATGAGTGTCTTTTCCTGCGCCGATGATTCCCGCATATGCCTCATCGTATAAGTGAATTCACATGAAAGGGGGAAAGTCAATCTATTAATAATGGCACTTCTAAAACTTTTTGTGTTTTGTTGTAACAAAACCCTTGCGGTGAAATACAACTTTTAATCGGCGCTCTTTCCCGGATCAGCTTTCATTCCCGGAAGTGTTTATGGTGCTCGTCAGATCATCGGCAAGATTCGATATCTGTTTTGCCCCCGAGGCGATGTTCTCCGATTCGGCGATGGTCAGCTGATTGCTGTCGTTTATTTCCGATATGGACTGGAGAATCTCGGAGAAGGCACGCTGCTGCTTTTCAATTGAAATCTTTATCTCATTCGATTTTGACTGCACGCCTTGAATCTGAGCATTGACCTGCTCGTTAATCTGAACCTGTTTCTGTATATAGTCGGATATTGAGTTCATCATGCCGGCAATGGCATTGATGCTTTCGATGATAGTCGTAATTTTCCCGATGACCTCCCGCGCATCGGTTATACCCCGCCCGATCTCATCGTTGCTCGCCCTGATGAGTGTGTCGATATCTTTGATGCTCGTCGCCGTCTGGTCAGCGAGCTTCGATACCTCGTCGGCAACGACGGCAAATCCCCGGCCGGCATCCCCCGCACGGGCAGCTTCGATCGATGCATTGAGGGCGAGGAGATTGATTCGGTCAGAGATGTCCGTTATTATGGTGATGGTATCGGCGATATCGCGGGAGCTCTCGATAATGCTGCTCAGGTTCTCGTTCATATTGTTCAGTGCGGTCTCTCCGTCCTTTGTGTCGGCGGATGTATTCGTGGTGAGCGCAAGGGCATCTCCGGCGATCCTTCCGGCTTCGGTGATGCTCGCGGAGAGGTTTTGCAGAATCGCAATGAGTTCATTCAGGTTCGCATATTGATCCGTCGCGCCCTCCTTCATGAGGTCCATTCCCGAGGATATCTCTTCGGCGGCTGAGGTTATCTCCTCGGTTGAGGCCGCCTGATTCTGGGAGGTGTTCAGGAAGGTGTCCGCAGCTCTGGACAGCTCTCCGGAGAGGGCGGAGAGCTGATTCGAGGTATTCTGCGCCGAACGGAGAAGTCGCTCGACGAGGAGATACTGTTCCTCATTTCTGTTACTCTCCGACTGTATTTTTTCCAGTGCCGATTTGAAGATGGTGAATATCAGATGTGATATAACAACCGTTATCCCGATAGCGAGAGTGGAGTATATAAGTCCGATTTTTGAAGATGCGGCAAGCAACGGATCGAGTTTATCTTTAATGAGAAAGAAGATGATACCGTTGTTTATGACGATGATAATACTTGCGGTAATGACGTACCTGATAGTGCAAAAAAGAGAAGCAACGACAAGACTTGCAATGAGAAAGTAGATGTTGGTTGTGAAGACCAGATGGGGAGCGGTCATCATCCTACCGTACTCCCCTCCGATGAGTGCCAGTATTATAATTGACGTGACGAGCGTTGCAGCGAGGTTAAATCTTCCCGTGCGAAGGATGAAAAGCGCGATGATAATGAAGGTCAGGACGGTAATCGTTACCGGTATGGCGGTTACCATCAGATGGGGGGCAAAGAGAATAAGCGCGAACATGATGAAGGCCAGGAGAATACCTATTGAAATTGAGAAGTAGAAGAGGGTGACTGAGAGCCGTTGCTCAAGAAAGGGGTGAGTTTCATATATTGCGGTAAAGTAGCTCTTCAGTCGTGTAATCAAGGCTCGTTTCCTCCCGTGTTGAGATTATTAACGGATTCTCATTATACGGTTATATCAAAAAAGTAAATGGCAAAAACAACAAGAGAGAATATTTTACGGGGTGCTTTTTTTATTCGCCCCGGTGAAAAGCATTGATTAAACAGGATATATAAGAGGGAAGAGCGGTCCGGGAAAGGTGTAGCAGTTTTCTTCTGAAGAGACGATTTTCCTTGACGGTTTGGGCAATCCCATATTACAATTGCCTGCGCTTTTCATATCATGCTTTTTCAATGTTGACGGACTGATCTGCTGATAGTATTATCGGGTATACCATGAGAAAATGCGGGTTCGTATAATGAGCACGGAACTGACTCTCTTGACCAATATACAAAGGATATTCGAGGAGATTGAAACCTTCGGCTCCCTTGAGGAGAGCTTTGCAGAGGAATATCTTCCCGATGACGAGCGGAAACTCGAGAAGCTTTTCAAAGGAAAGAAATTCATCCTGCTGATATTGAACGGAGACAAACCGGTATCGGATTCGTATGTTGCAACCCTTGGTGGCCTGATAGAAAAAACCAACTTTCCGGCACTGGTGCTCGCATGCAGGAAAAATATACGGAAATATATGCAGAGGCTGCCCTTCACAGTCGATTTCATGGTAAAGCCGGTCAGCCGTTACGAGTTCAACCTCCGCGTGAATCGACTTATTGAGATTTACAAGATCATGAAGGAGCTCGATCTGCTGCGAAATCTGGAGCGGGAAATTGATATACGGGGAAATATCATGGAGCTCTCCCGGCAGGAGCTCGTAGACGCCTCGGAGACAATCAGGGCGCTTGACAGTGCGCTCGAGCTCTCCCGTCAGGAGCTCATGGGTCATAAGGAGGAGATAATGGCCCGGGAACAGGTTCTTGAGCTGTCGAGGCAGGATGAGATGGATCTCCTCGAGCAGATCAGGGCTTTCGAGGAGGCGCTGCGGTATGCTGACGATGAGAGGAAGTTCTATGAGAAGGAGATCGATGCCCTCGAAAATCTTCTCGTCTATATACTACGGGAGAGAAAGAATCGGAAGGAGAGAAAAGCGAAAAAGCGATAATCTGCGGTCAAAGAGAAGATACACGATGCACTTCAGCTCTTCGGGATACAGAGATACCATGCGATAAAACGACCGACCGTGACGGCTTCGACCGAATCGAAGTGCTGTGCCATTTCATCCTTCCCGCTCCGTATGAAGCGACGGTAATCACTCCCCTCGAACCATTCAACCACATCGATGCCGATACATCTTCTTCCGTTGAAATCGTGGAAGACAACCTGACTCCGTGCGAGGCGGCCTGCCTCTTTGTAGAGCAGCATGCGTTTTTCCCGGGTGAGGCCGTGCGCGATATAGGAGCCGATGACGAGATCGAAGCTCTTATCGTCGCGATCGATTCCCGCGGTAACATCACCGACGAGCAGCTCTATGCCGAGCCGCTTCGTTGTCCGTCGCGCCTGTCGAATCATTGCCGCAGATGCATCAATGCCGGTGACCGAGTAGCCCATTTCTCTCAGGCAGTACGCAAGAGCGCCGGTGCCGCAGCCGATATCGAGAATGCTGCCGCCCGGGGGAATGTTGAGGAGATGCTTATTTTCCCCGAGCAGATTCCGATAGCTTAAAACCTGTGCAGGGAAAAAGAGCCGGTAGAAGGGGGCAATACGCTCGAAGAGCCGAGTATGTTTATCCTGCATTATCCTTTCCGCCTGCCGCACGGGAACGGCCTTTGCCATTCATGCCGGGATTTTACCCAATGGTGTCAGTATAGTACAGCGACAGCAGCTTTTCAATGAAAAGAGTGCTATTTCTGTTTGACACCGATTTCCTGTATAATATTTTAGTGATTGCATGCGATGAGCGCTCGTGCTATACTGAGAGGCTCTCAGGTGCACAGGGTTCCCTATGAAACGACTTGAAACAACGGCTATAGTTATCGGCGGTGGAGTGACCGGTGCGGGAACGCTCCGGGATCTCGCATTGCGGGGCATTGATGCAATGCTCATTGAGAAGAACGACATCACCTCCGGCACGAGCGGCAGAAATCACGGCCTCCTTCACTCGGGCGCCCGCTATGCGGTGAAGGATCTCGAATCGGCGAAGGAGTGCATCCGGGAGAACAGAATCCTCAAGAAAGTTGCGCGACACTGTATCGAGGATTCCGGAGGCCTCTTTATCACTGTTCCCGATGATGATCCGGAATATCACTATAAGCTTCTGGAGTACTGCAAGTACGCCGACATTGACGCGGAGGAGATACGTCTGCGTGATGCTTTCAAGCTCGAGCCCAATTTAAATCCTGACATCCTTTCAGCAATACTGGTTCCCGATGGCATTATAGACCCTTTCCGGCTGGCGTCATCGAATATACTCGATGCTCAGGAGCACGGCGCACGGGTGCTGACCCATACCGAGGTTGTTGATATCATCTCCGACGGGAGGGTGCGGGGAGTCATCTGCCGTGATCGGCTCGCCGGTGAGGATGTTGAGGTATACGGTCAGCTGGTGATAAACGCTTCGGGAGTGTGGGGACAGCACATCGGCCGTATGGCCGGGGTCGATTTGAAGATGTTCCCCTCGAAGGGTTCGATGGTGATAATCGATTATCGTATAAATAATATCGTCGTCAACCGCTGCCGTATGCCCACCGATGGAGATATCATCGTTCCCGGTGATACCGTGTCCATTATCGGGACGACCTCCAAGCGAATTGATTACAGCGAGGTGGATCATTGCACGATCGATGATGATGAGATTGATATCCTCCTCAGTGATGGGGAAAAGCTGATCCCCAATGTCTCGAAGACGAGAGTGCTGCGAGCATATTGCGGAGTGCGCCCCCTTGTTGAGGTCTCTGGCGAGTCCGATGGGCGGGAGATCAGCAGGGGCGTTGTTTTGATCGATCACGAGAAGCGCGATGGGTTGCAGGGATTCATCACCATCGCCGGCGGCAAACTGATGACCTATCGGCTCATGGCCGAGATGGCGACCGACCTCACCTGCCGGAAGCTGTCCATCAAAAAGAAATGTTCGACTCATAAAACGCCACTGCCGGGGTCTGAGCGCGCATCCTCAATAAAGCGGGGCATCCGGAGTTTTACCGGCATATCGCGATCGGTGATCGGATCAACACTGAACCGGCACGGCGAGCGGGTGTACAGTATTCTCAAGCGGGATAAGAAGAACTATGCAATCATCTGTGAGTGCGAGATGGTGACGGTCGGCGAGATTGAATATGCGCTGAAGAATCTGAATGTGAAGGATATTGTTGATCTCAGGAGACGGACGAGAATCGGCATGGGCCCCTGCCAGGGTGAGCTCTGTGCCTATCGGGCAGCCGGTCTCTTTCTCGAATTTGATCATGCCACGCCGGATGAGGTTAATAAAATGTTCCTCGATTTTCTCGAGGAGCGATGGAAAGGAATTAAGCCGGTTCTCTGGGGAGATTCCCTTCGCGAGAGTGAGTTCACCTACTGGATTTATGAGGGACTGTTTGGCATCAGCGATTTGCAAGCAGGAGAATGAGGGAACAAAAGCGTGAAGTACGATTGCTTGATTATCGGAGGCGGACTGTCGGGCTTAACCTGCGGCATTAAATGCGCCCGTGAGGGGCTTCGCTGCGCTATCATCTCATCAGGCATGAGCGCTCTTCATTTCTCATCCGGCTCGATAGATCTCCTGGGATACCATCCTGACGGAACGGTAGTCTACCAGCCTTTTGAGCATCTTGGCCATTTCATCAATGAGCATCCGGAGCACCCCTATGCAAAGTGCGGGATTGACACGGTGAGGGACGCTTTTGGTTTCGTCAGGGGAGAACTGCAACAGGAGGACCTCGACCTCTTCTGCAATGGTGAGGATAATCACTTCCACATCACGGCCATGGGAACGATGAAACCGACGTATCTCTCCCAGCGGAGCGTTTTCAATGAGAGTCTGAAGGGGGCCTTTAAGAAACGCGCCAGGATTGCCGTGTTGAACTTCAGTGGATTCAGGGATTTTTATCCCGATATCGTGGTGGCGAATCTCAGGAAGAATTCCCTGTTCAGCGTGTTCGAGATAGTATCGGGGACGATCGATCTCCCCCTCTTTCGCCGGACGAACAGGAATCCTCATGAGTTTCGCTCAATTGATATCGCCCGTATTTTCGATTCGGAAAAGTACCTTCCGCGAATAGCCGTCGAGATTGAAAAATTGAGCGGCGATGCACTTTTTGTGGCGATGCCGGCATTTATCGGCATCACCAACTATAATCGAATTCACCGGAGGCTCGAAGAGCTCACCGGCACCCTCATCTACGAGATTCCGACGCTTCCCCCCTCCATACTCGGGATGCGGATAGATAACGCCCTGAAATCACGGTTCGCCGCGCTTGGCGGCGTCTTTATCAATGGTGACAAGATTATTGGCGGCGAGATCCTGAATAATCGAATTGAGCAGCTGCATACGACCAATTACTATGACACCGGGTTTACCGCTGATTACTATGTTCTCTCAACGGGGAGCTTTTTCAGCGGGGGGCTCCTGAGCGAGTATAACCAGATACGGGAACCGATTTTCAATCTGCAGGTATACAGTGAACGCGACCGGGAACAGTGGCGCTCGTCGAATTTCATCAGCGGTGAGAGCCATCCCTTCCTGGAATTCGGTGTGAATACCGATGACCGTCTCAGGCCCGCAACGCTGCAGGGTGAGATGATAGAGAATCTCTTCTGTACGGGGGCGCTCCTCTCGCATTATAATCCCGTCAAGGAGGGATCCGGAGGAGGCGTTGCCCTCTCAACCGGTTACTATGCGGCCCGGCAGATTATTGAAAGGAAAGCAGGGCAGTGATTCAGCTCGAAAATATAAGTTTTGACCATTGCATCAAGTGTACGATCTGCACAGTCTATTGTCCGGTTGCACGCGTAACCCATCTCTTTCCTGGCCCTAAGCAGTCAGGCCCTGATGCCGAGCGGTTGAGGAAAAAGACGCCCGAGCTCGTTGATGAATCACTGAAGTACTGCACCAACTGCAAGCGATGTGAGATATCCTGCCCCTCGGATGTCAAGATTGCGGATATCATCCAGGATGCAAAATGGAAGTACCTCAAGAAGCGCTTCAGGATCAGGGACTATTTTCTCAGCAGGACCGACCTGCTCGGTACCGTTGCCACCTCGACGAGCTGGTTCGTCAATTTCTTCACGCGCCTGTTCCTGGTTAAGTTCTTTCTCGATAAGCTCCTGAAGATACCTTCGGGACGACGCTTTCCGCAATACGAGCGGGGGACATTTCGAAGGTGGTTTCGGAAAAACGCGGACGATCAGGGCAGCTTTGACGAGCAGGTCGTCTACTTTCACGGCTGTTTCGTCAATTATAACGATCATCAGCTTGGCAGGGATCTCCTGACGGTGCTCAACACGATGAATATCGGGGTGCTCCTTGCCAATGAGAAGTGCTGCGGAGTTCCCCTGATCGCAAATGCCTATCTGGAGAAAGCCAGAAGGAACGGGCGGCATAATATCAGATCGCTCGAACAGGCCTCTGAGCACGGGAGGATTCCCATCGTTGCCACCTCGACCAGCTGCACCTACGCGCTGAAATACGAATATCAGAATCTTCTCGCCCTCGATAATTCACGTATCGTAAACAACATCGAGTACATCATGAAATATCTCTATTCCCAGTTCGAGCGGGGAAATATTCCCGAGATGAAACCCGTCGGCATGCGTGTTGCCTATCATGCTCCCTGTCATCTGGAGCGCATGGGGGGTGTAATCTATACGATCGAGGTGCTCAAGAGAATACCGGGTCTCGATCTGGTGCTCCTGTATTCCGAGTGTTGCGGGATAGCGGGAACATACGGCTTCAAGAGTGAATCCTATGAGATATCACAGAAAATTGGTCAGGATCTCTTTCGGAAGATTGAGCGGGCCGATCCCGAGGTGGTCATTACCGATTGCGAGACCTGCAAGCTTCAAATAGAGATGAACACTCCCTATTCCGTATTGCATCCGGTGAACGTTTTGACCATGGCGGTAAAGGAGGGAAAATGAAATCGGTAACAGAATACCTGACATTTCGTACGAAAGAGCGTCGAGAATACATCAACATCACCAGGCAAGTTGAGGAGATTGTCAGAAAGAGTGGTGTCGAGGAGGGGCTCTGTCTCGTCAATGCAATGCATATTACCGCATCGGTATATATCAATGATGCCGAGAGCGGGCTCATCCAGGACTTTGATGATTTTCTGGAGCGGCTTGCTCCCCATGAGCCGACGAGTCAATACCGGCACAACAGGAGCTGCGAGGATAACGGCGATGCCCATATCAAGCGGCAGGTCATGGGGAGAGAGGTGGTGGTCGCTATTACCGGAGGTAAGCTCGATTTCGGCCCCTGGGAGCAGATTTACTACGGTGAGTTTGACGGCAGGCGGCCCAAGCGAGTCCTGGTGAAGGTGATCGGTGAATAGGCGGGCGGCCTGTTGACGCATGCTTCCATCAGAAGGCTCTCTTTGCAGAAATCCTTTCAGGGATAATCGACGGAGCAGGAGTGCCGGTTCAGCGGGAGAGAGTATTCTCGATAAGAAAGCGGATCAGGCATGATCATCGCCATTCTGTTTGTCCGGACGGTCGAGGTGAGCCTGTTTTCTGTTCAGTTTTCTCTCAATGTGTTTTATCTTTTTTGAGAGGTGGGCTTGCTCTTTTACCAGCCTTTTATAGATACTATCCTTTCTGATTCTCCTGGCGTCGATCTCCTGCCGCAGCAGCTCCTCTTTTCGCTTCAGCTTCCGGCTCCGAATCCTTTCCCAGACTGCTCTCTTCTGTTGCAGTTCACGCTTGAGCTCCATAAGCCCATAGCCGTTCTCATGCAGGATATTCGAGAGAGCAAGATTCCTCTTTCTCAGGGTTGTTCTGTGATGCTTGAGCCGCTCGAGTCCCCTTTCGGTTATCGAATATAAGCTCTCGAGCTCATCGGTTCCTTCAAGGAGCTTGACCGAGGTATCATCGATGAGTCGGTGGAGGGTCTCCATGAATAAATCCGGGGTCAACTCCCTTTCCCGGTAGCGCAGCGACTGTATCATCTCAATTATAACGCCTGCCGTACTGTTTTGATTGCTCAGGATGAAGAGAATGCTCATCTCGAGGAAGAGGGTATCGGTGTCAAGCGCGTTCCAGGCATTGTGGTTTCTACTCATCTTCACGTTCCTCTCTGATGGCGCGATGGGGGACGTGCGGCAGATCAACCGCCGCCAACAAATCGAATTATTTCGATAACATCTCCATCGCGAAGCGATTCCGTATTATACGCGGTCGGAGGCACAATTGTTCCATTCTTCTCGACAACAATTCGGTCGGGCTTCAGCCGATACTGTTTGATCAGATCACCGATAGTTGTCTGGGAGAACACGATATCTCTCCCGTTAATCCTAATCTTCATCTCTCGCACTCAACTCGTATATGAGGAGTGCCGGCAATACGATAGCTGCCGTTTCGGAACGCATCTGCGTGAGACCAAAATGTACCGGCTCCCAGCCGTGCGCTCGTGCGAGAGAGATCTCCTGTTCGGAGAATCCCCCCTCGGGACCGATGGCGAGATGGAGGCCTGATGGTTTCGGAATACGCTGTGCGTACTCGCGCAGAGCGGTGCAATCCCTCCCCGGATGTGCCAGCAAGCGGGGAGATGCTATTGCGGCAATGAGGGTGCGGAAGGAAGTAATCGTTTCGATACCCATGACATCGGCTCTCATCGATTGCTTGGAAGCTTCGAGCGCGATTTTTTTCCAGCGCGCAACCTTCCGCTCGGCTGTGTTCGAGAGCTCCGGGACTGTTCTCTCGGTAATAATCGGTATGATTGTGCTTACTCCGATCTCGGCCGATTTCTGAATAACGAGATCGAACTTCTTTCCCTTGAGCAATCCGGCGCAGAGGGTAATCGAAACCGATTGCCGGGCTGTCTTCCGCTGCTCGATTATTTCAGCCGTGAGGGACGATTTCCCGATCTCGATGATACGGCCGACGAGCTGCATTCCGCTGTCGAGGCGCAGCAGCACCTCGTCATTGATGCGCGCTCTCCGGACCGTTACGAGGTGGTGAAAGTTCTCTCCGTCAATGGTGCAGCGATTCTGCGAGATGGATGATGAGCTGATATAGAATTGTGGCATCTCTACTTACCGAGGTTCTGATGCCTGAAGATGCTCTTCTCGTAGTGAGCATCTTCGAAGCCGTGGAAATTGAGGATTGTCACGGTCCCCTTTTTGATATCGAGCATATCGTATCGGATTGGGATGACCTTCTTCTCCGAGACGAGGGTTTTCGCAAGTGACATGGTCTTGAAGATCACCTTGTCGCTGTCGTGATAATCAATTCTCAGGGGGAGAAGTTCTTTCTTGCTGACATACAGTGTCAGGAGACCGTAATACCCCCCCCTGAAGATCGGGTTGAGGATCAGCCGGTATGCGTCGCGGCCTTTTACGATGGCATCACCGGAGATCTCTGCGGAATAGTTGCTCTGCAGATCGGCATTTGAGAAATCCATATAGCTGAAGTTCGTCGAGAGAATGGGTTCGTATTTATCGATGCCCATCTTGTGAAAGAGCTGAATGGCGTTCACGTTATAAACCCAGACATCTTCTCCGTTGAAGTTGTACAGCACCCGCAGCTCTTCACCTCTCGTTCTGCTGAACTTGAAGAGATAATCACCTTCGGAAACGTACCCGACAAAATTGATGAGGAATGAACTTCCATCGGGCATAATATGCATCATCCTCCCCTTGAGCAGCCCCTTCTGGTAATCCATGAGCCGGTCGACCCGGGCGAGGATCTCCTGGGCTGTCAGTTCGATCTCCCGTTTCTCCTGTGCGTTTCCGAGATGCAAACCGGAAAACAGCACTGTCGTGATAATAACGTATGTAAGGGGTCTGATTTTCATAATCTCATCTGTTTAAAATATTCTCCAGATCACGAATGATGGTGGTTGCAGCTCCGGTGTTGGCGTTGAAGTACTCTTCCGCCCGGCGCGAGACCGATCGGCGATATCGATGATCCGCGATGAGCCGCACGATGGCTTCCTGAAGATCAGAGCCGTTCCGGCATGCGATGAGACCACCATGCTCCTTCAGGGCGATCGCTTCATGTGCATTTGCGATAGCGGGACCGGTCAGTATGGGCTTTCCCCAGATAGCCGGTTCGAGGACACTGTGAACACTTCCCCGGAACGAACCGCCGACAAAGACGATGTCCGCCTCCGCGTAGAGAAAGGCCAGGATTCCGATGATATCCACTATCAGGATCTCTTTTGCGGAGAGTGATACGGGCCGGGAAAGGGTGCTGTACCGCACCGGCGAGAATCCTCTTTTGAGAATATCCTGCTCGAGGCGCTTGATGTTTCTTGTATCGACTTCATGCGGGACGATGATCCACCGGATGGGAGAGGAGCTGTTCAACCGCACGGCGACCTTCAGGAGCAGCCGTTCGGTGACTCGATAGGTGCTCCCCGCTATGAAGGTAAGATTTCCCCCGGATTCTTGAAGCAGCTTTCCGGTGCGGTGCCCTCTGTGAATAACCTCGCGAATGCGATCGAATCTCGTGTCGCCTGAAATGATAATGCGCTCCTGCCCGCATGTTACGATTTTCACAAATCGTGCAGCATCGCTCTGAGAGATGGCATGGATTCTCGTAAGCCGGTTGTAGGTCTTTCTCAGCAGCAGGCGAAGGGGGAAGCGATGGCGATAGGAGTGCTCCCGCATTGAGGCGCTGAAGAGAATAAGCGGTACACCCCGTTTGTGCGCCTCCCGGGTGAGATTGGGCCAGACGTCATACCGGGAGAAGAGGAGGGCGCGGGGAGAGATCGCATCGAGCAGGCGGTTCATGCTCTTTCGGTAGTCGAGGGGGATGTTGAAGCAGAAGTCGACGGTGTCGTATTTCATGCCCGCATCATATCCCGAGGGGGAGAAGAAGCTGGCGATGAGGCGGCTGTCGGGATACCGTTCTTTGCAATGCTCAATGAGCGGCTTTGCCTGCTCAAATTCACCGGCTGAGGATGCGTGAAACCACAGCACTTCTCGCGGCTCACTTTTGTGGAAGAAATACTCAATACGCTCGATCTCGCCCCTCCGCAATTTGAAAAATCGATCAATCTTGTCATTGACGGGAGTGAGACATCGTGCAATGGCCGATGCGGTGATGAGAAAAAAGTGGTATAACACGGTGTTCACATATTGTTTTTTTTGTGATGCACGGCTTCGTCAAAGCATAATTTTTTATCTCAGATGATAAAATCAATGAAAAAATTTACTTACAACAGATTTATATGCCTGTTGTGATACAATTCGAAAGTACTTTTTTGAGGATAACATTATGATGTTTCAGCTTCCCTGTCAATTATGTTATTGGTATCTCCGGGAATCGGTAGTTTTCTCTGTCCCAACATGACAGCTCATTGTATCAGATAGCGTACCCGCAGCGGCACGATGTCGCGCATGCCGGCGTGCACAAGATGTGCAAAACAACGCTGGCCGGGGGAACTTCAAATGTAAGGAGCCTCTGAAAAATTAACGATTAATTTCGTTTTGTTATGTGTCCGTGCATGGCGCTGCATTCGAAAATCGTCTTGGTCGCAGAGAAGCGAGAATATCGAAATGACATATCACTGTGCAATTAATTGATAAGTATCTCAAAGATCACCTTTTTCGGAGGTTCTTTAAGCAAAAGGAGGTTTTCTTATCACAATTATCCCCTCCGTTGCCTCAGCGCAACCAGGGGGAAGAGGGCTATCATGATAATGGCCATGGTGATAAGGCCGCTGTTGACACCGTAGTGATCGGCCAGGAAACCCATGAGTGGCGAGAAGAGCGCAACGAAAAGGGTTGTCAGCTGAGATTCGCCGGAAAGACCGGTCGCCATCACCCGGTGTGAGATCTGCTCGCTTATATATCCGACGCTCATCGGTTTTTTGATGTTTTCCACGAGATAGAATAGGATAAAGAAGGAGATCGATAAGATATAGTATTGGCGGAGCAGCGCCAGGCCGGAGAAGAGAACGAGCGCTGTCCCCGTGAGATAGCTCACGTTGATGGCTGCCGGCAGCGAGCGCAGCTTCCCCGTAATATGGCCGGAGCTTCTCGCTGCCAGAGTGGTGAGAAGGTAGAGAACGAAATAGACAGCTCCGATAATCAGGGATGCCCTCTTCTCGTTTTCGAGGGTGATGAGCAACGGCAGCAGCAGCGCATAGTGTTTGAGAACCGGTTGCAGGTAGTCCTTTACGGTCTTGAATAGTGAATCGAAGAGCGAGGAGTTCAGAATTGCCTGGAATGAAAACCACCGCTTGAATATGGCGGTAAATTCGGTAAGGGTGATGTTTACCTGTGCGAGTATCCGGGAGAGGGCGCCGGACCCGGGGACGGCATGGATATCGCCGTCCAGCTCTTTCGGATAGGTTATCATCAGGATGAGGTCGACGATATACGGTATCACCGAGGCGATAAAGATAATTCGATAGCTGCCCGCGTAGAAGACCAGCGCAGCGGCGATGAGGGAGCTGATTGCGGAACCGAACTGTGAAGCGCTTCTGGTGTGACCGTAGTAGTGAACCCTGCTGTCGAGCAGGTTGTGAATTTTCAGGTGCTCGAGGATCATCGCCTTGTGCGTTCCGGTGCGGAACGCCTCGCCGAAAGCGAAGAAGATCATCGCCAGTGCATACAGGGGAAAGTTTTTGAACGAGTAGAAGATGAGAAATGAGACGATGTAGGAGAGGAAGGCGGATATCATAGAACGCCTCCTCCCGAATGAGTCAGCGATGATCCCGGTAGGGATTTCGAGTATAGTGGTGGCGGTCTCACGGATAGAGTAGAGTATTCCTATCTCGAGAAAGGAGAGCCCCATCTCCCTGAAAAAGAGGATGATAAAGGGATCGAAGAACTTCAGGTTCTTCAGGAAGCCGTAGAGACAGAACTTGTAGTACTGCAGATCCCGGGGGAATGTTTCAGTTTTCTCTTGCATCTTCCTCTGAAATGATTATCTGCGTTGTGCCGCCTGCATATGCAATAGTGTGCTGAAAGGGGTTTTGGGGTCAAAACAAAAATGAAGCTGACTCTCCGGAAGATGGGCGGGCAGTCCGACGGAATTCCCCGGTACCGCTGCCGGCGGATTTTTCCGGTTTTATTTTTTTTATATATCTCTAATGTTATTGACCATCAATAGTATATTTCACTATGGTGATTATGAATTGAACGCAGATCGGTTTTGTGCATAATCAATTATTGCCGAGTACGAGATTAACAGAAGGGTGTTTTATGGAAAATTACCTCTGGTGGAAACATGGAGTTATCTATCAGTTGTATCCGCGGAGCTTTTACGATTCCAACAGTGATGGCATCGGAGATATCAGAGGAATCATCGAGAAGCTCGATTATCTCACGGATCTCGGTATTGATGCGATATGGCTCTCTCCTATCTACAGTTCACCCATGTATGATCATGGTTACGATATCAGGGAATATCGTTCAATTGATCCTGTCTACGGAACGATGGATGATTTTATGCGATTGCTGCATGATGCCCATGATCGGAACATCCGCATCATCATGGACCTCGTTCTCAATCACACCTCTTATCTGCATCCCTGGTTCCTGGCCGCTCGCTGTTCTCGAGAGAATGCGAAACGAGACTGGTATATCTGGGGTGATGGCAATCGGGAAAAACCGCCGAACAACTGGAAGTCCGCTTTCGGCGGTTCGACATGGGAATGGGACGAGCTGACCCGTCAGTTCTATCTTCACTCCTTCTTGAAGGAGCAGCCTGACGTCAACTGGCGTAACATTGATTTAAAAAAGGCAATGTTCGATACTGTCCGGTACTGGCTGGATCGAGGAGTTGACGGCTTCCGGCTGGATGCGGTCAATTGGCTTATCAAGGATGCGCGGTTGAGAAACAATCCCTTTTCATGGGTTCCCCATCACTTCCGGAAGCGTCGATATGATCGCAATCGTCCCGAAACGCATGATATTATGACAGAGCTGCGGAAGCTCCTCGACGAATATGAGGGTCGAATAGCTGTCGGGGAGGTGTTCACCATGCCGCCGGGCGATCCCGAGCTCTCTGCCAGCTACCTGGGAAATGGCGAGGATGAGCTCCATCTCGCGTTTGACTTTTCTCTCATGTACCGGTGGTGGAGCGGGCCTTCGATGTATCGATGTATCAATCGATGGATGTCATCGATTCCGGAACGGGGGTGGCCCTGTCATGTTCTCTCCAATCACGATCAGCCGCGGAGTATCAGCCGATTCGGCGGTGGCAAGGATGCCGTGAAACGGGCGATGGTGGCCGCAACGCTGCTGCTCACGCTGCGGGGGACGCCATTCATATACTATGGAGAAGAGATCGGGATGAAGAATATCAAAATCCAACGCAATGAGATATGCGATCATCTGGGGAAGCGGTACTGGCCGTTTTATGCCGGAAGGGATCCCTCCCGGACGCCGATGCAGTGGTCTGAAGAGGCGGGAGCCGGTTTTACCACTGATGCAGGCTGGTTGCCGGTGAATGAAGATTTCGAGCGGGTAAATGTCAGGGTTTCCTCGGAAGATGAATATTCACTGCTTAACTGTTACCGGTCGCTTATTATGCTGAGAAAGGAGAAGGAGGCTTTGCAGCGGGGGAGCTGGGTACCGTTGATAAAAGGGAAACGTGATGTTATTTCGTATCTGAGAGCTTTTTCGAATCGGAAAATCTGCGTTGTGCTCAACCTGTCCGGCGGCGAACGGAAATTTCGGATTTCTGACAGGGGGCAGTGGAAGGTGATATTCTCAACGCATAAGCCGAATAACAGATTCTTTACCGATCTTCACTTTCAGCTTGCGCCTTACGAAGCGACGCTTGTAGAGCGAGTCGGGGAGATCTGATTGTGGTGTGTGCTTTCGGAGAGCGCGCAGCCTTCATGCCGGCGACTGGATTATGGTTGAGAAAAAATGATGATATCATTTTATGCTATCGGATCAGTCGAAGTGAGCGGATTCCGGTGTCGCTGAGCTTTACCGAAAAGGACAAAATGCTTTCGACAGGGGAGCAGGGAACATTAGAAATTCTGTTTACAGCCCGCCGGGCAGCGGTTTTGCTGATAAGCAATTACAACTCGCTCCCTGTGAGGCACCGGTTCTTGAGGTGATGTAACGCTTCAATAGCGAGGAGGAGCTCATGATAAAAGCGGTGAATTGTATCACATTGAAAAAGCAGGTGGGCTTGCTCTTCCTTATGATTGCAGCGCTGATCTCCTGTGAAGAACCGCTGGCTGTATATAATCATTCATCACCGGTTTTTTCGGTGGTGTATCCTGCCAAATGGTACAGGTCACGATCGCTTTTAACCGACGATGTATTCGGCGTCACAGGGGCGGACGGGTACACCTCGCTGGTAATCAATGTTTCCTACGAGACTGAATACGGCGAAGAGAGCGCCTCGCGTGACTGCATTCTCGCTCTTCAGAAGATGTATCCGGGATCCTTTCGGCACAAAGTGCTGCTGTTGAAGGGGATAACACTGGAGGATGGGACGAAAGCGATTGAGGTGCTCGTTTCATGCAAGCTGGAGAAGGAGATGATATTTCTCGTATCTTCCAATGTTGTTGCGCATATTGGCACGAGTGTTGTTATGGTTACCGGTGCGACCCTGGCACATAATTCATTTGACGATATTATCGCAGTTACTCACTCGTTGAAATTCGAGAAGCGGTAGGTGATTATCTGGACAACGCCGTATGGTCTTTCCTCAATTTTTTTAAAAATACAACGAAATCTCTTGACTCTTTCATGAGTGATAGTTATCTTGTATAGAAATACCGACTAATCGGTATGTATTGAAATACATGAGGCGAGAGGCTGAGGCTTCGGATCTCGAAGGAATTTTATGTATTATCCTTCAATGTTTTGATGGAATAGCTAATAAATACAGGTTGAGCAGCGATGAGGTGGATTCAAGCACATGGCGAACCTTTCACGGTTTCTGCTCGGTGGATTGAAAGGATTCAAATGGGCATTTTATGTATTTGTTTGGGTTAATCTTTCGATAAAATAAATACCTTCTAGTCGGTATATAGGTATGTTCTCTTTCAATATTCAATAAAGGATGATTAAAAATGAAACACGTTAAGATTACCGCAAGTATTATCATATCATCAATTTTGATGATAATAATCTTTATTGCCGGTCTCCTCCTCGGAGGGCGTGCGGGCTATTTTCTCTGTTTCAGCTCTCTTATCTCGGGGGATGCCGCAAAATCCCATGAGGTCAAATTACACACCAGGAATTTTACCGATATCTCCTATGGCGAAGATCGGAGAAATGTGCTGGATATCTATATGCCGGAGAGGGGAAGGAGGCCGTTCCCCGTTCTTCTCTTTTTTCACGGGGGAAGATGGACGGCAAACTCGAAGGATTCGTTTTCCTATATTTCGGTACCCTATCTCGATAAGGGCATACTGTTCGTTTCTGCAGGTTACCGGCTTGCCCCCGAGCATCCCTATCCCGCAGCTCTCCTCGATTGCCGGAAAGCCGTTGAGTGGATCTACCGGAATAGTGCAGCATACGGCGGAGATCCGAAGAGGATTTTTGTATCGGGCCACAGCGCGGGGGCGCATCTTGCCTCTCTCGTCACGGCTGATAATAGCTGGATCGGGAAGTCCGGTTTGCCGCATGATGTCATTAAGGGGTGCATTGTCGTCAGCGGACCGACCGATCTGAATCTGATACGGTACCGTGAGGTAAGGCATTTCGTCACCGATAAATCGCTCCTCCCCGAAGCAAGTCCGCTCAATCACGTGAAGCGGGGATTGCCCCCCTTCCTGATCGTCTATGGCACCGGTGATATTATGGTGCCTTCCCGGATTCCCCGTGAATTCATAGCACGGCTCAAAAGATTCGATGTACCGGTAAATGAAGTTGCGCTCATGCTCCGGACGCACTCGCAGACGATGGATGCTCTCAGCGATCCCTTCAGCGAGGTGGTCCCCCGGGTCCTTGCGCTGATCAACGGTAAAAAAACGAAACCGCTGCTGTCGGGCAGCCGGTCATTCTACGAAGATCTCGCTGCCGAATCTGCGCGCAACAGGGATATCTTCCAGAGGCTCATCATTGCCGTTTTTGTCAAGGCGCGCTGATATACGGAGGAAAAAATGCAAACAAGAGAGATGAGAATTATAACTGCCGTTCTGCGAAAGGAGATCGGTCGCCCGTGGCCGCTCCTCCTGCTCGAATGCATGATGAAGAGGGGGGCACTGTTCAGAAGCACTCACTGGGCGAAGGAGAATACCGCCGAGTCGCGATATGTCAGCCGTCTCGCCCCCATCGCAGGTCTCTACAGGATACTGTCGGAAAGGGTGGGACGGGGAGAGGCGTTTCGCATCGTGAGCAGAATGGCCGTTCCGATCGGTGTCTGCGAGCAGTGGGATAATCTGCGTTCATTGGGCATCGAGGGGAAGAGGGGCATCGAACGGCTCAGAGCCTTCTACGATTTCATGGGCGAGGGGGGATCGGGTCAATTTGTAACGAGAGAGCTCGTTGCGGAGAGCAGGGAGCATGTGCAATATGAGGTGCAGGATTGTCCCTTCGCGCGATTCTTCAAAGAAGTCGGTATGCTCGAGCTGGCGACCCTCTTCTGCAAGGTGGACAGGGCCTTCTTCCCCTCCGCAATTCCCGACTACGAGTTCTCAAGAGGGGATTCCTGGGGAAATACCTCCGCGTACCGGAAGGATCACTGTGTGTTCAGTTTTACAATGAAGGGGAATCCGCCGGACGAGCGTTACATCGAAGAGACCCGGCTGCTCGATTATACGCACCCCGCGATTCAGATGCTCTATGAAGAGCTTGATCTCCCCTACAGATCCGACCGTGAAAAGATAAGCCACTTCTACGAATATGTGAGAAGGGAGATCAGGCCGCTTCGACACACCGGAAAGAGAAAGCCGGCCTCGATGATTTTACGGAAGCATCGGGGTGATGATATATCGAAAACGATTCTCTTCATGGCGCTGTTGCGTGCATCAGGAATTCCCTGCCGTGCCCGTTTCGCTACAACGAGTGAAGGGATACAGTCGTGGGCTGAAGTTTCTTTACGGGACGAATTGGTGCACACCGCTCGCTGGACCGATGATGGTGACGGAGCTTCCGCCGATCCTGTCGGCTGGGAGAAGGGGGATGGGAATGCCTGGAATGAATCACTAATCGAAGATCACGGTGTTTTTGATTCTCCCGATGATTTTCTGAAAACGCGATCGAACAGTGCCGGGGAGCGTCAATCATATATTCGGGAGAGGAATTGAGAGTGATGAGTGGAAGTCGGCATACAAAGGTCACCTCCATTCCCGCTGCGGAGAGGATCTCCGGCGAGGAAACATATCGTAGAAAAGGGGAGCCGGTACCGGATCCGGACATGCACAGAGAGGGCGGTACTGTGAGCGCAAAAAAGCAATCCCTGAAAGCACCGATAATCGTGTACTCCCCTCACGGCAACACGCTGAAGGTGGCAGAGGCGGCAAAGAGAAACCTTAATGAGCTGGGAGCGCATTCAAGAGTGATCAACCTGACCGGAATGAGCTGGGAAAAGATGCGTGCTTTCGATTATGCCGTGCTCGAATCCGCCGATCTGCTCATTTTTGCATTTCCCGTGTACGGATGGAGAATTATAGAACCGATGGAGATACTTCTGTCAAAGCTCCCGGAGAATGGAAATAACGCCTACGCGGGGATGATCGCCACCTACGGCGGATGCACCAGCGGAAGAGCCCTGATGCAGGCGGGTAAAATCCTTACCGGGAAAGGGTATGGGATTCTCGGCGCCGCGAAGATCGTGGCAAGCCACTCCAATATTCTCGAAGGCGACACCTATCCCTTCGTCGCGGATCCGGATATTTACCGGGATCATCCCGATGAGGAGGACTTGGGAAAAGTGAGAGAGCTGATGACGGGCATCGTCAAAAAATTACGCGATCCCGATCCCGTGCAGATCGGTATGGAGGTGTTGAAACCCCAGTTCGGTCTTGTACGCCTGCTGTTGAAATCACCCATCTATAAGAGGTACGGCCCCTCCTTCCCGCCGGGTGTAACATTCGACAGGGAAAAGTGCATCCGGTGCGGAAAGTGTGTCAAAGCATGCCCGGTCGGTATCATAAAACTAAACGAATACCCGGAGCGGATCGGGAAGTGCATCAAATGCCATAATTGCAAGCGCGTCTGTCCCGCAGGCGCCATTTCTTTCACGGGAATCTGGAGAAAAATTATATTTCACTTCGGGTTGCAGAAGCTGCACGAGCTGCCTTTTGTGAAGGGTGAAAAGCCGATGACGCAGATATTTATGTAGATATACATTTGCCGGTCGTGAAGGAGGAGAAGAAGATGAGTCGGTCGAACGATGACGGACATACGGTACAGGCTTATGGGGATTTAGGGAAGTGGAGCAGGCGCAACCTGTTACGAGGAGCGGCTCTTGTATCATCGAAGCTCCTCTGTGCAGCTCCGGGACTCCTCGTCCTGAAGGGATGCTCGCGAGAGACACAGCGGCTCGATGCACTGTACGGACTGCTCGCAGAGGAGATGGACAGAGAGAGCGCCCTGCGTCTCTTCAACAGGATAGCGTTCCACTATGCAGAGCTCGATAGCAGGAAGCCTCATTATGCGAAATGGGGAATGCGGTTCAATATCGGCAATGCCATCCTCGCGCTGGCAATATACCGCGCCCTCGGCGAGACGGGACGTACCCGTGAAGCTTCCATCACGAAGGCGGGTGAGCTGGTCTGGGCGACAATGCCGCTCTGGCTCTTCCGAAAGGTCTTCTGGTTCATAGGGCAGTTCCCCGATCCCTTTGCCGCATTCGTCTGGTTCACCAGGCAGCAGTGTAAGATAATGTTCCCCGAACCGGGCTGGAAGAGGAGCTACAGTGAAACCGGGAACTGCTTCGGCTTCGATGTTACGCGATGCCTCTACATCGATTATCTCACAAAGGAGGGCGCCCCCGAGCTGGTTATCGCAATGTGCGATCTCGACTACCGCACTGCCGAGCTGTTTCCTCCCGATTTTTACTTTAAACGCACGCGGTGCCTGGCAGAGGGAGATACGCTCTGCGATTTTCGCTACTGCCGGCGCCGAAGATGAGGTTGTTTGTCAATAAGTCGTGTCTTGCGGCGACATCAGTTTCAGTATGATGAGCGCCCACTATTCACCGATGGGACAGCATCAACCCGCCTGCTCCCGATACCGGGAAGAAAAGGGATCGCTTAATACGGCAACACCCGAGAAGCTCTTTCCTCTCTTTCGGGCACAGGCGGATCTGCATTCATCACCGAAGCTGATCATCAGGAATAATCTGAGCACCTAAATTTGTATCTTCTCTATTATTCCCTTCAGCGTTTCAGCTGAATGTTTGAATTTCTTCTGCTCTTCCGGGGATAAATCAATCCTTAAAAACTGTTCGACTCCCGTGCTGTTCACTATCGATGGCAGGCTCAAGCATATATCGGTTACGCCGTAGTAGTCTTCTATGAAGGTCGATACGGGCAGGACCGAATTCTCATTCCTCACTATCGCTTCCGCTATGCGCACCAGGGCCAGGGCAACGGCGTAATAGGTTGCGCCCTTCGATTGTATGATCCTGTACGCGGCATTCTTGACTTCATTGAATATATTCCCCAATTCCTGTGCAGGGTTGCAATGGTTAAAATGCTTGCAGGTCGGGCAGTATTGATCGAACTTCATTCCCCCGATGCTGGCATTGCTCCAGACAGGGAGCTCGGTGTCGCCATGCTCACCGATGATATAGGCGTGCACATTCCTCGGATCGACCTCGCAGTGCTCGCTGATTAAATAGCGGAATCGTGAGGTGTCCAAAACCGTACCCGAACCGATGACCTTGCCGGGCGGCAGATTTGAGATTTGCAAGGTTACGTAGGTGAGGATATCGACCGGATTCGTCACCACCAGAAGAATCGCATCCTCTGCATATTTTATCACTCTTGGGATAATCTCTTTGAAGAGGTCGGTGTTGGTCTGCAATAGGTCTATTCTCGTCTGGCCTGATTTCTGCTTTGCTCCGGCTGTTATGACGACGATATCCGAGTCAGCGCAGCCCTCATAATCGGCAGGGTAGATTTTTGTCGGGCTCGTGAAGCTCATCCCGTGGTTGAGGTCCATACATTCACCGGAAGCTTTCTTATCGTTCTTGTCGATGAGAACGATCTCTCTTGCGATGCCCTGTATCATTGAGGCAAAGGCAAAGGTACTCCCCACAACGCCGGCACCGATTATTGCAACCTTTGGCTTCAAGGATTTCATTGTATCCTCGCATTACTTCAGAGTATTGTACAGTTTTGCAATGAGGAACTTCCTGCCGGTTCATTGAGAAGGGAACCGGTTATGAACCCTGCTTCTTATAGTTTAGAGGGAGCGGTGGCTGAAGTCAAACGGAATATAGACAGAGGGAAGCGCCCGATAGGTGCGGCTGATAGCAGTAACAGTATAACCGGGTGAATGCTCTCGTGATTTCCAGCGGATTACGGATTCTCTTCGGTACCCCAAATGAGCTCATTATCCGGCTCGATGACATTATGATATTCGAACTTGATCCACGCATCGGGCCGCCGAACGTTTGATATTCTTACCTCGTCGATAATGCCGTCCATGACCGAGGGGGCCAGGTTCGCCATCCTGCCGATGAAAAGATGATTGGTGGAATCGGTTATCGGCCCCGCATAGGTGCCGTTGTCCACTTCCGTTCCGTTGATAAAGAGCTTGAAATTAGCGCCGTCCCAGGTTGCGGCAACATGCTGCCATGTGCTGGCAACGAGGCCGGATTGAGCTATGATGGTTTGATTGAGCGAAAATCGTGCATTATTGGATGATATATCGATTTCATATCCGGCTGTTGCACCCCATTTCGATATAATCCTGCCTGCTGCTATTGAGTAAGGATATATCCATGCTTCCAGGGTCATCGCTGAGTTCATGTTTACGCTTGCGTCATTGCCGCAGTCGATGTAATCATCCGTAGCATCAAACTCCTGCCCCTTGCTGATCTTCCCGTATACTGCAATCGGCGTAAGGGCAAGGGTGCCTGCGCCGCCCGTTCCGTGATTGTTTTTTGCCGTACTGTCCTTGTACTCGTCTGTTGTGGCATCCCCATCCTCATTGAGATGCCATACGCCCATGAAATTGATGTCCCAGACATCCTTCGGATTATAATTGGAATTGGGTGAGCCGCCGTAATAGATATATATCTCGGTACCGGTTGAGCTGTATATAGTGGGGACCCGCACCCATAGTATTGCGTTTGCCTGGTCTCCCGTGACTTCGAAGAATTCGATCTCATGTTTGAGGGGAGAGCCGTCGGAATCGGTGAAATATACATCCGAACCGTCGCTCTCCGCGCGCTCGCCGATATCGGGATCATTCTGTATCACAACAAGGAGCGGAAATTCATAGAGATCGGCATCGACATAGTCGTTCTGTACGGTTATCGCTTTCCGGTA
>CAZZCF010000032.1:0-34479 GCA_964652955.1 uncultured Leptospirales bacterium
AGTATCTCTTTCGTCATTACGCTCTTATCAAAAAGGTCTTCGAAGGAACGACATGCTGGCAGATATACTGGGGAATACCAACGAATCTAAACGATTCAACATACTCACCAACTTAATCCTTGACATATTAACTGTTCGCACTATACACAGGAGAGCACATTTTAGAGCATATATCACTATTACGACATAAACATGATCCCAGGCAACAATATAGACTTCAGCATAAGCGAGGTACGTTTCCAGGACTTGCAGGAAAATGAGATCAAAGCTGCCATTGAGTTCATACAATCGGTCTTCGACGAATTTATCGCTCCCGACTACTCACCGGAGGGAGTTATATCTTTCATGAATTATATACAGCCAAGTATGATGAAAAGGCGATTGAGAATCGGTGAGGCATTTGCCATAACGGCCTTTGATAACGATCAGCCCGTGGGCATCATTGAGATGAGAAACGGCAATCACCTGTCCCTCCTCTTCGTGCGGAAGGAGTATCAGGGGAGGGGCATCGGCAGGCGCCTTTTCGAAAATGCCCTTGAACGTTGCCGGATGGCGAATCCGGCGCTCGGCACAATAACCGTCAAATCATCACCCTATGCAGTACCTATCTATGAAAAATTGGGCTTCAGGAGAACCGGCCCCGAAGAGATAAAAGATGGCATCCGCTTCACTCCCATGGCCTGTACCGTATAGGGATCAGCACCTCCGGGGATCGGCATCTCGACGAGCTGCAACGTCTCGACGCACTCACCCATCGCCTGCGTTTTCGACAATATCATCGCCCTCATAACAAGCCACACTCCCGCTCATCGTTTTTGTCAACGAAAACAGACCTCCCGCTGTCGGAACAGCATGCCTCATCTTTTCAGATCTACTGTCATTTCGACTGCAGCTGCTCAGCCATCTCGCGCACGTACTCATTCTCATCCATGAGGCCCCGCCGTGCAATCTCCTTCAGGTGAGGAACAGGAACCGCAGCACTGTTGAAGTAGATGAGCGCATCGAAGGCATCTTTTCGCACCTCGACATGTTCATCCGATGTTCGTTGCTCGAGCGCTCGTATGATAACGCGCAGGTGCTCCTGGCTGACCGAACCATCGGTCGAGATGTAAATTGTGGAGAAGAGAATCACCGCATTCTCTCGAACATCGGCATACTCGCTCGACGCTACCTGCGCAATCACCGGGATGAGAGAGAGGTAAAAGGGATTTCGCACGAAGGGAGGAGCCTCCCTGCCGAGAAAGCGAACCGATACCCCCCTGGCGTATGAATCAGCTATTCTCCCGATGATATCCAGGGCGTTCAGAATCCGATATCGATCACCGCTCATCAGCGCACGCTTCAGTATCGGTTCTATTCGCTCGAAATTGTGAAATTCATCATCCCAGACGGCAAAATCAGAAATAAGCCGCCGGGCCTGGAGACCGACTGTCGAATCAGTAAGCCCAATCCAGGTGAGGAGACGCAGATCCTTATGAATCCGCGCACGCTCGAGATCCGCTTCCGAATATTGCGTGCAGAACACACAGAGAGGTATAATCAAAAACCAGTATGTAAAAAAACGTCTTCTCATTGAGCTCTTATTCCGCATCAGGGCAGCATCATAAAGATTCCGTGAAATTGCAGCTTTCGCCCGTTCACTCAGGATGATATATCACCCGCCGTACACAGCTTTCACTATCGCGGGGGCAAACCATCGCATCGATGACACCGATTCTTGAAACGATTCCCCTATCACCCTTTGGAAAACTCCCGGTTACCGGAACCTACCGGGCGGGCCGTAAAACGCCATCCTTTCCGCGCCTGAGCGGGAACTCCTGCTTCGGAAGGGGCGCGCCGGGAGCCTCAAGAACGGTATTCCCGTATTTCCAGTCCGGGGGGCAGATGGCAATATACCGTGCGTATCCACCCGTCCCCCCCTCCGGCTTGGCAAAGCCGATGGCTATCAGGGCACCCGCCGCAGGAACCTTATCCAGGTTCGTTACCCCTTCCGCCTGACAGAAGTGATTGTGCAGCAGCCAGTGCTCGCCGACCAGCGTCGGCGTCGTGTCGGTATCGAGCGGTTCATGACCGTGAAAGAGAATCCCCCGCTCGAGATGAAGAAACTTGAGCGCATCAAGACTCACGCCAGGAAAGGGCTTCTTGTTGAAGCGAGCGGTATCGGCCCATCGCTTGCTCCAATCAGAACGAATCATGACAACGGAACCCTCGGGAATCCTTCCGTGCTCTGCCTCCCATGCTTTAATGTCATCCACGGCACAGTGATAGCCGGGATCCTTTTCCACCTGCTCATGTATATCGATCACAACGAGGGGACGAACGGCATAGGTCGCCGGGATATCACTGATAGTGGCTCCGTACTCATCCCAGTGCGCCGGCGGGTCAAGCTGCGTCCCGTACTGATCGGTGGGTATCTCATAGGCAGTAGCAATAAAGCCGTGCTTCTGATAAACGAATTCCTGACCCCGGGCTATATAGCCAGGTATATCAGCACCGGCGATTGCCGGCTTGAAGCGAGCGTTTCCGAACCCTGGCCACACGGCGATGCCGGGACCGAAGGAGTGGGTGAGATCGACATACTTACACTCTTTCAGAACTGAATCGTAGAGAGACCAGAGCTTCGGTTTCCCCGCATCGGAACAGGCGAGGAGTAAACACAGAACGAATACCGGGCACACACAACGTCTCATGGCAGACCTCCTCCTTTTCACTGCTCATTCGTGATACTGCTATACAGCATTCTGAAAACTCCGCTTTTATTCTATTGATGAGAATGGTGCGATGCCCTTTATCGTGGTACGTGATATCACAATTGCAAGCATTTTATGGGTAGCACCACGGTGTTGCCTCGCGCCGCTTCCGATTATCTCTTAACGAAGAGAGTGGTGTGATTCTTTCTCTCCGAAAGGGAGAAGAGGCCACTTCCGGTAAGCCGGAAGACAATCCGATCATACGTCAGATGATGATCGCTGAAGAAGAGCATGCCTCCGGGTTTCAATACCCGATGCAGTTCCTCCAGTACCGAATCCGGATTGTGCAGATCGTGAAAGACATCATAGAGCAGCACGACATCGATCGATTCGCTCTCGAGACCGGTTGCACAATCGGACTGTATCGTGTTGATATTCCTGCGTCCCCGCTTTGCTGCATCACGCTCAATCCGTTCTACGGCGAGTGAATTGACATCGAGAGCGTATATCCGCCCCTCATCGCCGGCCAGCTTCGATGCGGCTCGCGTGAAGCTCCCCGGACCGCAGCCATAATCGAGAAGATAACTCCCCGGTTCAATGCCCGCTTCACCGAGTATGTCTTCAGGCCGGAGGAAAAGATCCCGAAAGACAAAAAAAAGAGCCATCAACGCGAAATGTATCCGATTACCAATCTCACTCATCTTCTTCACCTCCCTTTTCATTATACAGACGCACGATGCTCCATATTATTGCAAAACGATATTTGATACTCACGAGCAGGTTTATAAAAATCAGTGCTCCTTCAAACCGGTTCTGATCCCGCGGAAAGAATACGGAATAAAGCATCATCAAACACATCTTTTTGGAACATGTATAAAAAGATTTGACGATATACCATTATTGATGATATTTTTTTGATTATATATAGAGTAAGAACATAACGGATACTGCTCTCATCGCGCAGCGATTACGAAGAGGAGGCAACCCGAATGGAAATTTCACAATCACGTTTTTTCCGCACACTCTCCTTGAAGCAGGATATCAGCACCTATCTCATACCGGTACCGCTGGCCGTATACACAGCAGTTATCTGCGGCAATTTTGTCGGGGAAAAGTTTATTGCCCTGGTGCTCGGGCTCATAGTCGTCACCGTACCGATTTCCGAATTAATCAGCCTCTTTTTCCGGTATCGCCGTCTCATGCCGCTGCTCAAAGCTCTCGGTGTCGATACCATTGCAGATGATGAGATCTATGAAATAAAGCTAAAACTCCTCGGCGAGCCGAAGAGTGAGGGCTTGATAAACATGGTGCGCTGGTCAATTGGCCCGATATTGACTGTCCTTGCCGCACAGTTGTACATAACTATTGAGGCAATTCAATATTCCGTTGCCATAACCATTCCGTTGATGATCCTGCCTGCAGCCTACACCTATGCGTACTTCATAAGCGAAAAGGAGATTGCGACACTCCTCACCGACAAGCGGCTTGTTGCGATTGATGTTCATCTCAAGAAGAAATTTACCCTCATGAAAAAAATCAGTCTCCTGCTCTTCGCACTCCTCTGGTACGCAATCGTCATTTTCAGTAATATCATTTACAACATACAGAACAATCTCATACAGCTTACCAATATCGAATTTCACCTCATCGGGATTACCCTCATGCTCTTTGTGGTGCTCTTCTTCATTGCCTATATTTTTACCGGCTCGCTGAGATCGATTTTAAACAAAACAACCAGTGAAGTTGAAAGCTTTTCACACGGACAGCTGGATATCTCATTCCCCATCGTCACTACCGATGAGATTGCTCAGATTGGCGAAAAACTCAATTCGCTGAAAGATCAGCTCCAGAATATTATTTCTAAAATCCGATCCGAAGCAAAGACCCTCGACGGGGATGCGATCAATCTCACACGGGACATCGAGAAGCTCTATGACAACAGCAAAGAGATCGCCTCTTCCACCGAAGAGGTGAGCGCATCACTCGAGGAGCTCAGTGCATCAAGTGAAAACATCTCCAAGAACTCGAAGCGTCAGAGCGATGAAACCGAGCGATCCTATAATTACTTCACCGTGCTGATTGAAAAGATCCAGAGTATTTCATCACGGGCCACCAGAGCATCAACGCTCTCCGACACTTCGGAGAAAAAAGCGGTCGAAGGGGAGAATATCCTTAAGGATACGGTTCAAAAGATACAGAATATTCAGGCAAGCACCCAGAGCATCAACGATTCAGTATATGTTATAAAGGATATAGCCGATCAGGTTAATCTCCTTTCTCTGAACGCTTCAATCGAAGCCGCACGTGCGGGAGAGCACGGGAGAGGATTCAGCGTGGTTGCGGAAGAGATATCCAAACTCGCCGAGAGCACACAGCAGAATGCCGAGGAAATAACAAAGAGAATAGCCCTGACAATCGATGATGTCAGAGCGGGTATCACGTCAATGGACACGACCTCTCATGCCTTTGTCGAGATAATACAGTCCGTCAAGGAAACGTCGGCGATAATGAGCACAATAGCGGACGAGGCGATGGAGCAATCGAAACTCACCGATGAGGTTAAGGAAAATTTCGATATCGTTCTCAAAATGGCATCGGAGAATTTCAAGTCAACCGAGGAACAATCCACAACGCTTCGCGAATTCATGAAAGCAATTGAGAATATTACAGAATCGATACAGATCATCTCAGAAAGCGCACAGGGAGTGAGCGAATTCTCCAAGTCATTATCGGAACGTGCCGAGATCCTCTCAAAGGATATCGAATTTTTTCAAGAGAGCTCGAACTCGGATCTCCCGGAGTCCTGATACTACCATTTCAATTCACTTACACTGATCTCGTATCCCGCGACGAGCGTTTCCCTACGTTCACCGAGGGGATACCATAGAGCTTCAATTCAGTACGGGAAGTGAAGAGCTCTACGCTGCGTATAAAATGATTGCCATATATACGAAACGGTGTAGTATTCGTTACAAAAAAATATATTAAAAAAGCCCGACCGACAAACACCTCGAGGAGCAAGCACATGATCAGGATCAACACAAAACGCGCCACCGCTTGTATTGTCTCCGCAGCAACTGTTCTCATCATCTCCGCGTGTCTTCTGCCGAGCCCCGAACCGGCAAAGTCCCAGGACGACGCCATGCTCATGGCACTTCTGTGGCAACAAAAATCCGCCGAATACCGCGCTCTTGTATATCAGTCATTCAACATCGCCCGAATGATACTCGACAGGGAATTGAACATACCGTGCGAACAGAAAAAGGCAGTAATTGTGGATATTGACGAGACCGTTCTCGACACCTCCCCCTATCATGCAAAAGCCATAACCGATAATCAGCAGTATCCCGCGGGGTGGGAGGAGTGGTGCAGCCGCGCCAGTGCAATGGAGGTGCCCGGTGCGGGTGATTTTCTTCGCAATGCAGTAGCGAAGGGTTTCGACGTCTTTTACGTATCGAACCGGAGTGAGCGGATCAAGGAGCAAACCATCGAAAACCTGAAAAAGCTCGGGTTCCCGCAGGCTGACGTGAATCATGTCCTCCTGCGGAACGAAACGCCGAGCAAGCAGTCACGGAGAGAACAGATAAAAAAAACGCACCGGATCGTACTGCTGATCGGCGACAATCTCAACGATTTCTCAGAGGACTTTGAGGATAAATCGATCCGGGATCGTTTTACGGAAACGAACAGGCTGAAGAGCCGCTTCGGAAAGCAGTTCATCGTCCTCCCCAACCCCATCTACGGTGACTGGGAGCGAGCACTCTACCGCTACCGGACAAATATACCGGCTCATCAGAAGAAACGCTTCAGAATGAATCAGCTCGAGAGTGACTGAGAAGCGGCGGGAAACAATTCTCAGCCGAGGATCTCCAGAATTTTCCGCGAGGTATATTCACCCACATCAGCGAGGGCATCAACGGGCATGTGTTCGACTGCATTATGCGAAAAAAGACAGGTCGCTGTCGCAGGAAACTCCTCGTCGGCACGATAAAAGATATAGCAGAGTGCTATCTTCGGGAGCGGGAGGAGAACAAAGCTAAAATCGCCACCCACCGCCGATGGCGCCTCCTGTCCGTGAAATCTGTCCACTATGGCAGCAGCATGTTCCCGAATCATCTCAACCCGCGGGACCAGAACCCGCTCCGTATGGGATGAGAACGCACCGACATAGGGCATGCTATTCGGCAGGTCCTTGAACCCCCGGAAGGGCTCGCGCCCGCAGGGCACCGGTTTTACATGAAGAGCATAGAGGGAGATGAGGATACCCGGAGCACCGGTTTGCCTCTCGCCCGCAAGATAAATGCCGTCGGGCTGAATACGGCATCTCTCGCCGAAGGCATCAAAGATGAATGCATCGCCTTCCCGCTCTGCCGGTATCGCTTCCGCCCGATCGGAGCAATCGCGGTAGAGTCTATCGAGATTCTCCCGTACTATTTTCGCATAACTATTTTCCACTCTGTTCCTTCCCCGAATACCACTGTGCTGAAGAAGAGAAGAAATACAAAGAGATTCCCATTGTAAAAAAAAGGCCGAACGGTTTTAAAAACCCGTCTCCCTTTAATCGATTGGCATGCTCTTTTTTATAAGGTATGATATTTACCACGGTATACTACACTGCGCATGGAAAATGCAATTCTTTTTACACCTGCCGACTGATGCCGCATGCCGCCTTCTTATCTTCAAGCGTAAAAAATTTATTTGACAGTCACGAGAAATTATTTTCAGTTAACTCATCCTGAACAACGAACAGAGAGAGGAATCACATGCTCATCGACTCCGTGCTGAACGCTATCGGCAACACTCCGCTGATACGATTGACAAAGATATCATCGGGAAACATATTCGCCAAGGCTGAGTTCCTGAACCCGGGGGGGAGCATCAAGGACCGGGTGGGGAAATACATTATCGAATGCGCCGAGCGGGATGGCACCCTGAAGCCCGGCATGACTATTATAGAGGCGACCTCAGGGAATACCGGCATCGGACTCGCCCTGGTCGGGAGGCAGAAGGGGTATCGGGTCACCTGCGTCATGCCCGGGAATATGAGCGTGGAGCGAAAGAAGATCATCGAGGCCTTCGGCGGTGAAATTATCTACACCCCTGCCGAGGAGAGTCTCTCGGGTTCTCTCAAAAAGATGAGGGAGATCACCGGAAAAGATTCGGAGCAGTACTTCGTTGTCAATCAGTTCTCGAACCCGTACAATCCCGAAATCCACTACCTGCAAACTGCCCCTGAGATCTGGGAGGACAGCAACGGCGAAATAGACATCTTTGTCGCGGGAGTCGGCAGCGGCGGGACCCTTCAGGGAATCGGAACATACCTGAAGGAAAAGAATCCTTCGATACGGATTGTGGCGGTGGAGCCGAAGAACAGCGCTGCGCTGCTGGGACGGGAACCGGGGTTGCATCAGATTCACGGCATCGGTGACGGTTTTGTTCCCGCTGTTCTGGACGTGAAGCTCGTCGATATGGTCTTCACCGTCTCCGATGAAGAGGCGATCAACACCACCCGGCGACTCTCAAAGGAGGAGGGACTGCTCCTGGGAACCTCATCGGGCGCTAATGTCTTCGCAGCCCTTCATATGGATAACGGACGAAACCGCGTCGTTACCATCCTCCCCGATCGCGCAGAGCGGTATTTCAGCACCGCTCTCATCTGAGGCGGCTTTGGAGGATACTATATCAGCAAATCAGGCAACGGTATAATTCCCGGGTCTGGAATCCTTTTCCGCGAAGTGTTTGATAAGCATTACCTGATTTCCCTTGTTATTGTACTGTACCTCATCGAAGATCTGCTTTACCATTGCAATTCCCCGTCCATGCTCCATCATCTCCGTATTGACAGTGTCCAGATCCCGATCGAGAACGTTTTGATGATCGAAGCCATCCCCCTCATCGCTGACCTTATAGATAACCTTTTCAGGAGTAATCAGATATTCTATCTCAACCTGCCGTCTCCGGTACTGCGGATTGTTCTGCCGCTCAGCCACAAACTCGAAGTATCGATCCTCCATCATCGCCCTGGACTTCTCCTTGAATGAGATGTTGAGATTGCCATGTTCTATGGCATTGATAATTATCTCGCGGAGAGCAATCCGCATGAGGTTGATTATCTTAGCGTCCAGATATTTTAACAGATTTCGCGTCATCCGGCGGGTAACGTCCTCAGCGGTAATCAGATAGTTTCCTATTCTGAACCGTTGCCGCTCATTGATGAAATATTTAAGGAGCGCATCCTCTCGTATATCGGAGGCTTTCCCCAGTATCTCATTCTTTCCTTCGATGTTGATGAACTCAAGCCACACGTCCATCTCTTTTGGCTCAGCGGCGATAGCGGACTGCAACTCGGCCCTGAAATGAACCGGCGTCTTCTCAACGAGAAAGTGCTCTATCTTCTCCTTCACTAGCTGAAGGGTAACCGAACGAACCTCCGAACTGTCATAGAGGAGATCGAAAAAACTGTATCGGGAAATCTCATCGGGGCTCATTTTCAGGTGCTTCTGGAGCGCGCGGTTGGCGGTGATGAACTGCAATTGATCGTCCAGCGAGAAGATAATATCATTCGAACCCTCAACGAGGAGCCGATATTTCTCCTCGGAGACGTGTATGCGCCTGTTCGCTTCCTCTATCTCCTTCATCGACCGCATCAACGACTCCTGCGCTGTCTTCCGCTCCTTGATCTCGCTCTCCAGCTCACGGTTGGCCTCCCGAAGATCCGCTGTTCGTTCCCGCACCCGCATCTCCAGTTTGCGATGAGCATTCAGCAGATTTGAAGCGACATAGACACTCATGACAATTGCAGCACCGGTGATAATCGCAAGCGAAACGAGAACCACATTGAAGTAATAGTTATTCAGATAGAATATCTCAGCATTCGCAATCTCCTCTATCCGGACAGCGATCTCCTCCATCTTCTTGAGCGCAATACCATCTTTGCCCTGAACAGAGGCAATGACGTCTGCTCTATTTTTGAAATTCGATTCCTTGAGCGACATCAGGTGCGAGGTAAATTCATTCGTCAGCATCTTGTGCCTGCCCCGCAGGTCAACGATTTTGTCCGGGACACCTTCGAAATCCCCGCAGATGAGCTTGAGGTTGAACAGGGAATCCTGCACCCGGTCTGCGTGAAAGGTAAACGCGTGATAGTGTTTTCTGAAATCGGCAAACCGTTCACCCTCAAGCACGGCGCTCTTCCAGAGATGAAATTGCTTCTGAAACTCAACCTGCACCTCCCGGGCCTTGTCAATCGCCTGAATATACCGTGTCGTATCATTCGCCGACTTCTGCATTGCATACAACCCGAGGAAACCGCTGACTAGGAAAAGGAGCAGAAGAGATGAAAACCCGCCAATAACCCACCAGTTCACCTTGAAATTAAATTGGTCTCTCATAGATCTTACCCATTCATCGTAATTCAAAGAAGAATAATACCGCGGGAATGTAATGGCAGAAAAATGTTTAGAAAAAATGCACGGGCGGTAAAGAAATGATAAATTTCAGCAAAGCATCACTCAAAGGTGAGAATGATGCTTACAATCTCAGGGATCGTGCCGATTCGAAGGGGGGGGCCAACGGTGCCGGCACCGGAGGTCACATAAAAATGGGTATCGCCCTTCTTCATATATCCCCAGCTCAACTCATAGACGAGCTTCACAATCAGGTTGATCGGAAATATCTGGCCGGCATGCGTATGCCCGGAAACCTGCAGGTCGACTCCCCGTTCAGCAGCTTCCGAAAGGCGAAAGGGCTGATGGTCCATGAGGATGACCGGAGCTTCAGCGCTCACGCCCGACAGCAGCTCCTCGAGCGTCTTCCGCTTTTCGGCGGAAAAGCGGTTGAAGTGCCGGTCCTCTCTCCCTATCAGGTAAATTCCCCTCACCAGCACCACCTCATCCCTGAGGAAGCGAATCCCGTACCGGGAGAGGCGCTCAACGGTGGCATCGGTATCACCGAAGAACTCGTGATTTCCGGTTACCGCATATACACCGTATCGGGACCGGATACGGGAGAGAATCTCGCCCAGCCCTTTTCTTTCGAAGGAGCCCCCGGTATTGCTGACCGTATCGCCGAGGAGCAGAACGATATCGGGCTTGAGTGAATTTATCTCCCTCACCACATGCCTCAGGCGGCGGGGCGTGACGAGCCCCTCCAGGTGAAGATCGGCGACCGCAACCAGGTGAAGGGAAGAGAGGGATCCCGCTTTTTTCTCAATCGCAAGCGGCACCTCGGTAACACGTATCGTTTTCGCATTAATAGAGCCGTAGATGACGAGAACCGTCACCACGAGGACAGCAATGCCAAGTCCCTTCATTCCCGAGAGGAACCGAAATCGCACGGAATTCACTTTGACGAACCGTCCGACAAGCCGAAGGAGATCGATGAGGAGGACAATGAGAAAAAAGTATAAGGCCATTCCCGACCAGAATGAGCCTATCCAGTGCACCACCTCAACCGGCTTCGAATAAAAATAGCGATGCCCGATTCTCCCGAACAGCGAGGTGAGAAACAGAAGTATAAAAATTGTCGCGTATAATCTTCGCACCGTGCGGTTCTCCGGTAGCGCCTGACGACCCCTCCTGTAGATATAATAGTGCACCGCACCATACACGATTATGAGAACTGAAAAAAAGATAATCCTGATATATGTTTCCATGTGCTCCTATCCTGCTGAATGTAAATCGCCACAAAAATCATATTCATTGTACCACCACGTGATGACAGTATCAGTAATTCTTGCAACTTTTTATCAAAAAAGCGCAATCCATATGAACAGTTGAAAACAGCACATCGGTGTATACATACCCCCTTGAACGGATCCTATGAATTCAATTGACAAGGATAGATGATCATTACAGAATAACAGTAGTGAGCCGACAGGAAAACTTTCATGGAATTATTCTCTATCACATTTGAATCGGTTATAACCCTCCTGGGAATCGGTATACTGGGATTCTGGATTATCGCAAAAAAAATACTGCCTGAAAGCATTATGGAAGTGCTTCCCGTCCTCGTGATAGATATCGCTGTCCCCTGTCTCGTTTTCAGAAATATTATTACGAAATTTGATCCGGCACTGAACAGAGACTGGTGGATGCTCCCCCTCTGGTGGGCGGGGTTTACGCTTCTGCTCTTCCTCCTGACGCTCCTTCTGCTCCGCACCGTCAAGAGCGGCGTCCGTCAGGAATTCGGAGTGAGCCTCTTCTATCAGAACGGCATTTTCGTTCCCCTGGCAATTCTCTCGGGGATGTTCGGCATCGATTCCTCCTCCCTGGTCGACCTTTTCCTCTTCGCTCTCTTCTACCCTGCTTTCTTCTTCAACACCTACCATCTCTTCTTCAAAAAGAAAGCCCCTCGGCAGCGCATCGACTGGAAGCGAATCAGCAACCCCATACTGATAGCAACGATACTTGCGGTTGCTCTCAGATTGACCGATCTGAGCATCTATGTCCCCGATTTCTTTATTGAGATATGCGCCCTCATCGGACAGACCGCTGTTCCGCTCATCTTCATCATAATCGGCGGAACCATCTACATCGACTTCCAGAAACGGGGGAAAATCCAGAAGGGAGCAATGGTGCAATTTGTCCTCTACAAGAATTTTCTTGTACCCATCATCGTTCTGGGTATACTCCTCCTTGTCAGGCCAGCATACAACACTGCCCTGATACTCATCCTGCAGAGCGCGGCACCCCCGATCTCAGCGGTTCCCATCGTCACCGAACGGGCAGGAGGTAACCGGAGCATTGTCAATCAGTTCATGATAGCCAGCTTCCTCGCCGCAACGGTATCCATCCCGGCTATTGTTCTGCTCTTTGACACCTTTTTCAAAAAATAAGGGGAGCGTAAATTCTCTAAACCGTCTCTCACTCAGGATAAAAAATATTGAACTTTTTTGGGGTATCACTATGTTTATTACTGATGTATCATAATACTCTGACATCGGGTCGTCAGCCGCGATTGAACAATCAGAGGTGAAGGGAGGTTTTATGGGTATCCTGGAAACACGGAATCTCAACCTCACGATGGGAGGAAAGCAGATTCTCGACAACCTGACCATAGATTTCTGGGAGGGGCACGTTCACGCCATCGTTGGCCCCAATGGTGCGGGCAAATCAACACTGGCTTTTACCATCATGGGGCTCTCAGGATATCGGGACTTCGAGGGGGATATTCTCCTCAACGGCAGGAGTATCAACTCGCTCAATGTCGATGAGCGGGCCCGGCAGGGAATAAGCCTCGCCTGGCAGGAGCCCGCGCGATTCGAGGGACTCAGCATCCGCAATTTTCTCAGGGCATCGGCGCGGGACAAGAGCGAAGAGTCAATCGCAGAAGCGCTCGAAAAGGTCGCCCTGGAACCGGCAGAATACCTGTCCCGTGCAGTTGATAAAACACTGAGTGGCGGCGAGCGAAAGCGAATCGAACTGGCATCACTCCTCGTCATGCAGCCATCAGTGGTCCTTCTCGACGAGCCCGATTCGGGAATCGATGTGGAGGCCCTCAACAGAATATTCGAAGCGATCCAGCTCCTCAAGAACAGCGGCTCGACGGTGATACTCATTACCCACAGCCTCCCCGTTCTCCAGCAGGCCGAACACGCCTTTCTGATGTGCCACGGATCAATTCTTAACAAGGGCACGGTTGACCAGATCTGCGGATATTTTGAGAATAAGTGCATGTCCTGCGACCACAAAAATATGCCTGATGTCGGAGATCAATCATGAAACTCAATAACGAGATAGCACAGGAATTATATCGCACGCTGCAGTTAACCGACAGCGCATTGCAGGACGAGGAGACCGCACATCTCGTCATAAATCACAATATGGTAGTCGGCGAACACCTCATTCCGGGGCTCGAAGTGGATGTGAAAGAGTTAAAACAGGGCGTTCAGGTGCAGTTCCGTGTCCTCAGGGATACAATAATCGCGAAGCCGGTACATCTCTGCTTCGGAATGCTCCCCGAAACGGGCCTGCAGGAGATACATATGGAGGTCGCAATTGAAGAGAATGCGCAGGTCTCAGTTCTCGCACACTGCACCTTCCCCAATGCCGTAGATATTGTTCATCAAATGGACGCAAACATAACCGTGGGCGCGGGAGCCGCCTATACCTATCTCGAAAGGCATATACACGGAGAAACAGGCGGCATCAAGGTGATTCCCAACGCCCAGGTCATCCTGGAAAAAAATGCCCGCTTCAAAACCGATTTCGAACTGCTCAGAGGGCGTGTCGGCATAATTGATATTAATTACGAAACAACCTGTTACGATCAGAGCGTCATGGAGATGAACGCGAAGGTGAACGGTCGTGGCGATGATCTCATAAAGATCCGGGAAATCGGACACCTGGTAGGAGAGGGTTGCCGCGGTGTTCTTACCTCACGCATTGCGGTGCGAAACAATTCACGCGCAGAAGTATACAACATGCTCACCGCAACCGCTCCATACGCCCGGGGACATGTTGACTGCAAGGAGATCGTCCAGGACAACGGAATTGCAACAGCAACTCCTATCGTCGAGGTTCGCCATCCCCGTGCGCACATCACTCACGAAGCGGCTATCGGGAGCGTCGACGATAAGCAGCTCGAGACACTCATGTCGCGCGGTCTCTCCGAGGATGATGCAGTCGATCTGATAATACAGGGATTGCTGAGCTAGGAAAGAGCCTTCACCTTCCTTCGCTCGTAGAAAAAGAAGATCCATCCGAGGAGGGAGAGGAGAAACAAAAAAATCATCGTATTCCTGGTAAGACGAGAACCGAGTATCCGCCGCTCGAGGAGGATTTCAAGGTAGAGTTGATCATCGGCAGTGAATGCTTCCCCCTCATCGATTTTACTGTCAAAGTCGCGAAGGATATTCTTAATGGGATAGGCGACCCGATCGAAGTGCTCGTACCGGGCGAATATCTGCGGGTCTCTGAGCATGGCGTAGGCCTTCTCGTAGCTCTGCGGAATGTTCTCCTCTGCCGAAAGGAGTGACTGAATCTCTGGCTCAATGATGAGAATAGAATAGTAGGCAACCATTCCCAGAATAATTCCGATAACCAGCGTAATGATTGAGAAATAAAAGTAGAGTTTTCGATCATCAAACTTCTTCATGCCACCACCGTATATTGCGATTCATCGTTCTGAATACCACATGTACTGCGACCATCCCCCTTTTGTGATACCATGAACAAATAGTCAAGAAGAATATCGCTTATCATCACTCTGCGCCGATATCCTGTGAAAACTGTTCCTTTCGAGATATCGCAAAGAAACTGCACTTCCGCACCGAATCAATATGTCATTGACAATATAAAAACCGGCACCTATAGTGTGCGGGCAAAGCAGGGAGGCTCCATGAAACTCATCAAGTTCCAGCAGGAAGCATCCGTCTACCCCACCTACGGCATCGTCGAGGGTGATAGCGTTCTGCCGATTGAGAACCGACACACCGTCTCGGAGCTGTTCACCACCATACGAGAGGAGCGTTTCACCACTGCTGCGGGGATAGTCGTGGACGAAATCAAACCGCTCCCACCCACCGATGAAAACGTGCACCTGTTCTGCGCTGGATTAAATTACCGGGACCACGCCGAAGAGGTACGGCTGCCCATTCCGGAGAGCCCTATCTTCTTCACCAAGGCACCGGGTGCCCTGTGCGGTTCTCATGACGATATTGTGTATCCCGTTTCCGTCTCTCTCCTGGACTATGAAATAGAGCTCAGCGTCATCATCGGGAAGAGAATCAGCCACAATGACACCATAACCGGCATGAACCTTCCCGAATACGTACTGGGCATCACCATCATGAACGATATATCGGCACGAGACATACAGCTCCTGTCGGGACAGTGGTTTCTCGGCAAAACCTATCGAACCTTTGCGCCGCTGGGCCCCTTCGTGCAGGTGCTGGATGATGAAATCTGTGAGCGCTTGAGCAATCTCACCCTGGAATTGCAGGTTTTTGGGCCGGACGGCACCCCCTATGAGAAGAAGCGGCAGCGGGGCACTACGAAGAATATGGTATTTGCTCTTCCTGAGCTTATAAACTGCCTTACCGAGAAGTTCGATCTCCGACCCGGTGATGTTATCGCAACGGGAACGCCGGGCGGTGTTGCGCTGACGCAGCCGAGCCGTCTCAAAATGAGACTCGCGGAGATACTGGGGATTCCGCAGCGCAAGCGAATTGAGCTCTTTCTCGAAGGAGAACGGAAAAACAATAACAACTACCTGATACGGGGTGATACTATTTCGGCCAGAATTTTCAGTGACGACGGAATTGTTGATCTCGGTGAACAGCGGAATAGAGTCCGATAAGCAAAGCCCATGATCTGATTCATGGCATGAGAACAGGGTGATGACACTGCGAAGCTCCTTTTTCACATCGGTCGATTCCAAAGGGGTGCAACACGTCGTGCGGGACACACCGATCACTTGTCAGAGACGAAAAGGATGAAATACGTACCCCCCTACATAGTGCTTCACGAGGAGGGAATACTCCAGAAGCGAAGCGAGAGCCTGTTCCGGATTCTGAAAAACTGTACGCTCTGTCCCCACCGGTGTGAGGTCGACCGTACCGCATCGGAAAAGGGAAAATGCCGGAGCGGCGCGCTCCCTATCGTTTCATCCTTCAATGCACACTTCGGCGAGGAGGCACCGCTGGTTGGCAATCGCGGTTCAGGCACGATCTTCTTCACCAACTGCAACCTCGCCTGTATATTCTGCCAGAACTACGACATTTCGCACCTCGGGCGCGGCGAGGAGATCACGCCGAAGGAGCTGGCTTCGATCATGATGATTCTCCAGTCACGGGGATGCCATAACATCAATCTCGTCACACCAACGCACATGATTTCGGCGATCGTCCAGGCGCTCCTCATCGCAATCCCGGAGGGTCTGACTATCCCTCTGGTCTATAATTCTGGCGGATATGATGCCGTTGAAACCCTGCAACTGCTCGACGGCGTCATCGATATATACATGCCCGATTTCAAGTACATGAACGGCGATGTTGCACAGGACCTCAGCGGTGCCCCGGATTATCCTCAGGTCGCCATGGCAGCAGTTACCGAGATGCACCGGCAGGTCGGCGATCTCGAATTGGATAAAAACGGAATCGCCTGCCGGGGCCTTCTGATACGTCATCTCGTTCTTCCGAACAATTTCGCCGCGACGGATCGGGTCATATCATTCGTTGCCAGCCTCTCAGAAAATACCTATATCAACATCATGGATCAGTACCGGCCGGAATATCGCGCACGCGAGTGCTTCGATCTCAGGAGGCGAATTACGCTCGACGAGTACGATCAGGCAATTCAACAGGCGCATCAGGCAGGGCTGAGCAGAATTGACGGCTATGGGAGAAAGTACTTCTTTTAAACACATCCTGCACCTCTTTTCTCATCTCCTCACTGAAGGGATCGTGCTTCTCAATAACCGGCAGCAATTAATATACTGCAATGACGCAGCGAAAAAAATACTCGGCATAACCCGCACCGACCGGGCGGTGCGAAAAAGGGCTTTCCTCAGCAGGAACAAGATACTCATGCAGATAATCAGAGAGGCCCGCACAACCGGAGCGGAGGCGGCCAACCGCGAGGTGACACACCGGTCGAGAGGGATCGAGCGGAGACTGCTGGTAACGGTTGCGCCCATAGACGTCAGAGAGGATTCCGAGAGCCCCTACCTGATCCTTGTCTGCAACAATATCACCACGCTCTGGAAACTGCACCGCAAAGAGCGGGAGCTCATGGAGCACCTGCAGCAGAACCACATAGATCATATGGAGAGCCTGCGTCAGATTGCCGACAGCATCGCGCATGAGGTTCGCAATCCCATTGTCTCCATCGGCGGCTACGCGCGACTGCTTCTGAAACGAGTGGAAGGGCTCGGCCCGAGCGCCCCCGATTTCAAAAAATATCTCACCTATATATGCGAGGACGCCGAGCGCTTGAGCGACATTGTGACCACAACGGAAAAATATTCCGATACGTCAGAGGTGCTGCTCCAGAAGAGGAACATCATCCCCCTGTTCAATGAAGCGCTCGGGAATGCTCGCCGGCTCGCGCGAAAGGGCGGAATCGCCGTGAAAATAATGCGCGGCGAGATCGAGACCTATACGATGTACATCGACAGGAAAAAGCTCAGAGATTCGCTGAAACGGCTCATCTCCTACTCCGTGCATCTGAGCACCGCAGGCAGCACGATGGCCATCACCCTGAGCATTACCCCCTACGACGCCGAGATGATTCTTGCAGTCAGGACGGAGAGAATCACGCCGGAGGATGTTCGCTTCATCTTCAATCCCTTCTTCACCACAACAGAGCAGATTCTCAACTTCGATCTCCCCATCGTCCACCGGACCGTACTCCTGCACGGAGGAGCCATACACGCAGGCATGGAGGAGAACACACTCACCTTCACCCTTTCGCTGCCGAAGGAGAAACGGCTGCGTCCCCGCTGAGAGCGCAGCACAGCGCGAAGAAAAGCGAATCTACTCCAGAACCGCTTCAAGGGATTCTTCAATTGCCGCCGCAGTCTTCTTGAGATCTCCCTCATCGTGCGCGGTGGAGAGAAAACCAACCTCGTATCCAGAGGGGGAGAGATAGATACCCCGCTGCAGCATCTCACCGTGAAAGCGGGCAAAGCGTTTCATATTCGATTTTTTTACCTGATCCACCGATTCAATGGAGCTGAGAGCGGTGAAATAGATTGCGAAGATCGACTCTAATTGCACAAAGAGCACTTTCCCTTTATATCTGTCAAGAGCCGGTTCCATGAGAGCATGCAAGCGCTCGGCTTTCTCCCCGAGGAGCTGATAGGTATCCAGCGATTGAATCCTCTGCAGTGTAGCTATGCCGGCAGCCATTGCGAGAGGATTCCCCGAGAGGGTTCCCGCCTGATAGATGGGACCGTCGGGCGCAACCTTCCCCATAATCTCCTTTGATGCGCCGTAGGCGCCCACGGGAAGTCCGCCGCCGATTATCTTTCCCAGGGTGGTGATATCGGCGCGCACATTGAAGTACTCCTGAGCACCGCCCGGTGCGAGGCGGAAGCCGGTGATGACCTCATCGAAGATGAGCAGCACACCGTACCGGTCGCAGAGCGCCCGAACCGCCTCGAGGTACCCCTCCTTCGGCGGGATGAGCCCGTAATTGCAGGGGACCGGCTCCATGATAACCGCGGCAAGGTTATCACCCTGCTCTTTGAGCACCTCCTCGAGAACGCCGGCATCGTTGAAGGGGACGACGAGCGTATCCCGGGCAGCGTCTTCCGTGACCCCCGCGGAATCGGGAACGCCGAAGGTCGCCAGGCCGGAGCCGCCGGCAACGAGAAGGTGATCGGCGTGTCCGTGATAGCAGCCGTCAAACTTGATTATCTTCTCCCTGCCCGTATATCCCCGCGCCAGCCTGATGGCGCTCATCGTCGCCTCGGTGCCGGAGTTGACAAATCGCACCTTTTCAAGAGACGGGAAGCGCTCGGTGACGAGCTCCGCAATCTCGACCTCAAAGCGGTTCGGGGTGCCGAAGCTCGTCCCCTTTCGGGCAGTCTCCACTATCGAGGCTACAACCTCCTCATCGGCATGGCCGAGGATGAGCGGCCCCCAGGACATGCAGTAGTCGATGTACTCGTTATCATCCTCATCAAAGAGATGCGCCCCTGCTCCCCGTTTCATAAACAGGGGGGTGCCCCCGACGGATCTGAATGCCCGCACCGGCGAGTTCACGCCGCCGGGCATGAGGGACAGTGCTCGTTCATAGAGCTTTACTGATGTATCGATGCTCATGGGTTTACCTTCCTGCATAATGATAGCTCAAATCTTCTCAGCGAAGTATTGACACCGGTATAATCGGAGAATGTGCTTCATGATTTCTGGAATTAATTCGCAAAAAGGGAAATTTGACAAGTGTTTTAAGAAAAATATAGCATTTCCCCTGTCAAACGGGGTATTTATTAACAGATATAATGCCTTCAATCACCGAAAAGCAATTTTTCTTCACAATGAAGATACATTTTACTTGAACGAATTGTGCTTTTCGGTTATGTTTCTCTACATTGCTAAAATAATAATTTTGCCATTAAAAAATGACCACTTCAACAGATCGTTGAAATAATGCACGAAAAGGGGTTAACAGATGAAAAGAGGTAAATCGATACCGCTGAAAGAGATTTTTTCGACGATGCTATGCCTTCTCATCGTCAGCTGCGCAAATGTGGGAGGCGACATGACTGCCGTCACCATCGATCTCGGACTGGATAAGAAGACATCTCAGAAGGAGATGAGCCTCCTCGACAGGTTTATCAACTTCTTCTCCCTCGGTACCGAGGCGATGGCCGATTCGCCGTCGGATCTGACCTCCATAACCATAAAGGTAAAGGGACCCGGCATGGGAGAAGCTCATTGGAATTTAACTCCAAACTCGGGAATAATCAAAATCTATGTTCCGGCAGGCAAATCGAGAGAATTCTCTGTTGTAGGGAATACTGTTCAAAAAGATGTTTACTGTTACGAGGGAAGTGCAATCAGCGATCTCAATCCGGGTGATTCGGTAATGCTCTCAATTGACATGTTGAAATCGTATAAACCGGAAGGAACGCCGGAAAATCCCATCTTCGTCCCTCTCAACAACTTTGCGAACAAGCATAAGGGACATGTCGGAACCGGCAAAAGCTATTACTATACTACTGGAGAAAATGATCAGTTTTTTTTCATTTATATTGAAAATTTAACAGATGACGGCGATATAATCGACTACGGAAGTGACAGCACCTATACGACAATAGCAGACAAACCATCCATCGGGCGAACGATGTTCGAAAAGTTGTCCAATAGCTACTATGTCGGAAATTTGTATTTTACCGTAGACGGAAGCAAAACCGGTTATCATACTGATACAATTGGAACCGAATATACCATATATATCGAATCACACGGCGGGTCTGTAAGTTCAAATATGAACGAAGGCACGATGGGAAGTCCGAAACTCATACCCCTTATTCCTCCGGGCTGGCAGTATTACGGCATGTGCGGATTGGATCCCGGCGGCGAGAGCTACTATCGGGCAACGGTGAAAGCTGGAATAACATATTGGTTCAACAATAACCAGCCAACAGTAATCCAGAAAATCTACAGCGATCAGTTCGTTACCGAAATCCTCTCATTCCCCTATACGCCGGGCAGCGACGAGGTGTTCATCCATGCTGACGGGAGCAATACAATGTTCCAGATCAGGATTGTCACCAATGAGGGGAGCGTCTCAAATCCGGTCTACCTCTTTCCCGAGAAGACGAATTACGCCGAAGCGGGCGTCGGTTCAAGCTACTATCTCTTCGAGGTGACGCAGGGGAGCAGCTACGATATCACCGTATTCAATATTTATAAAGACGTCGATCTCTATGTCTTCGATGATACCGGCTTCACCAATCAGGTTGGTTTGAGTGAAAATGCCGGAGACGGCGTGGACGAATCAGTGCTCGATCTCAACGCCACTTCCAATGTCCTTGGCCTTCGCATCGACAATAAAACGGCAGTTCCGTCAACCTATATCATCACCGTAACGCTGAACTGATTGCAGCGGATTTTTCCGCTACAGCCATCCCTTCGCAAAGACATCGCGCGTGTGATAGGATATTATCATATCGGCGCCGGCCCTGAAGATTGCGGTGAGTATCTCCACGGCGAGCCGCTCCTCATCGCCGAAGCCGAGCTTCGCCGATCCCTTCACCATTGAATACTCTCCGCTCACATTGTAGGCGCAGAGGGGCACCGGGATGATCTCCCTGACCCGCCTGATAACGTCGAGGTAGGCGAGCGCCGGCTTCACCATGACGATATCGGCCCCCTCATCGATATCGAGGAGCACCTCCTTCTCCGCCTCGATGGCGTTGCGGAAATCCATCTGATAGCTGCGCCGGTCGCCGAACTGCGGCGCGCTCCCCGCCGCATCCCTGAAGGGACCGTAAAAGGCCGAACAGTACTTCGCCGCATAGGAGAGTATCGGGATATCCCCGAAGCCGTTCTCGTCCAGCGCCGCACGGATTGCACTGACCCTTCCATCCATCATGTCCGAGGGGGCGATGACATCAGCTCCGGCAGCCGCATGGGTAACCGCCGTCCGGGCGAGGAGCTCGAGAGTCGGATCGTTCAGTATCTTCCCATCCTTCACGATACCGCAGTGGCCGTGGCTCGTGTATTCGCAGAGACACACATCGGTGATGACGAGCACCTCGGGAAAGTGCTTCTTGATCTCACGCACCGCACACTGAATGACACCCTGCTCATCATAGGCGCCGCTGCCCTCCTCGTCCTTGACCTCGGGAATACCGAAGAGGATTACTGATCTGATACCCAGCCCCAGGTCGCGTTCAACATCTTTCAGAAAATTATCTATGGAAATCCTATCGATGCCGGGCATCGATGGAATCTCTTCCCGTATCCCATCGGCCTCCAGGATAAAGTGCGGCATGATGAGCTTTCGCCGATCGATAACGGTCTCTGCTACCATATCCCGTATGATTTCGGATGATCTGATTCTTCTCGGTCGATATATCTCCACAGGCACTCCTCCCTCGAAGAAAAAACTATTTTCAGCACATAAATACCGGCAGCGACATCCCGCCATTCACGCACTGCTCAATGCGGCGACAATGGCGTCAACCAGACCGCCGATGGTGTACTCGGCGGCAACGATAGCGGGCTCATACCCCTTTTCCCGGAGCGTTTCCGCCGTAATCGGACCGATACAGGCGAGCTGCGCACCGACCGTGTCCACCAGCTTGAAGAAATTATTAACCGTCGAAGAGCTGGTAAAGGTAATTATATCTGCCCCCTTAACCGATTCGAGCAGGTCCTCGGAAACCTTCTCGGGTGAAACGGCATCGTAAATATGAATCCGTTCCACTGCGGCTCCCCGGCTCTCGAGCCCCTCCTTCAGGGTCAACCGCGCTCCTGCCGAACAGGGGAGGAGAAACCGCTTCCCCTGAAGGTCAATTTCATTCATCGCGCTGAGGAGCCCCTCGGCGACATATTCATCGGGAATAAGATCGGGCCTGATGCAAAACCGCTCGATCTCCTGCGCCGATGCCGGCCCGATGGCGGCAATCCGATTCCGGTGAAGACTTCGCGAATCCCGTCCGCTGCGATTGAGAAGATCAAAGAAAATTTGCACGGCATTCTGCGAGGTAAAGACAATCCAGTCGAACTCCTCAAGCCGCCCGATGGCGCTCTCGAGGGCGCTCTGATCCGCACAGGGGCGTATTTCAATTGTTGGAAACTCTATCACCTCGGCACCGAGCCGGGAGAGCTCGCGAGAGAGCCGAGAGGCCTGCTCCCTGGTCCTGGTCACCACAATGCGCCTGCCGAACAGGGGGAGCGTGTCATACCACCTGAGGGTGTCCCTGAGGCGCACCACCTCACCCACCAGGATGATTGCCGGGGGCGTGACCTTCTTCTCCTGCGCAATCCGGTCAATGCTGCCGAGCGTTCCGGTAACGACCTGCTGCTTCGGGAGCGTTCCCCAGGTGACGATGCCGGCCGGAATCGTCTCGGGAAACCCCTTGCGAATCAGCTGATCGGAGATGTACGAGAGGTTTTTCACCCCCATCATGAAGATATAGGTCTTATCCGGTCGATACTCAGGGAAATTTATATCCTCTTCGTCAGAAGTGTCGGATCGCCGATGCCCGGTTATCACTTCGAAGGCGCTCGCGTAGTCGCGGTGCGTGATGGGTATTCCGGCGTATGCCGGAGCCGAATAGAATGATGAGATGCCGGGGACGATACCGAAGGGGATGCCCGCCTGCACCAGCTCCTCGGCCTCCTCGCCTCCCCGTCCGAAGATAAAGGGATCGCCTCCCTTGAGCCGCACCACAGTTTTCCCCTCCTGCGCCTTCTCGATAATAAGACGGTTTATCTCATCCTGCGAGAGGGTGTGTGCGCCACCCTGCTTCCCGACGTAGATCTTCTCGCAGGCGACATCCTCGAAGATCCGCTCATTTGCCAGAAAATCGTAGATAATGCAGTCGGCGTTTCGCATGACCTCCCGCGCTTTCTCGGAAATCAGCTCATAGTCGCCCGGACCGGCACCGACGAGATAGACAAATCCACGCTTCATATAAGCGCCTCCGCCCCCTCCTCCTTCATCAGCCTGGCGAGCTGCTCACCGACCTCTTCCGGGCTTCTCCCCCGTGCGGCTCTCCGGATCAGCTTTTTCCCATCAACAGAGGCGACAACGCCGGAAAGTGAAATTTCATCACCCTGCACCTCCGCATACGCGCCGAGGGGGATATGGCAGCCGCCGCCGAAGAATTTCAGGAAGAACCGCTCGGCAAAAACGGCCAGTTCAGTCTCGCGGTGATTCAGTCGAAGCAGCTCCTCTTCAGGTCCTCCATCATCCCGGATCTGAATGGCCAGCGCTCCCTGTGCCGGCGCGGGAAGAAAATACTCGAAGGGGAGATCGAAGATCTCAAGGCCGCCCACATCCAGATCGAGCCGCCGTATCCCCGCTTTCGCCAGCACCACGGCATCATACCGCTTTTCCCGCAACCGGCGTACCCGGGTCGTCACATTCCCCCGCAGGGGCTCAACGGTGAGCGTATTCATTCGGTGCCGCAGCTGCGCCGCACGGCGCAGCGAGCTAGTACCGATAACGGCTGAATCAGAAAGCGGGGGAGAATTCTCGGGCTGATAGCATTCCTCTCGAATAAGTATCACATCGGAGGGATCGTCACGCTCGATGACCGCAATGATTTTCAATCCCTCCACCTCATCGGTAGGAAGATCTTTCATGGAATGAACCGCCACATCAATATGCCCGGCGAGCAGGGCATGCTCAATCTCCTTCGTGAAAAAGCCCTTCCCCTCCATCTTGTCAAATGAGAGATTCTGAATGTGATCGCCCTGGGTTTTGATGATGACAATCTCAGTCCGGTCCTTTCCGATCATATCCGCAGCATGCCTCGCCTGCCAGAGGGCGAGCTCACTTCCCCGTGTTCCGATTCTCATTATCTCCTTCACCACTCCTCGCTCCATTACTACCTCACTATTCAAACAGTAAATCCCTGTTGTCAAGTCTATATGCCGTGAGAGCGAAAAATTATTGCGCCATCACAGGGCAATGTGCTATACTGCAGCGCGAACTGAGCCGCTCTATTCACGCATCCAAGGAGGAGGGAATGGGCCTCGCAAGAATCTGGACTGAAATTGATATAAAGGATATCGAGAACCATATAGTCGTTGTCGACGATATATACGGGTTCTGTCCCGGCTGCAGGGAGATGGGGATCAAGCTGGAAAATCTCAAGAAGTGTCCGAAATGCGGCCATGAATTCAAGTATGTCACGGCTCGCGATGCGCGCGGGAAGCGTGGAATCGAGATGGCGGCACGCGTGAAGAGGAAATTGCCCGAACTCACCTTTATCGATTACGATGACTACGAGCGATTGACGGGAAAGGATAAGGCGGCAGGCCTCTTCAAGGATATCTGATTATCATCACGTCATCAGGACCGCTTAATTCTTACCGCGCCGCCATGGCGCATATATCATGCATTTCCCGTCAGTAATCACTCCACTCCTCGGAGATCTCCCTGATCAGTATAACGAGGTCCTGAAGGGTGCCGTTTCTATCCTTGAGATACTTCTTCAAAGTTGCCTGCGGTATAAAATTTGCCCGCTTCGTTGCAACGATTGCCGCATCATCCTTGCCGGAAATGAGCTCTATTTTCAGAATCTCGAGCTGCAGCGCAGCAGCGATGCTCGCCAGCTCGAGAATAAGCCAGGTACCCAGCCGCTTATTTTTAAAGGATTCAGCAACGATTATCTCAACTTCTCCGATGTCCTGGCGTGCACCGAAGGTCGAAAAGTACAGGCTCCCTATGCCGATGATGCCCCTTTCCTGATAGGCGATAATGCAGATGTGCTCTGACGGATTAATGGATTGAACAAACAGCTCTATCGATTCCCTCCGGGTATAGTCTCTCCTCATGACCCACAGATCATCTGGAGAAACCCGTTTGAAAAAATCGAAGAGATCATCACCTTCGGTCCCGGAAGCAATCCTGAACTCACAGATCGTGCTATCCTTGAGCACTATCTCTTTCGGAAAATCTCCAAATATCCCTGAATCCATTGACCCTCCCCTCCATCGAGCATCAGCTCCTTGAATAAATAGGCAGGGTATAAAGTATAAAATGACACTTCAACTCTTTTTTATCATGCGATCCGATGCTGCCCGAAGTGCTCCACGGATGTGTTCCTGATGATACCGGAGGATATCACCAAATATTCTTCTTGACGAATAGACACTCATGGTATAGCTTTCATAGCTGCGCAAAGAGCACGCTCTTATCGCGTGCACCATGGGAGATCTGAATTTACGACACTCATCTCCTCTTTCGCAGATGAGCACATGATAGTCGACGGGGGGTTCCCTCATTCCCGGGGATCGCACGCGATTCCCGGACGAGGAGAGGAAATGATCAGAAGAGTCCTACTCATTGCCATCATGCTATTCGCAAGCGTTTCCGTATACGCCCGAAGTTATATGGGTGTTGGCGTTCACCTCGGCGCCCAGCACGATGTCGGCACCATCTCCAAAGACCCCTCAGTCAAAATAGATCCGCAGAACAACGCAATTGTCGGGTTTGCGCTCAAGCTCAATCTCGGCGGTTTCTTCATCCGATCGGGTGTTGACACAACATTTCTCATCAATCAGGGTGAGGTTCTCGAGAACACCGACGAGATCGAATATAACCGGATTCATTATACCGCAATTCCTTCCTTCCTGGGACTCTCCTTTCCCATCCATAACATCGGGGAGCTCTATATGGGAGGAGGTGTGGCTTATTTCATGGGCTCAGGCAAGATCAAGAGCACGGCATTCGGGAAGGAGGATATTGAAACGACAGCATTCGGTTACGGTATTCTCATGGGTATTCAGTTGAATATATTCTCCAGCCTCCATCTCTATATGGAATGGGAATATTTCGATGCCCGATCCGAGCCGATCACCCAGACCCAATCGACCTATGACTGGGATAATTTCTCTGTCGATTTTTCCGGCCACAGGGTATTTCTGGGCATCATGTACCATATTATCTGAAGTGATTTTCACGCTGAGGCGTGCTGATGTATAAGCATTCTCGATAGTATGAGCGGTAAAAGACTGGAAAGCGCTATAAGGGTTGCCCCGACGTTACTATGAAAGAAAAAGCAATTATACTGATACTTTTGTTCCTTGCGGTGTGCATTGCGGCGAGCAGGGCCCGTGCAGCCCCCGTGGATTATGCGGTGGGCATCTACGGGGGATTTACACCATCTTTCGGTGGGGATCTTCATTCATATAACCAGGAAAAGTACTTCCACTCGAACAGCGGCATCGATGGGATGAACAGGGCACGGGATGGGATGAGTACGAGCGTTATAGAGAGACTCATCGGGGCAACAGCAGGCATCGAGCTCAAGGGGATATTCCTCGACTACTACTTCGTTCGATTCGCCTTTAACTACACCAGGAGCATCTATGGCGGGAGCGGGAAAACCGTTTTTACCCCCGATGGCACCAACTACTACCGTCTTTCCTGCACCTATTCCCTCAGTATGTATGATGTGCCGTTTACGGTGGGGCTCTCAATCCCTTTCTGGAAGGACATGAAAGTTTCGCTGAGCGGCGGTGTCGCCTATGCCTATGTTATGTACGAAAATCAGTTTAAATCTTCTGAAACGACACCTCCCTTTGAGCGGAAGGGTGTCTTCAAGGGATGGGGACTCCCTCTGGTTATCATTGCAGAAGGAGAGTACTTCATCTCACCAAAATTATCATTAAATGCAGCGCTCTCCTATTACAATGGAACAACAGAAGTCATCAAGGACGATAAGGATACGGATATCAGCGGCCCCGATCTCAACAATGACGGGAGCACGCCCGATGCAGCAGTTGATTTCTCGCGCATAGACCTGACAGGATACCGGTTTACCCTGGGTATTTCAATCTATATAGAATCGATCTGAACAATACAGTTATCAGGGAGTGGCGGGAAAGGAAATAATGGAATCATAGAGAAGGGTGAACACGCAATCATGAAATTATGGCGTCATACTCTCTTCATCGTATCTCTCGCAACGGCACTGCTCATACCTGCGCTCTGCTTTGCCATTGGAGAGTTCTCGGTCGGACTCAATATCGGCATCACCTCCGATCCGAATAACCTGGATTCGGAGATCAACCGATATAACACGGTTATGGAGGTCTATAAGGAAGAAACCAGCGGTGCAAAGATATCGACGCTCACCGTTCCCTATTCGCCGGCATACGGCTTCAGTTTCAGGTATCAGTTCAACTTCTTCCTTATCAGAATGGGCTGCCATTTCACCAGACCCATCGGCACAAACAAGGGCTCCGTAACACCTCCGGGCGGCGAGAAGAACACCATACGCATTACGACATACCAGAATTCATTTCCGGCAACCATAGGGCTCCTGCTGCCATTGAAAGACAGAACATACTTCTACATCGGCGTCGGTCCGACCTATCATCAGACGTACGTCAAGATAACACAGTCAAAGCCGGAACAGACGAGCACCCTTTTCAGTAACGCAGGGCTCTCGACAAACAGAAGGGATCGATATGCTGTAGACTTCATCGGCTATCACCTCATGCTCGGCGCCGAGGTTCCCCTCTGGGGGAAATTCACCCTCTCAACCGAATGGATACATCAGGAGGGGAGATCCTATCCGCTGCAAAACGGCGGCGTGGATCAGACGGGAAATGATGTCTATACCCCTCGAAAGATAATAAACGTAAAAGGCGATTTCATCCTCTTCGGTATAAACTACTATATTGGCATTTAGAGAACCCTCATACGGAAACGCCCCGGGCGCCATTTTAAAATGGCGCCCGGGGCGTTTGTTCTGATGGTAGAAAGGAAGCAGCATTGAAACGAATACAGGTAACAGCACTCGGTAAGGCACTCGTCATGCTGCTGGGAGGCCTCATCATTCTCGCAACAGCAATGACAAAGGGGCGGATGTCGAGCAAGCAGAATCAGTCGACAACTATCACCAATGCCCTTATCACCGAACACCGGGAAAGTGCCACAGAGACACTTCGAGTTGCCATTTATCCCGGTGTTGAATGTGCCGGAGGTCTCATCAGCAACTGCGGCCTTGAATCAGGAAAAAAGTCGGTATATTCCCAAACATACGATCTCACGGTTACATTCACGTTTGTCGAGGATTTTCCCGAAGTCGCGCGCCGTCTGATAGAAGACGAAATTGATATTGCGTGGGCTACGCCAGAGCTGCTCATTTGCTGTTACCACGAGCTGAAAAGCATAAATCCTGTGGCTTTCCTTCAATACTGCTGGTCACAGGGCGCTCATCTGCTTATTGCACAGCGGGAGATTTCTTCCCTTGAAAAGCTCAGGGGCACCCGACTCGCCTGCGCCCGGGGAAGCGCACAGTTTTTCGCATATTATCTCCTGCATCATGCCGGGATTAACATCACCGATGTCCGATGGGAAATAACCAGCACTGACAGCGATGCTGCCCTCCTGTATGAAAAGGGGAGTGTGGATGCCTGCGTGATATGCACCCAACAGCTGGATGATCTGGCAAAAAAAAATATCGGCCACCGTGTACTGATCTCAACGGAGGATGCGACCCATCTCCTTTCCGGTATCTTTATCGCCAGAGAAACCACCGCATCGCTGTCCGGAAATCTCCTCGAGCGATTCGCCCGCGGCTGGTTTGACGGTGTGCAATTTGTAAAAGATAATCCCGGCGAAGCAATCTCGCTTCTCAGCAGGTATCTTGATAGTGATACCCAGAGCATTGCCAGGCACCTTCAGAGAATACATCTGGCCGATTACAGCGATAACTGCGATTATTTCGCACTTTCGGATGACTCACTCATCGGGTTCAATTATATCTTCGAGACCTTCACCACCCTCGGGAAGGGGGAAGAGAGCTCCGGCATCCCCTCCGCTCATTTTGTTCGTGACACTATCATTCTCTCCAATATCGAGAAACAGATGCAGAGCAGGCGTTCTCCTGACCGGCCAAGTATTCCCGGCACTGCCAGTCAATACCAATACGTGACTGCACGCGTCTCAATCCCTTTCAAGCGGGATTCCGCAGTCCTTCCCTTCGATTCCTTTCTTCAGCTTAAAGGTATTGCCCGACAGGCAATGGTATTCGAATCATCACAGATTCACCTCTCCGGATCTGCCGATCCTGATGCTGAGAGTGGAACGAGCTACCTGATTCAGCTCAGAGAGGATGCGGTGGTGCAGTTCCTTCATAAGACATACGGTATCCCCTTTTCACGATTTAAGATCATCCGAGCACCCACCGTGGCCGGCAGGGATATATCAGATAATAAGAAAAGAATTGATATACGCATCGCCATCCCGCGTGGTGAAGGATAAATAAACGTGTTACTGCCGAGATATTGATGACAGTATTCTTCGCCTTTCTCATTGGAACCGTATGGGGGAGTTTCTTTTTCACCCTCGCATTGCGGTTTTCGGATGACACAACGAAAAATGCTCCGATCACATCACTTTTAACACGTTCACACTGTCCTTTCTGCGGAACAACGATACCGGCAGTTCTTCTCATACCGATATTCGGTTATCTCATCGCACGGGGGAGGTGCCAGAAATGCGGATCGATCATATCCCCGGCCTACCCGCTCGCCGAGATCCTGTACGGCCTCCTCGCTGTAGCAGTTGTCTCCCGTGAGGGCATCACCCTCTATGCGGCCATTATGTTCCTGATACTGAGCATCTCGATAGCCATTGCGATAGTTGATGTTAAAACGCTTACCGTTCCCAATCTCCTCGTTGGGGCATTTGTTCTGCTTTCGCTTTATCCGGTCATTATACGCGGCGAGTACTGGGACAATCTCTTCGGCCTTATCCTCTGTGGGGCATTTTTCCTCATCATCCTTCTCATCTTCCCGGGGAGCTTCGGCGGCGGCGATCTGAAACTCTCCTCGGCAATGGGATTCCTTCTGGGCTTCGAATTCTCCATCGTGGCTCTTGAAACGGCGCTGATAACAGGCTCGGTTATCGGAATTTTCTATGCACTCAAAACGAAAAGTGGATTGAGAATAAAATTCCCCTTTGCGCCTTTCCTTGCGGCCGGTCTTGTCGTCGCCTTTTTTTTCGGGCGGGATATACTGCTGCTCTATTATCGGGTGATATACTGAGAACCATTCCGAGAGCGCGGGATGTTCCTACTTTTGAACATTCATTTCCAGTGTTATGCTCTCCCAGTCTGCTCTTTTCAGTTTTGTTGCGGTTATGGAGAATCCTCTCGAAAGAGCGAGCTTCTCGTTTTTCTTCACCGTCCAGAAGCCGTTGCGGTTGAGCTTCTTCAGATCAAGCCAGTCCACGCTGTTCACGGTAAAAAAAGCAACGAGTGTATCGGTTCCCGTCGGCTCGCTGACGGTGATATCAAAGCCATCACTCTCTGATGGTATCGAATACATTCTCCCCGCGAGGATTTTATTATCGGGATGAAGATCATTGGGGAAGAGCACAACCACGTCTCCGCCTGGCTGAATATCTACTATAGTCAGATAACCGGTTCGGTTTGATCTAAAATGAAATATCACCCTTTCACCAATTCGCACTCCTCCTTTGTCCCCGAACGATAGTGTTCTTTTCCTGCCGCTCTTTTCGATGCGCTCAACCCAGAACCCCAAATCGATATGGGGGCTATTGTTTCTGAGCTGTTTGAGATTTTCTTTCGCCAGATAGGTTTCAATATCAGAGGCAAGCTTCTCTCCAAGGATTTCTAATTCAGCGGTACTGGCAGTTGAAGCGGATGCGATGATTTTGTGAGTCTCTACGTGCACGGCCCGGGCAGTTATCCTCTCACCGATATTCCCCAGGATCATCACCTGAACGCCGTGTATTTTGCCGACTTTTGCCGCTGTTTTCTCATCAATGAGGCCGGTCATGCCCAGTTCGACCTCACTGAGAAGTTTCTTCATCTCGGCCCTTTCAACAAGCTTGATAAATCGGTAACGATACATTGATTCGGTCAGATTGGATAGCACCGTCTGTGATCTGCTCGAATCTGTACTCTTACTATCGGTGTCATAGAAGGGAAGCACTGCGACTGTCGTCGTCCGATACTGTGCAGTTGACAAATGTATGAATGCGAATAATGGGATCACTGTATATATGATTCTTCTCATGTAGACCTCGTTGTTTAAAGTATTCTTTCCAGGTGATTTATTGGTGGTACTCCCCAGTATATTTGTAAACTTACTACTCCTTCAATAACTTTTTGTGAAATGATATAGTTTCGTAATTGATAGTTATCGGTTTTACCGACCCCACATAAAATTTCTTTTATCATCTTGTATAGATAGTTTTTTACCGCAACTGCTAAGAGAAAAGAAACAGACATTTTATACATTTTCCTCATATCAAGCAAACACTCATAATCAGATACACCGATAACTATATGGACTTTCTTCCAGTTTTCCTTATAATCCCGCCCCTGATACTGAATTCGCCTGAAGGCCCGAACTCTCCTTCTATGCTGAGCCAGAAGCCCCTGAAGCGCCATCACCGCAATCGCACTAATCCTTCTACCTGTCACGAAAGACGCCTCATAAAGCTCCGACAGCACCTCACGATGAACATTCAGTGTAGTTTCAATTTTCATCTCTTATGCCTCATCATGTATTAATCACCAACATGAATAATACGAATTAAAATGACAAAAAGAGGATGATATATCAGCACATAAACAGGCAATTGACATCATAAAAGAGAGCATCCTGGAGAAGAGAAATGACCTGAAAGCAGTTGAACGGGAGATCATCAACCGGATTCTGACAAGCTGTAACGGGAACATCATGGAGGCGGTGCGACACTCAGGAATACCGAAAGACCGATTCTACCGGAACAGATGAGCTCAGGGGAGAAAATCGGATGTCCCCGCCCCATCAACAGTCTTCACCGTTATCTCCATCGCCGGGCAGGGACGGCCAGTCACAACACCCCTCTTCCAACAGTTCTCAAGCGCCCGTCGCTCCGCATGGCGAGCGGTATCTTTAAACGTGCGCCGAAGGGCTGTATTTGAGCGTGAAACTTCTTCACAGAAGAGGGGATCGTGCCCCCTGCCGGGAACCGTAATTCCCATCCAGGTTGACGGATCGCTCTCGTAGACAAAGACAATAACCGAATCGTTCTCACTACGCCACTCGAAGAGCGCCAGATCATCGAAGCGCTTCTCATCGCCATCCAGCCATTCCCACTTATACCCCTTCGGGGTGGGCCCCTTCAGATACACATGGCGGAGATAGCCGGAATAGCTCTTCCGTGCGGGCGGGCACCCCTTTTCCGGATCAAAGATGAGCACATGAAGGCTCCCGTGCGGACCGTGGCAGGGATTGATAATATCGCCAAAGAGGAGGGAGAGTGGCCAGGGAACGGCAACCGAGCAGTTCTCGTCCCCTTCACCGTTATCATACACCATAGCATGCTGCAAGACCAGCGTCCCGAAGTGTGCAGGCAGCAGCTCGGGAACATCGTGCTCCTTGCAGGCAGGGGAAATGAACGATATCGCCGCAAGAACGACGAGAATCCTTTTCATTGCAGTGTATCCGTGATGTCCCGCATCTGCTCTCTGCCGAGACTCTCGATCATCTGAATTTCTCCGTCCGTGCTTTTTTCTGAATTCTTATCGCGGATAGGAGGATGTCAATGAAGATTTACTCCCTGCCTTTAAATCCCGTACAGGATTTATCAGGGTGATAAAGCCGTCGATTCTGCACTCCACCGTATAGCCATCACGGATTGGCGCCGCGCCGGGGGTGCCGGTGGAGATGATGTCTCCGGGCTGCAGCGTCATGACTCCGGAGAGAAACGAAACCAGAAAGGAAGGCGAAAAGGTCATGTTTGATACGCTGTTCGAGGCGTGAACGTTTTCATTGAGAACCGTGGAGATCCGAAGCGCCGATATCTCGCCGATCTCATCCGGCGTGACCAGCTCCGGCCCGAAGCTGAAAAAGGTGTCGAAGCTCTTCGAGACCGTCAGGTAGCGCGTGTTCTTTCTCAGGATATCCTCGGCCGTCATGTCGATCACAGTGGTAAAACCGGCGACCATGCTGAGCCACTCCTCCGGGGGAACGTCCGTACACCGTTTCCCGATGATGATGCCCAGCTCGGCCTCCGCCGTTGTGCGCTCGGATTGTAAGGGAATAATTATCTCATCACCGTGCCCGATGATGGTGGTAGCGGGCTTCATGAAGCTGCCCGGGATGCCGGTGGGAAGCCTTTCGGACAGGTCGGCTGCATGGTCTGAATAGTTCAGCCCGATGCACCAGATCTTGGGGGGACATCGAAGGAGGGGGGCAAAAAGAGCCGCGGTTTCCGCGACTGCCAAATCGGATAGCCCGCTGATATCTCCGGGGCCGAGCTCCTTATACCAGCGATGCAGCGCCTCAAAGCGCCCGCTGTCGAGCACATCCTGAAGGGTAAGCGGCCAATCGGTACCGAATGTTCGATTGATCTCTTCGATGTCCACGAAACCGTTTGCCGTGCGGAGGCTCAGAATCTCCCGGCCGTCTCTTTTGATCATCACAAGACGCATTTTTTCTCCGACGCTCGTGTTAAGTCCCGCTGATTTGTATACTTGATTAGAGGCATTCTGACAGGTCAGAGATAGCCTGTCAACCGGTTGTCAATACAGTTCTACCGGAATCTTTGGCAGACCCGGTGAGGACGAGAAGATATGTGCCCACCGATTAGGCGGCTTTCACTTTCGGCAAGAGCCGCAAGTGCTC
>CAZZCF010000033.1:0-34053 GCA_964652955.1 uncultured Leptospirales bacterium
AAGTGTTTTAACTTTACTTACTGCACACAAGGGGGTATCATATTAATAATTTTTAGAAGCCCCTTATTGAAAAAAAAGATTGATACACAAAAGCGTATCGGTATCCTTTCGCCATTATGTTTCGAATATCAGGAAAATCTTTATCGCCCTGTTCAAACCGATAAAATGGGAGATTCTGCAATGTTATCATCCGCCCGAAAGGTCCATGGAAAAAACGGCGTTTTTACCAATGGCAGTGCGGGCGCCGGGAAAAGCATCGGAATTGCGCGATCGGCTTGTATCACCATTATCATCCTGTGGCTCCTCAGTCTCCCGCTATTCGGGCAGAGCCTCATCGAGCCGATACGGTATCCACTGGAAACCATCAGCAACAACCGGCCCTGGATTATCTGGCAGGACATTTACAGTGAGCGGAAGAGCGATCAGCACCGACTGAACATCTATCGGAAGAGTGACGATGTCCTGCACCGGAGTTACACCTTTACGCCAGCGCTCTACTACAGGTTTTTCTATGCCTACCGCCTGCCGGATTCCCTGGAGGATAACAGGTATCACTACTCCATTGAGAGAATAGTCAAGGGGGAATCCATCGAGTCGCGCTACTACTATTACCTGCACTACCCCCTCGTCGGCGAATTCGAAATCGATTCGCTCAGCCGGAATGAGCTCGATTATATTCCCCCCGAATATCTCATTCAGTACCTCTATATCGACAGGAATAATGTTCTCAGAAACGGCTACAACAGCCTCTTCTTCACAACGAGCAGTGCCGCAACATTCGCTATAGGTCTCCTCTTCTATCATGTCATACATCTCGGAACCATCAGTACCATCATCTATTATATCTGCTTCATATCATCGGGCGTCGGCCTGTCCGCAGCAGGCTATTACGGGTACCGCTATATTGAAAACAGAGCAAAGCTCCAGAAAATTCTCGAGATCGGAAAAGGGATTTCAATAAATGGCGGTATACTGGATCGCAGGGTTAATACCGAAGTTGAGCTGAAATTCTGATGCTTCTCAAAGAAATAGCAGAACGATTTGCCCGTTCCAGTGAATTCAACGAAATTGTAAAAAAGGAAACCGAAAAGATATCCATCGAAGGTATCGCCCCCTCCTCCTTCGCGCTCATCATATCTTCACTGTACTATCATTCGCCCGGTCAGGTCCTGATAATAACCAGAAATTATCAGCGAATGCAGGAGATCGCCACCGATCTCTCATGCTTCGTAGCCCCGCAGCATCTCTGTACCTTTCCACCGTGGGAAACCCTCCCCTATGAATTCGTCTCTCCCGCAGAGAACATCGAACGGGAACGTGTCAGCACCATCTACCGCATCCTCGCCGGAGAGCCGGTCATTATCGTGGCAACGGTTGAATCGCTCATGCGAAAGATTCCGGAACGAAAATTCTTCATTCGAAGGGAAATCCACCTCTCCGGCGGGAGCGCCTGCAACTTCGACACATTTATTGAGACGCTCATCTCCTACGGATACCTCCGGGAGCAGCGGGTTGAGAGCTACGGCCAGTTCTCGGTGAAGGGGGGCATTATAGACGTTTTCCCCTCTACCCGTGATAATCCCGTGCGCATAGACTTTTTCGGCGACACCATCGAATCCATCAGGGAATTTGATATCGACAGCCAGATATCATTCAAACAGCTCACCGAGCTCACCCTCCATCCCCGAAGAGAGCTGATACTCTTTGACAGGGAGCATGAGCCGATAGAGCGAAGAATAGCGGATGCACATGAGCGGGGGCTCGAGGTTCCCCGTATTGAGCACGAGGTCGGGACCGTCAAGAGAATACATGGCGTTGAAGACCTCTTTCCCCTCGCGCTCAGAACTGAAAACATCACCTCATACCTCCAGGAAAAAGCGCGAATAGTCTCTCTCGAGACACCGGAGCTCATCGCACAGAAGGAACAGCTCGTGAAGACCTTCCAGGAACTGTACGACAGACGAACGGCAACGGCACTTACCCTCCTTCCCGAAGAGCTCATCAACGCTGACGTTTTTGAGGAATCGCTCAACCGATCCATCGAGCTCAAGGTGTTCACGGCCTCGCAGAAGGCATTCACCCTGAAGATCAGAAGCATACCGCATTTCCGTGGAAAGATCAAAAATGTCCGGGAGGAGCTCTCGCGGAGAATCGCCGATGGCTGGGCCATCATTATCACCACCAGTTTCGAGGGGCAGGCGAGAAGGCTGTATGATCTGCTGAATGAGTTTCATCCTGATACCGCCTTCGAAAAGCTCACCCTCACCAATCCCTTCAATATCATCATATCACCGCTTAACCAGGGCTTTGAGATGCCTTCAGACCGGTTGATGATCATAACCGATTATGAGATCTTCGGGAAAACGTACCGGAAGAAGAAGCAGTTCAAGGGGAGACGCTCCAGACCGATCGATTCCTTTCTCGATCTCAGGGAGGGCGACTACGTTGTTCATATCAACCACGGGATTGGCATCTTCAGAGGCATTGAACGGATGACCGCCAGCGGCCTGGAACGGGATTTCATCCTCATTGAATATGCCGAGGGCGACAGGCTGTACGTCTCGCTCGATCAGATCCCTATGGTCCAGCGATATGTTGCATTCGAGGGGAGAAAACCCCGTATCGACACCCTTGGCAAAAAATCAGCATGGAATCGGATAAAAGAGCGGGTGCAGCAATCGGTTGAGGAGATCGCTCAGGATCTGATAGAGATTTATTCGAAGCGTAAGACGCTGAAGGGGTTCCAGTTCCCGCCCGACACGGTCTGGCAGGAGGAATTCGAGTCGAAATTCGAATACGAGGAGACGCCCGATCAGATCACCGCCATAGAAGATGTCAAGGACGATATGGAGTCTCCGCAACCCACCGACCGGGTCATCTGCGGCGATGTCGGATTCGGCAAAACCGAGGTTGCCATTCGCGCCGCCTTCAAAACGGTAATGGCGGGGAAACAGGTGGCAATGCTCGTTCCGACAACGGTCCTCGCCATGCAGCACTTCACGACCTTCACGGAGCGATTTTTCGAGTATCCGATAAATATCGAAATGCTCTCACGGTTCAGATCGCGCAGCACCATTCAGGATATTAAGAAAAGGCTCGACACCGGAACAGTCGATATCGTCATCGGGACACACGCCCTTCTCGCGAAGGATATATCATTCAAGAATCTCGGACTGCTCATCATTGACGAGGAGCAGCGCTTTGGCGTCAAACACAAAGAACAGCTGAAGAAGCTCAGAATGCTCGTCGATGTCATCACCCTCTCCGCAACGCCGATACCCCGAACGCTTCACATGGCCATAGCCGGCATCCGCGATCTCTCCATCATCCTCACCCCGCCGGAGAACCGGCAGGCCATCGACACCTACGTGCTCGAAGAGAATCCGGACATCATGCGCATGGCCATCCTCCGCGAGATTGAGCGGAAGGGACAGGTCTTCTATGTTCACAACCGGGTCGAGACGATCAATGCACAGCAGCGAATGCTGCAGGAGCTCGTTCCCGAAGCCAGCTCCTGTATTGCACACGGCCAGATGCGGGAGCATGAGCTCGAAGAGGTCATGATAGATTTCCTCACGGGAGCATACGATATCCTCATCAGCACGACCATTATCGAATCGGGTCTCGACATGCCCAATGTCAATACCATTCTCATCAACCGGGCGGACACCTTTGGCCTCTCCCAGCTCTATCAGCTCAAAGGGAGGGTCGGGAGATCCATCCGAAAGGCATACGCCTATCTTTTCTATCCACGGCATATCTCCCTTTCGGAGGCGGCACAGAAGCGATTGCAGGTCATCGCCGAGTATTCCGATCTCGGCAGCGGGTATAAAATCGCCATGAAGGATCTCGAGATCAGAGGATCGGGGAATATTCTCGGGAAAGAGCAATCCGGCAACATCATGGACGTGGGATTCGATCTCTACTGCCAGATGCTCGAAGATGCAGTCAGGAAATTGAAAGGCGAAAAGCCGACACGGATTTTTCGAACACCGGTGTCTCTGAACACCACCTTTTACATTCCGGAGAGCTATATCAACGATGCGCGTCAGAAGATCGAGTTCTACAAGCGGTTTGAATCCTGTGAGACCGTTGAAGAGGTTCAGCAGGTTGAAAAAGAGATGATCGACCGTTTCGGCGAGCCGCCGCCGGAGGTGAGAATTCTCGTTGAGCTGGAGCACATCCGTGCACTCGCCTCACAGCTGGAAATTGACGAGATACAGGAGGACTCACGCTCGATAAAAATTCGAATTTCAGCCGACGCGCAGATCGACCGGCAGAAAATTATACGCGCGATTAACGCAAACAAAGGGATTACCCTCGATCCCTCGGATCGGGAACTCCTGAACTATACAACGGCCGCAACAGCCGAAAAAAAGCTTGTTGAACTAAAAAAATGGTTGCAACAAATAGTGTGACTCCTTAAGCTCCTTCTCGTCAAAAAGAGGCTTAAAACGGATCGAAAGCACTTCACGGTGGAAAGGATTTTCAGCATGAATACAAGAAGAATCATTCTTCTCTGTTGTATTATCGGAGCAAGCAGTATACTTATATCGTGCAAGAACACATTTTCAGGCGAATGGGTGGCAAAAATTGACGGTGAGACGATAACCCTCGATGAGCTGAACACACTGTATTACGCACAGCATCAGCATCTTCTCAATATTTCCAAAGAGGAGATAGACAAGTACGCGAAAGATCCCGATCTCATAAAACGAGTTCCGACCCTCAATAAGAAATTCTTCCTCGAGGAACTCATCAAGCAGCGCTTGATCTACAATAAAGCCGTAGAAGATGGACTGCTTGACCAGAAAGAAGTCAAGGCGGTTATTCAGATTGCCCGTGAGGGAGCTGTCGTCCAGACATACGTGAAGGAGAAGTTCAAGGACGATATCAAGATCAGCAGTGAAGAAATAGAAGCGTTTTACCTTCAGGAGCGGAACAAGAGGTACCGGGGAGTGCCCATCGATCAGGCAGAGAAGCACATCAAGCAGTTTCTCCTCTCACGTAAGATGCAGAGGAAACTGATGACGCTCGTTGAGAGTCTGCGAGATGAAAGTGTCATAGAAAAAAACGAAGCGGTCCTCAAGAAAGTACCGAGCGCTACTGAAAACTCCGACGAAACCGTTACGGAAGAGGCGGTGGAGAAAGAATAATTACTTCCTCCGCTCTCCGGCAACCGTAACTGCGATCCCACGTGTGTTCCCCGCACAAGGGAAAGATGTTTTTTCTCGTTGACAGAATGCAAAAACCGCAATAGAGTGATGGGCACCGCATCAGATATTGTTGTGTCTCGTGAAGCGTCGAGAGAGCGGCATCAGAAAACAGTGCCGTGATGTGCTCCTGCTGTCACGGAGGCAACACGTATCCGCGGTAAAGGCGGGATGATTTCATATCTCATCACGATGCATCAAAGAGCGTATATCACTATTCCATCAGGAGAGTTCTCCGATCATGAGAAAGAGCAATAGACGTATACCGCTGATATGCCTGGCCATCCTGTTAACCGTTATGAGCTGCTCTCAGAAGAGAGGGATTTTCATTTCAACACAAAAAGTCGCACCCAGTTCTGCCATTGCCATCATTGTCGATCATCCAAACAATATAAAAAATGTTATCGTGGCAAGATTCATGGCAAAAGGATTCAGGGTCATTGCCTTCAACGCTTCGGATCTCTACTCACTCTCGGATGTCTTCGATATCAGAGATTTCAAAAAGGTTTCATTCAACACTTCACTCAGTGACGAGAAATCCCTCCTCTCGATGGAAAAAACCTACGACAATATTTACAAGCTTCACGTCTATAATTACGAAATCCACAAGGCAGAGCTTCTGAACGAGATGAAGACGAAGTGGCGGGTCCGCTACCTCATTCTGCTCGATCTCAAGGATTGGGAAACGATCAGCTGGGGACGGGCAGTAGATCTGAACAGCTACGAGGTCATCTGGGTCGAGAATTACCCGGCGCAGTTCGGCGACACGACCGATACCATTGTCAGCCACTTCATCAAGAGCATGAGCGGCCTGTAAAGGGACACACCGCAGCTGCAACAAGCATTGGGATCAGAAGAATCACCATGGCATGAAGGAGTTGTATGCAGATTCCATGCATTTTCTGAAAGGCATCATTACAAGCACCCACCTGCTGAAGGTGATGGCATTCACCGTTATTCTCAGCAGTGCCGCCGGCAGCGTCTCGGCCAGCACAACTATTGCCTTCGGCTATCTGCGAAACGAATCAGGAGATAAAAACTATAACTATCTCGAAACGATATTCCCAAACTCCTTTGCAACATCAACCGCCGCCCTCGGCATGCAGGTGATGAAGCCCCATGCTGTCGATACGCATCTCAACGCGACCTGCAACATGCGGCTCAAGAAGAAGTACGAGCTCGCGGAGCTTCCCGGGCTGGTTGAGCATCTCAATGCCGATCTCTTTATTTACGGAAGCTTTATGCCGCGCCCCGCTGACAGAATAAAATTGGTATTGCACCTCTACTTTCGTGAGAGTCGGGAGGTTCTTATCATCACCACTATCGGACGGCTGGAAACCGAGATCTTCCGGCTGGTTGATAGAATAAGCATCATCATGAACAATATTCTCAATAAGTTCTACAAAGTGCAGCGGATACCGGCCGGCTCGCATCTCGCCATACTCACGAATGTGGACGGCTTAGACGTGAACAAATTATACTATGCTTTCTTGAAACAGGGGTACCCTGTTGTCTGCGTACAGAGCACCGATCTCTCAACCCCCCTCCTTGAAGAGCGATTCCACAAATTCCGCCGAATCACGACCGATAAGAACTCGTATACTGTCACAAACAATTGGCGCCTCATGAAATTCCATCACGGCACCTGGACCGGAATCACGTACAATCAGCGGATCAGATACCTCAAGCGCATCTATACCACATACGACGGAGACTATCTCACAACGAAAAACAGAGTGCTCGATACGTTCAGCACGACCTTCCGCGGTATTATTGATTACATTCTGATAATAGGATTTGACGAATCTCACGATAAGGCATGGGTCCGGTGTATTAACATGAAAAAGAGGGATCTTATCTGGATTCAGTGGGGTATTGAAAGCGAGTTTCTTACTGATGATGCAGTGCTCAGCATCGTTCACCAGATTATCAGCACCATGTCCATGAAAAGCGATACGCCCGCGAAGTAAGACTATTCAAAAGATAAATATAAATGCGCTTCACCCCCGCCTTCTTCCGCGGGACGCACCCTTTTCTAATACCCCTCAAATATCGATCGATTCTTTCCGAAGAAGGTGAATCGAAGCCCGACAAATACCTGAACGCCCTCAATATCCTTTCCCTCAAAGTCCTTATTATAAAAGGAACGGTGATACCCAATTTCGAGAAAAGGGCTCAGATGCTGCGTCCAGACATAGAGCATGCCTGTCCAGAAAGCGGCGGCGGGGCCGAGATCACTTATTTCGCTTTCTGCTTCAGGAGTATCCTCGAGGATCTTATAGCTGGCCTCTGATCGTGAAGCACCAAGACCGAGTGAAGCGGTCCAGAAGAGCGGAAGATTCATGAGCTGAAGTTTATACTGAACAACAAAGAGACCGGTTATGTGAGAATAGCTCTCCTCGTTGTCAGCTTTCGAATGGAGCGTTTTTGTCGAATACATGCTCCTGAAGAAAAAACTCACGTCACGGGTTACATCAATACCCAGGGCGCCCCCACCGCCGAACTGATCCCATATATCATCGGTTCTCGTATAACTGCCGATGATATCGAAGTAGACATTCGCCGATGCAAGTGAAGATGACAGTATTAATATAATGAACGCCATGAGTGTTCTTTTCAAGACCGAGCTCCTTTAATTGCCGTGGTAATAAATACATATAATACACGGATGCGCTTCCCGCGTCAAACAATAAACGTTCACGAGGCAAGCCTCGAGATATGATGCCTTAAAAAAAAGTGACCTCAGGTGAATAAATACGGGGGCGGGGAGAGCATCGCCATGAACCGTGAGAAAATTTACTTGATCCTTTGCTCCAGTACGCTATTAGTTATTATAGGAAGGATATCCTGCGAAGCGAGAAAAGCGATCACGGAAACATGCATCGTCACGGCAGGTAGCAGAAATCCGGAATTTTCGGGCTGAAATGCGAAGGGGGATGGGCTTTTCGCCGTTTTTCCTCTCTGTAAAATCTCTGGAAAAAACGTGGACGGAGAGAAGCAATTCGTGCAGGATAGCACGCGAGGAGAACAGGTACTGTTAAAATGCTTTACGTATGCAGCAAAATCTCGTTATAAAAATTCGTTATTCCGTTATGCATTTCGCTCCATCGATACGTAAAAAAAAAGTTACGAGAAGGGTTGGCTATAATGAACGATTCAAACGCAACTGTTGAAGGGAAGCACCTCATCCTGCCATCGGAGATACTTCCCGATGTAATTCCCATAATCCCCATTTCTCATCGCCCCCTCTTTCCGGGAATGATGATACCCATTGTCCTCACCGGGGAAAGAATGATGAAGGTAACTGAGGAGATATTCGAATCGGAAAACAAGATTGGTGGCATCGTACTCATCAAGAATCAACATGAAGGCACCCTCGTTTCACAGGACCTCTACACCGTCGGTGTCAGCATCAAGATACTGAAGGTCGCCCCCATGGACGACAAAACCGTGCAGGTGATGATAAACGCGCTCAAGCGATTCACCATGACTCGTGTCCTTCAGGATGAACCGATAATGCGATGGAAGGTTATCCACCACGAGGATGTGGACTACAGCGGTTCCGAGGAGATGAAGGCATACTCGATGGCAATCGTCTCGTCGGTGAAGGAACTCATTAAATCAAATTCGCTCTTTCAGGAGGAGCTGCGGCTTTTCCTGAACCGCTTCACCATTGAGGATCCCGGCAAGCTCGCCGATTTTGTTGCCTCAATGACTTCGGCTGAATCTCACGAGATACAGGAGATTCTTGAAACCTTCGACGTAAAACAGCGGGTGGAAAAAGTTCTCCTCCTTCTGAAGAAGGAGCTCGAGCTCAGTAAGATCCAGAAAAAGATAACCCAGCAGATCGAGGAGAGAATAGCCAAGCATCAAAAGGAGTTTTTTCTCCGCGAGCAACTCAAGGAGATCAAGAAGGAGCTCGGACTGGAGAAGGATGAGAAGACAACGGAGGTCGAGAAATTCGAGGAGAGAATAGAACATCTCAATCTGACTGAAGAAGCTCAGAAGAGAATTGATGAAGAGATGGAAAAGCTGAGACTGCTTGAACCCAACTCGGCCGAGTACGGTGTCAGCAGAAACTATCTCGAATGGCTTACAACCGTTCCCTGGGGGATATACTCTGAGGACAATTACGATATCGGAAAAGCACGGCGGATACTGGAAAGAGATCATTACGGTCTCAAGGATATCAAGGAGCGGATACTTGAATTCATCAGCACGGGTAAGATGCGGGGGAGAATATCCGGCTCAATTATCTGCTTTGTCGGCCCACCGGGGGTCGGCAAAACATCCATCGGGAAATCGGTCGCAGAAGCGCTCAACAGGAAATTCTTCCGGTTTTCCCTGGGCGGGATGAGAGATGAAGCGGAGATAAAGGGACACCGCCGCACCTATATCGGTGCCATGCCGGGGAAGATAATTCAGAGCCTGAAGGTTGTCGGCACCGCCAATCCGGTCATCATGCTCGACGAGATTGACAAGATCGGCATCAGCTTTCAGGGTGATCCCGCTTCAGCGCTCCTGGAAGTGCTCGATCCCGAGCAGAACATACAGTTTCTCGATCACTATCTCGATGTGCGATTCGATCTTTCGAACATCCTCTTTATAACCACGGCAAATCAGCTCGATACCATCCCCTCCCCGCTTCTGGACAGGATGGAGGTCATGAAGCTCTCCGGATATATTCTCGAGGAGAAGGTGCAGATTGCGAAAAAATATCTTATTCCCAAACAGATGAAAGAGCACGGCCTTACCCGCAATCAGGTAAAGATCTCCGTGAAAGCGATCAAGAAGCTCATCGAGGGGTATGCCCGCGAGGCCGGGGTTCGAAGCACCGAGAATAATATCAAGAAGATCATGCGCAAAACGGCGCGCAAGCTCGCTGAAGAGAGCATAAAAGAAGTAACCGTTACCCCCGAAAACCTGGAGGAATTCCTCGGCAAAGTCATCTTCACCGACGAAACGCTCTACAAGAAGAGTATTCCCGGGGTCGTCATGGGGCTCGCCTGGACAAGCATGGGCGGGGCCACCCTCTACATCGAGGCCACGGCAATACCCTCAAAGACCAAGGGCTTCAAGCAGACCGGCCAACTGGGCGATGTCATGAAGGAATCCACGGAGATTGCCTACAGCTACATCAGCTCCCGGGTCAAGGAGTATGGCATCCCGGAGGATTACTTCGAAAACCATTTTATCCACCTTCACGTCCCGGCCGGCGCAACGCCGAAGGATGGCCCTTCAGCGGGGATTACCATGGCAACGGCGCTCTATTCGCTCGTTGTCAACAAACCGATAAAAAAGAAAATTGCGATGACGGGAGAACTCACCATAACCGGAAAGGTGCTCCCCATCGGAGGAGTGAAAGAAAAGACCATCGCGGCAAAGAGGGCAAAGGTAAAGACAATCATTTTCCCTCTTGAAAATAAGAAGGATTTCGACGAGCTCCCCGACCACATCAAGGAGGGGCTCAACGTCCATTTCGTCAACTATTTCAACGATATACTTGACATCGTGTTCTGAGATAAAAAAGGCATCTCTTCGCCACAGCCTCAACCGCCAAAACATGGATCAGGGAAAGGGTGATATTTATCCCCCCGAAGGCGGGCGAAATGCCCCTTTTTTCAGGAGCGCCGATAAAGCCCTTATCAACTCATTAAATCTAGAAATAGAATCCGCATACTATTTACCGCATACAATGATCACTAAAAACAGGCATTTCAGACTCTCCTGCTACAGAGCACCATGAAAAGTGGAAAAAATATTGACGATAGTTTAATATTTTAGTATATTATAAATGATTTAACTATTAAAATTCTGGAGGATAAATGAACATCAATATTACGGATAGCGCCAGATTGGAACTGCTAAAAGCCCTGGAGCAAAGTGAATATAACAGTCCCGCTCTGAGAATCGTATACACAGGTGCAGGCTGAGGCGGACCCAGGCTGGGTTTGGCTCTGGATGAGTCAGAAAACAGTAAGGATCTCATGATCGAAGACAACAGCATCACTATACTCCTCGATCAAAATATTCGGAGAATTGTGGATAACGGCAGGTCGATAACTATTGACTATTACGAGAGCCGTTTTGGATCAGGGTTTACCATCGATACCGGTTTTTCCTGTTAACGAGTAGGAGAAGATATGAAGTCAATCATCTGGTTCTTAATAATTGTTGCAATCTGGTTTGTCATGAACAAGTGGATCCTGCCGAAGCTCGGCATATCGACCTGACTATCTCGGAGTTGCTCTCTGGAAGAGAGATATGAGAAAGACAGCAAAAGGGGAGCAGAATGATGCTCCCCTATTTTATTGTCCATTCAAATGACACATGAAAACAACGTAATTACCATCTGAGATTATGCCCATTCCTTTTACTGCTCATGTGCCTCCCCCTCTAAGAATCGTCATAGTCACCGACAGTTACCGATAAGAGACGATTCTGCTTATGGGCACCTCTAAAACTCTTTTCAACCTGCAAACTGATAAAAAAAGTGTTTTACTTAATTGTTCGCTCACAAGGAGCACGACAAAAACGTAGTTTTTAGATGTTCCCATATTTCAATAAACGACATCGCATCAAGCTGCCGGTGTTATTGCTCTGACCGACGCCGGCAACATCGATGAATATTTTGTTACAAGGTGCGCCTGCTTCGAAGGCGATCACCTGTTTCAATCAACAGGCCTTACATTCTCGAGGCACGCCTCGAGGTGCTGCTCCTTATAATAAAGTTCTTTACATTATCTCGCTGTATCATTCATATAAGCAGTGAATTGCATATGCGATTTATAATCCCGATTGTAATGACCTTATCACCGGCAAGATCAGAAAAATATCATAAAACCGGAAAAGAACTGAAATGAGAAGATTAAAGCACCTCCTCGAATATACAGCTGTCATCACACTTCTGCCACTCCTCAGCATTATACCATATCGACTGCGGCTGAAAATCGGAAGTTTCCTCGGCACGCTTACCTACTATCTCTACCGGCACCGGAGAGTAATCGCCCTGGAAAACCTTTCATACGCCTATCCCGATAAGGATCGGAAATGGCAGCACGCGATATGCAAAAAGAGCTTTCAGCATCTCGGCATGAACGCCATGGAGTTCATACAGCTCCCGAAACTCAACGAGCGATTCCTGCAAAAATATTTCCGCATAGAAGGCGAGGAGCACTTCATCAAGGCGCTTGAGAAAAAGAAAGGAGTAATTGTAATCGGACCTCATCTCGGCAACTGGGAATTCATTATCGGTTATTTCGGCTTGAAGGGGTATAAGGGAACGGCCATAATGAAACGGCAATCGAATCCCTATCTCAATCGAATGATAAGACGATTTCGCAATAAATTCAATCTCAGTCTGATATACAGAAAGGAGGCGCGCCGGGAAATCCCCCGGGCGCTCCTCGAGTACAATCATCTTGTCGGTTTCGGTGCGGATCAGGATGCCGGAAGCCGCGGCGTATTCGTTGATTTTCTCGGCAGACCGGCTTCGACCGCTACGGGACCCGCCAGATTCGCCATGATCTGTCAGAGCCCGGCTGTCCTGATAATAAGCTATCGCGAAAAAGACCTGTGCCGAATCAAGATATCACCCTTCCTCCCCTTCGATTACAGCACTGACAATCAGAACAGCGCCATTTTAAAAAACACCGAGATCTGGACACAAAAAGCCGAGGAATATATCAGGAAGTATCCCGAACAGTATCTCTGGGCACATGACCGGTGGAAGACGAAGAAAAGCGATCGGTAGATGATTAATCTCTCAACAATCGGAGTACCGATACAGATCCGAAAAGTATTTTTTTAAAAATTACACTCGCTTTGAGCCCACATGGTATAGTATATTTATAGAGTACGTTCGGGTATGCCATTGTTTCACTTACATCTATACATTATACCTAACCATCGTTCCAGTAATAAAAGGAGACTTGTTATGAAAAAAAGCATTTCACTGATACTGCTCCTCTTGATTTCGTTGCCGATAAGCTGCAAAAAGGAAGAACCGGAGGCATCGCAGCTCATCGTTCAGAGCACTATCGGCAATGTCATTGTTGAGTCGTCACAGGGCGAGCGGGTCCCGCTCGTCGGCGATGTGATCAAAGAGGGGGAGATAATAGTAACGAAGGATCGCTCCGTCATCGACATACGGTATGGCACGCAGGGGATACTGCGTATCAGCGAGAAATCCCGCGTCACGATAGCAGTTCTCCTTTCAAGCGAAGCAGGCGATCAGACAAACTTAACCATGGATGAGGGGAAGCTCTTTGTTACCATATCAAAGCTCAGCAAGAATTCGAAATTCGAGGTAGCAACTAAAACCTCCGTTGCTGCTGTACGGGGAACCAGCTTCAGGGTCGTTGCCGACACCAAGAGCTCGAAGATTGACGTCCTCTCCGGCAAGATCCGGGTCAACCCGGTAAAGGACGGAAAGGTGGTCGAAGAAGCCGAGAAGGTCGTGGAGACGAACAGGACCGTCGTCCTTGATGAAGAGATGGTCGAAGAGATAGTGGAGAAGAAGAAGGAGATCGAGATTGCGATGCTCAAACAGGAGGACGTTGAAGAGATCCGTGAAGAGATGAAGGACATCACGGTCAATGAGAAGGTCGCGGAGGAGGTCAAGAAGGAGATAAAAGAGGTTGTTCTCGAGGAGAAAATTGATGAGGAGGCGAAGCTCGAGAAGGAGCGCGAAGCCGAAGCGGCAAAGAAACGGTTAGAAACAGACCGATTAAATAAGGAAAAGATCGAGCAGCAGCGGAGAGAGCGTGAGCGACTGGAGCGTGAGCGAGCCGAAAAGGAGCGGGCAGAGCAGGAGCGGATCGCAAAGGAGAAGAAGGAGCAGGAGACAGAGGAGCAGCGGGTGCGGAACATTCCGAACCTGTAAACATATACCCCGTCAAGCACAGCAATATTTTTAACACAGCATGAGGAGGTAGCTCATGATCAGGAAAATTGCGCTTTCTGCGATTTTAATCTTCGCGGGCATGTTCATCTTTGTATCGAGCTCACATGCCCTCGACATCAGCATCGGAGCCTCCACCTGGTACGCAAAGTGGGAGACAGATCAGAGTGGGGAATCCCATGAGACCGATATCGATCCGGCATTCCTCTACGGGCCGGTGCTGGGAATCAACTTCACGCCGACCGTAAGCCTCACGTCGGTATTCCTCTATGGCGAATTCGACATGGGGGACGATGATGACGACGGCGATTCTAATGAGATAGAGCGGTACGATTCCGATACGGCGCTCAACTTCGCCCTCAGCCGCTACGTCAAGCTCTTCGGAGGATTAAAGTACATGGGGTATGATTGGGAGAGCGGCGAGCACATCGGCTACGGCCCGGCCCTCGGCATCGCCCTTACCGTACCCCTCTTCGATAATTTCTATCTCCTGATCAACGCTTCGGGCATGTATCTCTGGGGAACACATGAAGAAAAAGATGACGATAGCGGCGAGAAGATAGAGGAAGACTACAATGAGCCGGGATTCAACACAAACCTTTCAATCGCCTACTATATCGCGCCGGCATCCCTGTCAATCATTCTCGGCGGAAGGTATCAGTATTTCAAGACGGAGCAGGATAACGATGAAGGTGGCGACATGGAGCACACCTTCTACGGGGTGACTCTTACGGCGGTGTATTCCTTCAGCATTTAAACTATGTCACGGGCGACAGTGTACGCTGTCGCCCTTTTTCACGTTATCAGCTTCTGTATGCGAATCATGAAATCGCCGATATTGCCGCCGTACTCCGGGGAGCCCTCAACGGTAAGATATCCCTTCGTCATGGCAGCGACCATGTCCACCTCGTTGAGCACCACGGGGAGCGCGCCGTCGACGCCGTTGAACTTCATGTGCACAAAGGGCCGCCGCTTGGTATAGGTTCCCCTCCCCGCCCTGGTCTTGCCCGCCTTCACCTTCAGATAGGCGGCGATTTCGTCATCGACCGTTATCTGATAAATCCGCTCGGGCTGCTTTGCGGTCCACTTCACCATCTCGGGATCGCCCCCCTTGTTGTACTGGCTCAGCGCAGTGGTTATCATATAGAAGGTCAGCTTGACCTTGAGCCGCTTCTTAGCGGGGTCCTTCGGCTTGACATTGGGCATCAGGATCTTCAGGCTCATCAAAAGCCCGAAAACATTGATGAGGAGGCCGAAATTCTTCAATCCCGAGATCTTCGGCAGCACCGGTTTTCCGGCAAACATGTTGTTCATCTTCTTCACGGAGCCGAAAGAGAAGGTAATGTCCGGATTATCGCAGACCCCCTGCTCGACCCGGAACTCGCCGTTATCAAAGACCAGATGCGCTCCGACCGGTTCGCCGTCATTATCGGCCACAAACTGCACCTTCGCCGTGACCTTCTCGAATTTCTTCTTCATCTTCGGAACGTCCTGCAGAACCACCTTGATTATCGGCAGCACGGCCCGCAGGAAGATTCTCGCCGCGAGCAGCTCCCGCTCAGTCGCTTTTGCCATATTATACCTCGTCTTCCCAGTCCTCGTCTTCTTCGAACTCCTTTCCCATAACCTCGCGCACCTTTTCAATGATGCCATCGGTATCAAGCTTGTAATGGGTATAGAGGTCTTCGGGATAGCCAACTTCGCTGTAGCAATCGGGAATGCCAACCTTCTCGAAAGCACAGCCCTTGCCGGCCTCGACAATAACCTCGGCGACGGCACTCCCCAGACCACCGTATATATTGTGCTCCTCGAAGGTGATTATTCTCCTCGTCTCTTCCACCGCCTTGATGATCGCCTCCCGGTCAATGGGCTTAATGGTGTGCATGTTCAGCACCCGAACGCTCAAACCGTCCTGATCCTTCAGGATCTTCGAGGCTTCCAGCGCCTGAAGCACCGTGATCCCGCAGCAGATGAGGGTGATATCGGTACCATCGTTCAGTTGAATCGCCTTTCCTATCTGATACCCGTAATCCTCCCGCTCATAGAGCGGCGGCTCGAATCCCCTGCCGATTCTGATGTAGACAGGCCCCGGGTAATCCACACAGGCACGAACCGCATTGGCCGTTTCAATGCCGTCAGCAGGAACAATCACCGTCATATTGGCAAAGGATCGAATAATTGAAATATCCTCGGTGCAGTGATGCGTGGTTCCCGCCTGACCGAAGGAGACGCCTGCGTGCGTCGCTATTATCTTCACATTGAGATTCTGATAACAGATATCGGTTCTCACCTGCTCGGCCGCCCGCATCGAGGTGAAGACGGCAAAGGTTGATGCAAAGGGTATGAGCCCCGAAAGGGCAAGTCCGGCCGCCATACCGAAGAGGTTCTGCTCGGCAATGCCGACGTTAAAGAACCGGTCGGGGAACCTTTCGGCAAACGTACCTATCTTCGTCGATTGTGCCAGATCTGCGGAGAGGCCGACAATCTTCGGATTCTGCTCGCCGAGCTGGCTAAGCACTTCCCCGTATATCTCCGCCTGAGTTAACTTATCAGCATCCCGTACTGTCCAGGTTAAACCCTCGCTCATACGCTCCTCCTTTAATCATACTAGCAATCGTTTCACGAAAGACATTTCTCGTTACTTACCGTACATCTTGTCGACGGATTTCCTCGCCCTTTCGGCCAGCTCTTCATCGAGGCCCCCATAGTGCCATTTTACCTCATTCTCCATGAAATCGATTCCCTTTCCCTTGACGGTCTTCGCAATGATAATAACGGGAGCGCTCTCCTCTCCATGGGCATAATCTATGGCATCGGCGAGTTCTTTAAAGCTGTGCCCATCGACCTCTCTGACAATCCATCCGAAAGCTTTCCACTTGTCAGCGAAGGGCTCGAGCGGCATTATCACCTCGGTGGGCCCATCTATCATCAGCTGATTTCTATCAACAAAGGTTACGAGATTCGTCACCTTAAAGCGATGTGCCGCCATGGCAGCCTCCCAGACCGATCCTTCATTGCATTCGCCATCGCCGAGAATGCAGTAGGTACGCCACGATTTCTTCTGCAATCGGGCGCCCATTGCCAGACCAACTGCCATGGAAAGTCCATGACCCAGCGAACCGGTTGACGCATCAACGCCCTTCACCTTATTTCCATCGAGATGCATGCCGAAGGGTGATTTGAAGTGATTGAACTCCTTCAGGAGGTCAAAATCGAAGTATCCCTTCCGTGCGAGCACCGGTGCGTAACCGACACCACCATGCCCTTTGCTCAGCACGACCCGGTCTCTTTCATCCCACTTGGGATTCTTCGGATCAATGTTGAGATATTTCCAGTACAGCAATACCAGCATCTCAACGATACTGAGCCCGCCCCCGATATGGGCGCCGCCCGACCACCGGGTGGTATCAATGATGTCTCGCCGGATCTGCCACGCCTTTTCTTTCAGATCCTTTATCTCCGCATCGGTAATTGGCATATGCTCCTCCTCACCATCAGGAAATAGTCATACCCTTTTTCGGGTATCTTTTACTAAACATATACTCATTCGATAAGAGCACCGGGAATAAACGCTCGATCTGCACTGTACATAAGATACGATTGCAGTACGAGGCAGAAAAGAGCTCACCCCTGCGCACCTATCCGTACTTCTTCTTGAGAACCTTGAAGGCCTCTTCAACGATGTTCAGCGTCTTCTTGACATCCTTCTCGGTATGGGCAGCGGATATAAACCAGTTGTGATGAGAGGTGAAATATGCACCCCGCTTGGTGCACTCGGCGCACCATTCCTGATGGAGCATCATACTCTCATCATCCGTTATCCTCAAATACGGCATTGAGGAGATGCCTGTTACTCTGAGATCGTATCCATAACTTTGAGCGATACGAACCATTCCATCAAGGAGTTTTTTCCCCGTATCCTGCATTTTTTTCGGTCCATTGATCTTCTTCAATTCCTTCAGCGTTGCCAGTGCAGCTGCCATGGGGACCGCGGAGAACCAGTAGCTCCCGGTATAAAAAACCTTTGCCGCTTCATTCTTCAATGCTGCTGTTCCCATGAGCGCAGAGATAGGATAACCGTTGCCCATGGCCTTGCAGAAGCAAACGAGGTCCGGCTGAAATCCGAAATACATATGCGATCCCCGCATGTCCAGCCGGAAGCCGCAACGAACATCATCAATGATGCTCACAATTCCCTCTTTCCGGCAGAGGGTCTCGACCTTCTGCCAGTAGTTATCAGCGGGTAATTCGTTGTCAGCAAAGGCGGGATGATGATAGGGAGTGGAGATGAATCCTGCAATCTCACCAGGATGTTCAGCAACGACCTTTTCGAAAGCACCGTAGTCATTCCAGTCGACAACGATGATGTTCTCGACATCCTCATCCACAACGCCATAGTGCCCTGCTCCCTGCATCCAGGGAGTAACACCGTGATACCCGCCACCGACCATGACGATCTTCTTTCTTCCGGTAGCCGTCCGTGCCACCATAATGGCCAGATTGGTCACATCACCCCCGTTCTTGGCAAAATACGCCCATTCCATTCCATTGATGAGAGCGACCATATATTCGGCAAGCTCCACCATAACCGATGGCGCACAGGTAACGCAATTCCCCAGTTTCAGCTGCTTCAATGCCGCTGCATCCACCTTCTGATGATTGTACCCGAGCACCATGGGGCCGTAGGCACACATATAGTCGATGAACTCATTCCCGTCAACATCCCAGAAGTGACTTCCCTTCGCCCGGGCGGAGAAGAAGGGATAATCCACTGCCGGGATATTCGGTGCCGGGCTGAAGTGGCCGTATATGCCGCAGGGGATGAGCTTCGTGGATTTCTTGAAGAGTGACTGTGATTTTCGATAGGTATATGTTTTCATGGAATCCTCTCCCTCATTTATGATAAGTAGATCGGTATTCTGTCGAAGAGCACTGATAGTGATTCAACCATCATTATCTTTCCCTTGACAACAATGTCGCCAGCGGCAACGGCAGCAAAGGAATCAACCCTGCCATTGAAGAGATCATTCGCAATTCTGAGATTCTTGACCTCCATGAGGGCCATCGGCTTCTCCCAATCGCCCTTTTCAACCTCGATCTCTCCATTCTTGAAGTTAATATATGCCGAGGGGCCATTTCGAATTCTAAGCTGCACAACACCCGTTCCGATATGGGCGGCCCTGGCGATGCCAACGGGATCGAGCAGCGCCAGTTCCCGTGCAGCGTACAGTGCCGTATTCAGTGTCAACCGCGTATTCATCTCCAGGTAATCCTTATTCTTCAACAGATCATCGGTCGGTTTCAGATAGTATTCTAACCGTTCAGTCAGCTTGGGAAATTCCTTCGTAAGAAAGCCAATTTTGGTAAAACCCTTCAGGGGGATGGGATTCCCCTTATTGTCGAACATCCTGCTGCAATGCGCCGGTGAAGTAAAGAAGAGCTTGATATCGGGGCCCCGATAGGTTCCCCGGACAACACGACACACTTCATCCTTGAAAGCAATATGCGCCTTCGGCCCCCCTCTGACACTGAATTGTATCACGACATCCCAATTCTTCGCCAGAGAGTTTATCTCGGGGTCGTACCTGACAATATCCTCGAGATTCTGTAAAACCGCATAGAGATTTAAATTCGCTTTTATCAGATCAGAGCTCATACCCTACTCCTTTGATCGATTCTGTGCTCATCCCGAAATATGAGTGAGCACTTACTCAATAAATTATACCTTTTTGTCCTGTCAAGGAAATTAAAGAGCATGCATAATTATTTTGCCCTGCGAGACAGAATGCAGGGAGGGGGGAGCGCAACAGCTCCTACTCCAGGAGTCGTGCTCTTCTCTTCTTCAGCGGATATATCGTATCACCTTCATCGATAAGGGTGATATCACCTTTCCGTACCGGCTTCATGGCGGATATGAGCGTATCAACCTCATCAACCTTGAAGAGCACTTGTATCTTTCTTTCCCGCAGCTCGCTTACCTTATACACGGTAAAGAGATCATCCTTCTGTATTCCGTCAAAGCTTCCGAGGTTGGCAATAATTTTCTGCTCGTTAAGCTTCAACACCCTCCCCTGATAGGGAATACGCTCATATATTCTCCGCGCGCTCCGCAGGGCAAGGAGGGGGAGATTGTCCTTCCCTGTCTCGGTAAGCGTGAATTCGCCGATGACCACTCCATTGTGAAAGTTAAGTATGCGGACATCAATCGTAACGAAGTTCGTCCCTTCGCGGAAATCGCCGTACACAATGAAATCAACCTTCTCATCCTCTTTGACCAATTCGGCAACCCGCTCCAGCGCCCGCTCAATCAGATCCTCACCACCCGGCAGGCCCTTCAGCATCTCGAGTCTCCTGCTCACACCGACAGGCATGAGCCTCCCGAACTGTGCGAGCGTAAAGGTGAGATAGTTCGCGATGACCGTCCCGGCATCATAATGGGTTGATACCATTCCTCCTGACCAGAAATCGAGGACAAGCACCCGCGGAACATCGCGCGGGGGTGGCTCTGTAGCATAGCCTGCATGATGAGAGAGTCGATTCCTCCGTCTGATAATTGCCAGATTCAATGCATCCTGATACTCATCCGGATACAACATCAGGAGATGTTTCAGCTCGGTGATATAAAACCGATAATAATCCTGCGAGAGATAATAATCCCCTAAAAGCTCCCGCGCTTCCCGTTTCGCCGGATTGAGCATGACGGCTCGTCTCAGATGCATTATCGCCTGAAGCGACAGCTTCTTCTTCATTCGGTCCCGTGCGCGGGAGAGATGCTGTTTATACAGAGCTATTCTCGAGGGGTGGCCGATCTTATAGCTATTCAGAACGAGATGATCCTCAAGCTTCGCCTGCAATACCGCATCAGAGGGATACCAGACCATCGTCTTCGAAAGAAAGCGCTCCGCTTCTTCGAGATTCCCCATCCCTTCATTGGCAAGTGCAATGCCGTAGAGCGACACCACGCTCTTCGGATTGACGGTTCGTGCAGCATTGAAGTACGAGATTGCGTCATTATACCGTTCCTGGAACAGGGAGATGAAACCCATGTAGCGATTGGCGAGGTAGTCATCCGGTCGTATGGAGAGAGCCTTTTTAAACTCTTCAATGGATTCGTTCAGATAATCTTCACTTCCGTTTCGCTGATACTCCCGCAGGAGTATCTTCCCATAGCTGACATAGCCGAGCGGAAGCTCTTCATTGGCGGCGATAGCCTTTTCAATGAGCGCCTTGGCATCATCAAGTCTCTTCTCACTGCTCTTAATATCCGCCATCATGAGCAGCGAGCGGTAATGGTAGGGATTCACGCGCAGGATACCTTCGAGCTTTCGCTTGGCCCATATCCGTTTGCCCATGCGATAGTAGATCTCCGCCATGCCATATTTCGCATCGAGATTTGCTGCAGAGATTTCAAGCGCCTCATCGAATGATTTCAGAGCGCTCTTATATCGTCCCAGACCGGAGAGGGCAAAGCCCCTTCCGGCGAGGGCGTCACCGTTTTTCGAATCCAGCTTGAGCGCACGGTTGAAGAGCTTCAGGGATTCACCATAGGCCTCCGTTGAGAGATAGGCGGAGGCAAGCCCGATAATCGCATCGAGATAGCGAGGATTTTTCTTCAGGGCATTCTTAAAATTCAGAATTGCCTTGAAGGTCTCATCACGCTTTAAATGCTCCCATCCTCGATTGTTATGGTAGATGGCGTTCTTCTCCGCAGCAGTGAAGTGAGAATCGGTTAACAGCAGAAACGAGACGATGAGTGCGAGAACAGCTATCAGTCGCCGCTGAACTGTGCCTGAAGAGGTACTGCAAATTTTATTCCCCGTCATCGATCCACTCCCCCCGTTACGATAATCACTGAAAACACCGTTGCCCTGCAACAGTCACGCGCATCCGGAAGCAGAAAGAGAGTGCCGTCAGCATCTCAAACGCAATGGATATGAATGTGCGCACCAATCATGTTCCCGCTTTTCAAATAAAGTCAACAACTATTCACCTCACCGGATGTTCAGATAATCCCATTCACCGACCGTGTAACCGATGTGCATACTGACAGTAAAACAGATAAACAAAACCTTCAGTATTCCCGGCAGAAAAGTACCCAAACTATTTTGCTGAAAATAAAAAATTATACTTGAAATGAATAGTATCTATACTGTAGGTAAAGTGATTTTCCCGTATCGAGGCAGTCTGACGGCATGAGTACAGACTGCCGCCGTTTTTGGAGGCGATGCTCTTTTCGGAGGGGAAACAGATGGTCATGCCCGGAGCTTCAGGCGACATCTCCTCCACCCGAAGGGAAACTCTCAAAATATCGGAAACAGGATCATGAGAAATATGCGATCACCTTCTCTCATTGCCGGTGCGATTCTGATCGCAATTGGATTGCTCATATATATCAACTCGCCACCTCCGCAAATGCAAAAAGAGACCCTGACCATTAAAAGCGGTGATTCCCTGAAGTCGGTTTCCATCAAACTGAAGAGACTGAATCTCATCAGAAGCGAGCAGTTCATCACCCTTTACGGCATACTCACCGGTAATACGAATATCAAGCGGGGGAAATACATCATACACCGGGGAATGTCATCCGCGGCGATTCTCAAAAAGCTGGTAACGGGCGACACCGTACGGCGTCAGGTCACCATACCTGAGGGATTCAACCTCTATCAAACAGGAGAACGGCTCGCCGCCCGTGGAATAACCGGTTATCGATCCTTCATCAGCTGCACCTCGGAGAAAAGGTTTCTGCGATCGCTGGGTATTACGGCACCATCAGCTGAAGGGTATCTCTTCCCCGACACCTATATTTTCTCGGAAGAAACTGATGCGCGGGAGATCGCAGCCGTTATGGTCAAGCGGTTGCGAGCGGTTCTGAAACGGATCGACCGGTCTGCACTGCAGCGGCTGGGACTGAACACGCATCAGCTCCTGACGATTGCATCAATGATAGAAAAAGAAGCAAGGATGCCCGAGGAACGGAATGCTATTGCAGCGGTATTCTATAATCGCTTACGGAGGGGAATGAAGCTCGACTGCGATCCCACCGTCAGATATGCCGTGAAAAAATTTACGGGGGCCATCACCGTCAGCGATCTGAAAAACCGGTCCCCCTACAACACCTATGTGCACGGCGGGCTCCCCCCCACGCCGATATGCTCTCCGGGGCTCGCATCCATACGCGCCGCGCTCCAGCCGGCCGAAGATGATTATCTGTACTTCGTTTCTCGAAATGACGGATCACACTACTTTTCCAGAAAGCTCTCAGATCACCTGCGAGCAGTTGCGTTCTATCAAAAAGGGATTGCAAATGGGTTCATCGACCGACAGAAAAAGCGTTGAAATCGCCGCTCCGGCCGGAAACCTTGAGAAGCTGAAATTCGCCGTTTATTATGGGGCTGATTCGGTATACTTCGGTGGCGAAGAGCTCAATCTCCGGGCGCAATCGGGAAACTTTTCGCTCGCTGAAATCGAGGAGGCGATCCGATTCTGCCGGAAGCATTCGGTGAAAACCACCTTTCTCCTCAACTCATTCCTCCACGAAAATGATATCGAACCCGCTCGCCGGTATATCACACAGATACGGGATCTCCCCGTTGATACGATTATGATTTCCGATCCCGGCATGCTGCTCCTCCTGCGCGAAGAGGGAATTGAACGGGACCTGTCGCTCTCAACGCAGATGTCAACCCTCAATCACCTCTCGGTCAATTTCTGGAACAGTCTCGGGATAAAGCGTATCGTTCTCGCCCGGGAGACAACCCTTGATGAGATACGGAGTATACGGAAACTCACCGATGCCGAAATCGAGATTTTCGTTCACGGTGCCCTCTGCATCTCCTATTCCGGGAGATGCCTGCTCAGCCGATACCTCTCGGGGCGGGATGCCAATCAGGGCGACTGCTCCCATCCCTGTCGATGGAGGTACGCGCTGGTAGAAGAGAAGAGACCGGGAAGCTTCCTGCAGATTGATGAGTATGCACGGGGCACGGAAATCCTTTCATCGAAGGACCTCTGCCTTATCGAGAAAATCCCGGAGTACATTGACGCCGGTGTTGACGCCTTTAAAATCGAAGGGCGAATGAAATCGCTCTACTATACCGCAAACACAACACGGATCTACAGGCAGGCGGTCAATACCTACACCCGGGGAGGCGACTATGCAAAACTGCTCCCCCTCTGGAAAGAAGAGCTCGATCTGGTCAGTCACCGCCCCTATACTGATGATCTCTTCAATGAGTTCGAGAGTGAATTCACTTCCCTCTCCTATGTCAAGAAGGTTCTCTTTCTCGGCTACCGGATCTCCGACGGATCGACCGGTAACACCGTACCGGTGAAGACCTTCAACCCTGTCTATGCCGATGAGCGGATTGAAGCTATCTTCCCCATCGGGGAAACCATAACTGACGACACCGTTACCGTTCTGGAGATAGATGACAGCGGCGAGAAGGTCAGCATGGCCCAGCCGGGAAAGGTGTATCATATAACCTTCGATAAACCGGTAGCCGATCATGCTATCTTCAGGAGGAGATTGTAAGAACGAGCATGACCGGAAAGCAAAAAGAGAACAAATAGTTATTGTATTGATTCTCTATGAAATTAACATTGTTTCAACAGCAGTACAAAATTGTTCGATAACAGATGAGCACCCGTTCACGTATCGTCCGCGAAATCTGTAAAGCTCCGGTTCCATATACTATTATTTACGCAAGGGGAGCCAATGATGTTCAAAAAACCGCCCGGCATTGAGGATATATTCCCCGACCGGATTGAGAAATGGAACTTCATACTCAATACGGTGCGAGAGGTATTCAGAATTTTCAACTACAGGGAGATAATCATTCCGATTATGGAATACACCGAGGTTTTCTCTCGCGGCATCGGCGATGAAACCGATATTGTCTCGAAGGAGATGTTCACGTTTGAAGACAGAGGCGGCCGAAGTCTCGCGCTGAGACCGGAAGGAACCGCCTCGGTTGTCCGCGCCTATATTGAGAATGGAGAGTACAACAGGCGATCGACCTGCAAGTTGTTCTATTTCGGACCGATGTTCAGAGCCGAGCGACCACAGAAGGGGCGGTTGCGGCAGTTCAATCAATTCGGTGCCGAATTTTTTGGGAGCGATCTCCCCTACTACGATTACGAGATCATCGCTATAATGGATATGATTAACAGCCACCTCGGTCTCGGAAACTACTCGCTGCTCCTCAACTCAATCGGATGCCAGCAGTGCCGACCACGCTACATCGCCGATCTCATACAATACTACACCGAGCACCGGGAGAGCCTCTGCCAGGATTGTCAGAGACGGCTCGGCAAGAATCCACTCAGACTTCTCGATTGCAAAAACGAGAGCTGTCAGCAGCTGAAGAGCACCGCCCCCGTGATTACATCATATCTCTGCGAGAAATGCACCGCACATCATGCAGCGCTGCAGGAATACCTCGGCACCGGTGGAATAGCCTACGAGGAAGATCCCTATCTGGTGAGGGGGCTCGATTATTACACGCGAACGACCTTCGAGTTCGTCTCTGACCGGCTGGGAGGACAGAACGCCTTCGCGGCCGGCGGCAGATACGATACCCTCGTTGAAACCTTTGGCGGGAGGCCAACTCCTGCCGTAGGATTCGCCGCAGGCATTGAACGAATCGCTCTACTCATGGAAGAGAGAACCGAGAGCGACCGGCTCGATGTTTTCATTGTTTATTCCGGCACCGAGGCCTATCAAAAGGGATTAGAGCTCTCGGGCCGTCTGAGAGAGAATCACATCTCCGTTGATCTCGATCCGGCCTCGAAGAGCATCGCATCACAGCTCAAGAAGGCCGACCGGGAGAATGCACGAGCTGCGCTCATCATCGGGGACGAGGAGATCAGGGAAAACCGCTTGACCGTAAAGAATATGGAAACCGGTGAACAGGAATCAATCGAATCCGAGCATCTCGTTCACTATATGGAATCGATTTCGACCGAAGGGCGATAGAGGGCCTCATTTCCGATACATGCGACACGCAAGTTCTTGACAAAAATATTTCTTATGATTTCAATATGATTAGCTCGACAAATCACTCGATACCTCATGGAGAGCAGCAGTATTGACCGATGGCCTATAACGATATACATGAACTGCTCGAAGACTACGGGTTCCTGGACAAGAATACACTGAGAGAACCGTATCTGCTGGATGTGCTCAACGAGATTCTCATAACGCAGAATCGATCGGCACCAGAATTCGACAGGCCGCTCGCAACAATCGATTCTCTCAAGGTAGCAAGAAATATCAAGATACCCCATACAGCAAACAGAGAAAAGAACATCCACTATCTCCTCGATCTGCTCTCAAAAAATTATCCCGAGCAGATTCGAAGAGTTGTCACCTTCGACTTTAATGTAGACAACGAAAGCAAAAAGCTCAATGTAACAGAAACCGTTGAATATACCATCCTGCTCAACAATGAATCCTACGAGAAGCTCATCTCCCTCCGGGATGAGATTTCTCTCGAGAGCCTGATGAACCTCATTCGGCAGTATCGATTCTTTAATCTCTCGGCGCTGCTGAAGCGGGCACAGAACCGGAAAGACCTTGCCAGGCTCATCCGATTACAGCTCGGAAAGAATATTTTCACCTTCAAGAACTATCGCCTCGATCAGAGCAAGATAGAGGTCGCAGAGGACTACTGCTTCCATGCTGACAATTACGATTCGGTACGAGAGTCAATAAACATCAAGCGGCTCAAGGAGATCATCTCAAATTATTCCGAATTCATAATGAGACGTCTTAAGAAGTTCGGCATACTGAGCACCGATATCAGTGATTACCGCGATTCGAAGCTCGATTACCTTTTCAACATACTCCTCGACGATCTCTCCTCGACCATATCGGAACGGGATATGATCGAGATAAAGAACATACACGCAATCCTGCAATGCGTTTTAAAGGTCGATACCGTTCTCGACCCGGTTCATACCACAGGAAAAGACATCATAAAATTTATCAGAGAACATCGATTGTGCACCGAATCCGACATCACCGCTTCACTCGTCGAGGTAACCGATGAAATCATGAAGAGCTGGCATGAGAGCGCGCACCTGAAGGAAAACGCAATCATACCCGCCAGAGATGACGAGGGGAAAACATGCTACATTGACGGTGCAGCGCTCACGACGCTCTTCACAGAACTGAATCAGGTTATCATTCATGAACCCGAAAAACATGAGCTGTCATATGCCGCGAGGAAGAAAGCGGAAAAGCAGTTAGCGCTGGTCTACACCGCGGCGAAGAACCTCCTCTCGGGAGGCGCAGCAAATATCGATGCGGTGCTGCGCACTGATACCGATGGCGTACAGCGGCTCAGATCGGCAATCGCCGACTATGAGAAGTACCTGCAGCGCGAGACCGAAGAGCAGGAAGAGCAACCATCGGTGGAGCTGAAAAAAGAGAAGCGGTCGCTCCTGCGTATTATTATCGACTTCATCCTCTCTCTTTTTACCAGAAAGCAGGGCATCCACGCACCGGGAACAAGAAAAACGCGCACTGAAAAGCGACCGGTATTTGACAAACAGACGAGACAGATATATAAGAAGATCATCAATGCCGCCGCACCAGTCATCGCCCTCTCATCAATGATCGAGCTGATTCCTGAAAACGAATCGGAGGTCGATAGCATCATCACCGAACTGCAGGAACAGAATGCGAAAATAATCATACCGGTTTATAACGCGCGGAAGATTCTCTACCCGAGAAGGAGCAAGAAACTGCTCATATCCGATGCGGAGTACCTCCTTGTTTCTCCCCACACCATCCGTTCCTATGAGGCCATCAGGGAATTCACTGATTCGCTCATCGGATACGAGCTCAGAGACGAGGTTATCCCACAGGCGGGGATTATGATGATGGAGAAGTATCTGGTGAGCATCTATCATCAGAAACGAGCACAGGCCCTCAGGAAGGAGCTGTGATGACACAGGCGGGATTTACCTCCAATAGATAACGGAACCGATTCTGTTCAAGAGAACATTTGAAGAAGAAACAAACCGAACAAGCCCGTCGGAGAAATACTTTTGTGCGCGTGTGATTTAATGAGGTGGGAGTTTCTTCGGACCGATAGATCCCCTGCATATCCCGCTCGGGATTACGCACTCTCAGCTTTATCGGATTTCGGTTTACTCGCAGCGGTTTCGGTGCTCTCCGACTTCGATGCGCCCGCAGCGGTTTCCGTGCCGGAATCTGTCGAACTGCCCGTATGCTTTGCAGCGGCCGCTTTTCCGTTTCCCTTTGATCCCTTGTAATCGGTAACGTAAAATCCCGATCCCTTGAAAATGATGCCCGCTCCGGCCCCGATGAGTTTCTTGACTTTTCCGCCACACTTCGGGCATTTCTTAATCGGCTCTGCTGTCATCGAGTGAAAGGCTTCAAACCGATATTTGCATTCCAAACATTCATATTCGTAGGTTGGCATGATTGTCTCCTCTCAATAGAGGAGGTTTCCCTATTTCAAAAGAGCATCACAATCTCATCACATGATGAGCTGAATAGCACTGGTAACCTGAAATCGAAAGAAACCCTCTCAAAACGTCTCTTCTGCCATTATCCGTTGGTAATATACCTCTCGTACGAGACTCGTATGCACGAGAGTGCACTGTCTGTCAATAGAAAATATACCTCCAACTAAAAATTAGACAAGTGAAACATTAATTTTCATTCCGTGAGCGCTCTGTTTTGTCAAGATTTTTTTTGCCAGGAATCACGGGTTGTTCATCCTGCGGGAATGCACATCGCCTCTTTCCATAATTCCGATTCCGCATCTGCCGCCTCTCGGGCTACTCTCCCGAAACCTTACGAAACACCGTACCGTTGAACAGGGCAATGAGATCATCGCCCCTGCGAACCTCCATCCGGTAAACGCCCGTCCGCTTTGTTGTGTGAATGAGACTCGCCTCGGCGACAAGCCGATCGCCAACCTGTGCGGTTTTCAGAAAGGAGCCGCTCACGTCCAGGGCGTATGAGGGAAGATGATCGCTGTTCGAGGCAGCGGAGAAAGCAACATCGGCAAGACTGAAGACGAGCCCGCCGTGAAGGAGCCCCACAAAATTGAGCATATCCTCGGTGACAACGAGAGAACAGCGGGCATATCCCTTTTTAATCTGTTCAATCTCCACGCCGAGAAATCTGGCATAGGGATCTTCTTTCAAGCGCGATGTCAGTTCTTCGAGATTTACTTCACTGTTCATAGCTCCACCACAATTATGATAAAAAAGTGAGCTGCTCTTATCCGGTATAAAAGGCAGCCGGTCAGAATGCTGATATAACCCCTCACAAAATCAATAATATTTTTGAAAATAACTGCTTCCATGAATACTGTGAGAAAACTCTTGACCGGATATAAGAATATCAATAGGATTGCCCATGCACAAGATGAGGTTGAATCTCCTCTGTTACATATTCAAGTGGAAAGGAAGCTTACCTTATGATCAAAAATATGAAACATGAAGAAATCGCAGCTCTGATGGATGCCCTGCCTTTTGAGATGATGTTTGTCGACAAAAACGACTGTGTACAGTATGCCAATCAATTGGAAACGAGATTTTTCCGATTTAAAAGGGAAAAAATAGAGGGGCAGGATGTACGCAACTGCATGAAGAAAGAGACGCTTCCAAAAGTTGAAAAGATACTATCAGATTTTAAAAGCGGAAAGGCGGACGAAGCCGAATTCTGGATTCCCAGCCTGGCACCGAGAATTCTCAATCGATTTATCGCTCTCAGGGACAAAGATGGAAAGTATCTGGGGGTTTTTGAATACGTCCTCGACTTCAAGGTAATGGATCAAATTGAAGAAGATAAAAAGGACGCGCCAAAACTCTGAACCAAACCATTCGGCTTCAGAGTATCAATTGCAGAACGGAGCCGGTTGAGCTGCCTCATGGGGGATATCCCTCGAATATCGCCCACAAATCCTCAACCATGCGAAGACAGCATCCCTGAATTATGGGACAGCGCCGTTAATATGATATCACTCCTGGGGGGATATCAACGCGGGAGCGTTATGATTGCCAATACGTGCCGATGTACTTGCTCAACTGTCGCAACTCCTTCTCAACCGGAAGCAAAAACTCATCGCGAAACTCCTGAAGCCGTTCGTATTCCATGGCACGCAAATAAATGAATTCAATGATTTTGCAGCATTTATACAGAAACTCCAGGAGTCGATAATACCTCATCTTGCCGGGACCGAACCACTCAATGCCATTCTTCTCGAAGTGCTGTTTGAGCAGGATAAAAGTATGCCGTATTTCGCTGATACCCTCAAACATCTCACTCGTAATCCGGTTCTCCTGCAGCTTCTGCGAAAGTGCATTCACGATGAAATTGTATCGAAAGAGCTTTCCGTCATTGTGATTATAATAGTAAGTGATGAAATCGTGATCCTGCTTCAGCTTCTTCTTGAAGTTGTACGCTTCGGTTGCTATTCTCTTCAGATTATTCAAGGAAAACAAGGTGTCACGCTGGTCTTCGAGAAAATCCCGCAGATCGAATTCATTGAGTCGCCAGCCAATAACATTTGAGCTCATTGGGAAAAAGCGATTCAACGAATTGCTATAGGCGATTAATTCACCCAGCATCTCAGCCAATCTCTCATACTCGATGAAGATCTTGATAGAATCGCTCAGGAACTCCGCGAAGTCCGTGGTAAAGGAAAAGGTCCTTTTTTTATAAAACCGTATATATGCTATCATCAGATAGTAGAGATCGCTCACCGAACGCTTGGCAAGGTCGAGCAGGAGATGCTTGAATTCCGGAATGTGCTCATTTATCTCGGGAAGAAGGCTATCCGCAGAGAGTTTCGCTTCATCAAGTCGTTCCTTGGGAATATATCGATAATTGAGGCAGGACATGAGTATATCTTCGATCTGAACCAGATGAGAGGCGAACATTCCTTCAAACTTGAGATCCAACGACTTTGCCTTTTTTATATCGGACAATCTCTTCTTCACATCGCTGGACAGTACAAGGCTGTTTCCATTCTTTTCGTAGCCATCCCAGCTGTCGGGTATTTTCTGAATTTTCTTCAGGAGCTCCTGATCCTGTTTCCGCAGTATATTACGGTAATAGCGAGCCTTTGATTCAATATAGCTCCTGTAAAGAGCCTCTTCATCATTATCTCCGGCTCCTTCGAAGAGGTGCGTACTGCCCTTGTCAGCGAGCGGGGAGCTGTTTTCTTTTTCTTTCAATGAAAAAATCCGTTTACGGTGACGATAGTCAATTCCCTCGTAATCGGCAGAACGATTCTCTCCCGGTTACAAGAACACCACTCTATATATATGTACCCTTTCGCAACAAGTCAAGCAAAAGAATCAGAGATGCCGGCTACACCTCAGCGAGCGAAGCTCAGCATCGGTTTAAGCTGAATGGATACAATGCTCCTCTTTCGACGGGAGGGGGAGAAGCATCGAAACGCTTCCCCGGTATTTTACATATTCGTCACCGAAATCAGTGAGTAGCCGCGGCTCCTCTACCCACTTAAGATAGAGTATCACCACAGGAATAAAAACAGCGAGGAGCGCCACCCCGCTGTAGTATCCCAGGAAGAGGGCAAGGGCAACATACGAGGTGAGCGCACCGAAGACCATCGGGTTGCGGGTATAACGGTACGGACCGCTTATTACCAGTTGTTCCGTTCGGGGACTCAGAGCAACACCGAAGCCATCGGCCGGCCCTCCTTTCCCGCGGATTAACAGGAAGAGATTTGACCAGAGGACGAAGAAAACGCCGAAGCTCAGGACCGGAATTGCGGTAATTAATCTGAGAAGTGAATTGCCGAAACGCACAAGACCGAGAAGAGCGTCGACGCGCGAAGAGAAGTAATAGATACTCACAGGTATCAGAACTGCAAAGATGCTAAAACCAACGGTATATCCGAGAAGATGGCGAAGGAGTTTCATCAAAGCCTTTCTCTGAGCACCCTCTTCAGAATTTTGCCGGCGCCGCTCACCGGCATCTCATCTATAAAATGAACCTCACGGATATGCTTGTATGGAGCGACCTTATCGTTAACATATTCCATAATCTCTTCAGCCGAAGCGCTGACATCCGGTTTGAGTTGGACAAATACCACCGGCATCTCTCCGCCCTTCTCTGATTTTTTCCCCACCACGGCGCATTGAACCACTTTCTGGTTCGCGAAAAGTACCTCTTCGAGCTCCCTCGGATAGACATTGTATCCCTTGTAGATGATGAGATCCTTTTTCCGGTCGGTAATGTAAAAATATCCGTCCTCATCTTCGTAGCCGATGTCGCCGGTGTGGATCCAGCCGTCCTTAAGAACGTCGCTGGTCTCTTCAGGTCTCTTCCAGTAGCCTTGGCAGCACTGGGGGCCCCTCACACATATCTCCCCCTCCTCTCCCTGTGAGAGAACCCTCTCATCCTCTATGTTAACGATTTTAACAAATGTATCAAACACCGGAAGCCCTACCGAACCCGTCTTCGATGCCTCCCTGCTGGGTGGATTCATAGTGGCCATACCGGTTACTTCGGTGAGACCGTACCCCTCGCAGACCACTCCTGAAAAGGCGTTGAGCATCCTCTCCATGACAGGGACCGGAAGCGGCGCCGCCGCCGAGACCGCAAATTTGATTCGAGACATATCCACCTTTTCGAACTCCGGATCCTCAAGCAGCGGGATATAGAGCTGGGGGGCTCCCCCCATCACATCGGCATGGTATTTCTCCACCGCACGGATAAACTCCTTTGTATCGAGGCGGGGAAATACAATCATTGTCAGAGCACTGTAAATCGGAAAGTTGAGATACCCGATGGAGCCCATGACGTGAAACCAGGGGACGACCACAAGAACCGTCATTCTCTCAATCTCCGGCTTATCGAAATTGCCCACCTCTTCCTTCATCAAGCTCATATCATAGGTTAAGATGCCATCTCTATATACGACATCCCCTCCCCCAAACCAGTGGGCAATCTGAATTACGTTCGAGATGACATTGAAGTGGGTCATCATAACTCCCTTTGAGAGCCCGGTTGTGCCCCCGGTATAGCCCAGGTGAGCGATGTCCCGCTTCGGATCTATATCCACATTGATCGGATCTTCATTGCTTTCATTGAGAAGAGAGAGGAAGTCCTCTCCCTCATCGATTGGAGATTTCTTCAACATCCTGAGGGGGGCCGTGAGGGGAGGATAGTTGTCAGGTATGGTGGTAACTATGTGGTTTCTGACCTTTGTTCTGTCTAAAATATTTTTTAAAGAACCAGAAAGAAGATCGAGGGTGATAATCGTCTCTGCTCCCGAGTCGTTCAGTTGATATTCCATTTCCCGCTCAACTAAAAGGGGAGAGCAGGGAACGAAAACAGCACCAATCTTCATGCAGCCGTAATAGGCTATGGCAAACTGCGGGCAGTTGGGGAGATGTATTGCCACCCGATCACCCTTATGCACACCCCTGTAAATGAGCCCATGAGCAAAGCGTGTGGAGAGAGCTTCCAATTCCCCAAAGGTAATCTCTATTCCCATAAACCTCATGGCAACCATATCGGGATACTTCTTTGCTGTTGAATAGAGCATTTGATGAACGGGGATCTCAGGATAGTTCAGTGACCGGGGTCTGCCCTTTGGCCAGGCTTTGAAGTTTTTTGATATTTCCATTAAGATTCTCCTCTTTATAAAATTTATCTTTTCAAGATAAAACGTATAGCTTGAAAATAGATATTATCTCAATGAAGAGTGCAATAAAAACAGTTGATGGAATTACTAAAAGTTTTTGCTAACTCGAAGTGCTAAAAGCTTCGCGCAGCAAAAACGCGAAAGTATTGCGAAAATGCTGTTGACAAACGGTAGGGGCGTTGGTATAATGCTGCCGATTTGGAAATACAACCACTATCGGATGCGCTGAGGCGACGGGATTGACAATGCAAGGCATTGATCGTGAAACGGTTGGAGA